>NZ_PJLX01000003.1:0-368368 GCF_002843095.1 Pseudomonas sp. YY-1 | reverse complement strand
CTACTTTTTCAACAGAATCGGCCGATAGCAGCCCCCCGAGGGTTATCCGGTATCGTCTTCAATCAACGAACCTATGTCCACGCAGGACAACACTGTCTGCCTTGACGTTCACTCGATCTTTGTTATGCAAAAATAATTGATTTCCCTATTGCGATAGCTTTTGCTCATTAAGCATGCTGGTTATGTGCGAGATCGTTCGTACACATAAAAAGAAGAATCAGCATGAACACAGAGACCCAAAATGCTTACCGCTCACTAGCCAGCCACTTCTACGACACGCGCCTGCCTGGCATCCCGGTCAGTGAGCTAAATGAGCTGAATATCATTGGTGCTTTATTGCGGGCTGCGCCTGAATATCGGCCCGACTATTTCAGGCGATTGCGCAATGCACTCGCGCTGGATCAGAAGCTCCGGAATCACTTCTGGATTGCCCAGGAAATCAATCGGACACTCAACCCTGTTACCGTTTTGGGCTTGCCTCGCAAACGCAAGCAGGCTCGGCGGCAGAGAATTTCTGATGAAGAGTTTGGGTGCTGGGTCAAGGAGCTGTTAGCGAAGGAGCAGGTGGTTGAGGCGGGGGCCCTTTTGTTGATCAGTATGACTGGCGCGCGCCCTTGTGAGCTCGGTGGCATCAGCGTCAATGGCAATCGCATAGTGATTCCTGGTGCGAAACACAGCCATGGCGGTTTGCGTGGTGCTGACCGAGTGCTTGAAGCCAGTGAGGATTTCTGCAGGCTGGTGAGCAATGCTCTTGAGGCTTTCCATTCTCAGGGCAGGAGCTTGGACTCAATCCGCATAGCGATCCGTCGCGCGGCTCTTGAGACCTTTCCTCGTAGAAAAGTGCCGAGTATGTATACGTTGCGCCACCAGTTTGGATCAAACCTCAAGGCATCGGGCCTGTCGCGGGTCGAAATTGCTTATGTGATGGGTCATCAAGCGACGGACTCTATTGCACGATACGGCGATAAACGATTTGGCCGCGCTGAGGCTGTCCAGGTCAAGCCTGCGTGCGAAGCAGACTTATCGAGAGTTCGAACAACACATGCTGCATACGCTCGATCTCGTTCGAAGGCCTTGCGTATTGATTGCTGATTGTCGAGCTCACCGGGCGTCGACCTTCAGTAGGTCCCCCCAGCGGGTGGTATAGGCGGGAGAGAGCAACTCCCGTCGCATGCTCCATTCGGCTGTTTTGGTGAGGCGCCCCGGTTGCAGCGTTCCACGCCCCCAGCGTCCGTTAATGGCATCCAGCGTACTCATCAGTTGCTCGGTCTTCACGGGCTGTTCAGGGGCAAATAGGTCAGGCGTGTATTCATCCCGACCGCACAGATCCAAGAGCAGTACCTGTGCTTTCGCATAGCTGAATCCATCCCGGTATAGCCGGCTGATACCTTCACGAGCAGCAGCAATAATCAGGCGAGTATCGTCGGTCGGGTAGGGCAGTTGGCAAAGCAGGCCGTTGGCGTATTTGGCCTCACTCGGGTTGAACATACCGGTGCGCAGGCTGACGCGAATCTGCCGGCATAGAGAGCCCTGCATGCGCAGTTTTTCAGCAGCTCGGGTGGCGTAAGCGGTCACGGCTTCCTGAATCGGTTCGATGGCCTTTAAGCGCTTGCCAAAAGAGCGGCTGCAGCAGATTTCCTGCTTTGCCGGTGCCGCCTCTTCCAGCGCCAAGCAGGCAGTGCCACGTAGTTCGCGCGCCGTTTTCTCGATGACCACGTTGAAGCGCTTGCGCAGTTCCCACGCGTCATGAGTCGCCAGATCCCAGGCGGTTTTGATGCCCAGGGCATTGAGGTGAACCTGCATGCGTCTGCCAACGCCCCAGACCTCCTCTACGGGCATGACCTTAAGCAGCTTGTCGCGGCGCACAGGGGCACGTAGGTCGACCACGCCACCGGTTTGTTTTTGCCAGCGCTTGGCCGCATGGTTAGCCAGCTTGCTCAAGGTTTTTGTGTGGGCGATGCCAATACCAACTGGAATACCGGTCTTCAGCTTGACCTCGTATTGCAGTGAGCGAGCTAATGGCTCCAGTGGTTCCGGCATGCCACTGAGCTCGGCAAAGGCTTCATCGATGCTGTACACCTCCACTGCAGGCAGACGCGCCTCGATGATGCTCATGACGCGCTCGCTCATATCACCATAGAGGGCATAGTTGCTGCTGAAAGCCACGATGCCATGGCGCTTGAGGTCGCCTCTGATCTCATGGAAGAGGGCGCCCATTTTTACGAAAGGCTTGGCATCAGCAGAGCGGGCAATCACGCAGCCGTCGTTGTTGCTGAGCACCACGATGGGTGTGCGCTGCAAGTCAGGCCTAAACACACGCTCACAGCTTGCGTAGAAGCTGTTGCAGTCGATCAAAGCAAATACAGGCTCAGGCATGGGCGCGGTGATCTCGAAGGCTATGGGTCACGACGCCCCAGATCCTCAACTCGTCGTCTTCCTGGACGTAGCGGGGTGGGTAGTCCGGATGTTCGGACTGCAGAACATAGCTGCCATGACTTTTTCCCAAGCGTTTGACGAATATCTCCCCGTTTAGGTAAGCCGCGACAATGTCGCGAGGTTTGGACTCCCGGGCACGGCTGACAACGAGGTAGTCGCCATCAAATATCCCGGCTCCGATCATGCTTTCTCCACTGACCTTAAGCACGTATGTGTGTGGCGCATTGATGTCCAGCAACTCATCCAGAGAGAGCTTGTGCTCCATGTGATCCAGCGCAGGACTTGGGAAGCCCGCAGGGATGTGGACGTCAAAATACGCCAGGAGAGTATCGGTTGGCCTTACTTCGTAGAGGATCTGGGCATTGCTCATGACGGTTAACCAGATTGCTGTATTTATATACAGTAATCTGTGAGGCTTGGATCTAACAAGCAGCGTCTGTCGGGACAGCGCTGGATATGCCCGAATTCTTTACAGGCGAAAAGTTTACGTGTCGCCTCACCTGGCGATCCGGCCTATGGTCGACACATCACAACCGAGGAGCGTTCACCATGATGATCATGCTGAGTTCGATGAGTGAATATTTGACCGTGCTGGCCACAGGGCTGGTGATGGTCGGGTTGGCACGCCTGGCCTACGGTGGCCGTGCAGTCTGATCGATTTGATCTCGCGCAGGTCGCCAGGGCTCACAGGCGGTAGGTGTCGACCTTCCACCATGTGGGTAGCAAGTCCCTGATCTTGGCCTGGCCGAAGCGATCATCCAGCAAATACACCACGCCTTGGTCATCGACCGTGCGGATCACCCGGCCTGCGGCCTGCACCACTTTCTGCAGGCCTGGGTAGAGGTAGGCATAGTCGTATCCGTTGGCCTCGCCGAACATCTGCTGCATGCGCGCTTTGACTTCTTCATTGACCTCGTTGACCTGGGGCAGGCCCAGGGTGGCGATAAAGGCGCCGATCAGGCGCTTGCCCGGCAGGTCGATCCCCTCGCCAAATGCCCCGCCTAGCACGGCAAAGCCGATGCCCTCGGAATGCAGGGTGAAATTGTCGAGAAAGGTCTGGCGTTCACCTTCGCTCATGCTGCGGGTCTGCACGCTGGTGGGAATGTCCGGGTGCAGCGATGTGAACAGGTCCTGCACCTGTTGCAGATACGCATAGCTGCTGAAAAACGCCAGGTAGTTGCCGGGCTCGCGGCGGTATTGCTCGGCCATCAAGCGGCAGATCGGTGCCAGGCTGGAGTCGCGGTGCTGGTAGCGGGTGGAGAGGTTGCGCAGCACCCGTACGCTCAGTTGCTCAGCGGTAAAGGGCGAGGCTACGTCGATCCATTGGGCTTCTTCCGGCAAACCCAGCAGGTCGCGGTAATAGTTGGCCGGGCGCAGGGTGGCCGAGAACAGCGTGGTGGTGTGCGCATCACTGAATCGGTCGGCTAGGAAGGGCGCCGGCACCACATTGCGCAGGCACAGGGTGGTATCCAGGCTGAGCATGTTGTCCTGCTGACGGGTGATATCGAACAGCGAGTGTGGCCCGTACACCTCGCTTAAGCGGCAGAACAGCATGGCATCCAGGTAGAACTGCAGCAGGCTGCGCTCATTACCATCTGGCTGTTCGCTGAGGTGATCGGTAATTGCTGTAACGGCTTTCTGCAGCGCGGCGACAAACAGATCCGGCACGCTGGGGTAGATCTGGTAGTCCTGCTCCTGCACCCGATTGAGCTGCTCCCAGTGCCGCCCCACCCGTTGCAAGGCGCTGCGAATGCTACTCGGCGCTGTGTTGCACAGGGCATGAAACAGCCCCTGATTGAGCTCGGCGGTGTACATGCTACGCGCCCGGTCGACCAGGTTGTGCGCCTCGTCCACGAGCACTGCGATACGCCATTCGTTGAGCAGGGTCAGGCCATAGAGCAGGGCGTTGATGTCGAAGTAGTAGTTGTAGTCACCCACCACCACATCGGCCCAGCGGCACAGTTCCTGGCTCAGGTAGTAGGGACAGATCTGATGTTCCAGGGCGATGCGTCGCACCTGGGCCTGCGGCAACCAGGCCTGTTCCAGCGCTGCCAGACGGGCCGCCGGCAGGCGGTCATAGAAGCCTTTGGCAAGGGGGCAGGATTGGCCGTGGCAGCTTTTATCCGGATGCTCGCAGGCTTTGTCGCGGGCCACATGCTCCAGCACCCGCAGTGGAATCTGTTGATCGGCTTCACGCAGGCTGTGCAGGGCATCCAGAGCCAGGCGCCGCCCTGGGGTTTTAGCAGTGAGAAAGAACAGGCGATCCAGTTGCTGCCCGGGCATGGCCTTGAGCTGCGGGAACAGGGTGCCCAGGGTTTTGCCAATGCCGGTGGTGGCCTGGGCCATCAGCGTATGGCCATCGCGGGCGCTGCGGTAGACAGCTTCGGCCAGTTGGCGTTGGCCATGGCGAAAGGTTGGGTAGGGAAAGCTGATGCTCTGCAGGTGCGCGTCACGCTTGATGCGGTGCGCCTCCTCCTGTTCGGCCCAGCGCAGAAACTGTTGGCACTGCTGATTGAAGAAGTCTTCCAGTTCAGCGGCTGTGAAGTGGTCGCTGAAGGCGTGCTCGGCGTGACTCATGACGTCGAAATACACCACAGCCAGCTCCAACTCTTCCAGCTCAAGCTGCTGGCAGAGCAACCAGCCATAGACCTTGACCTGTGCCCAGTGCAGCAACCGGTGATTGGCGGGGATGCGGCTGATATCACCGCGGTGGGTTTTGATCTCCTCCAGGCGGCGTTCCTGCGGGTCGTAGCCGTCGGCTCGGCCGCTGACCAGCAGGCCCGGGTAGCTGCCACTCAGGGGCAACTCGGCGATATAGCCGTCTCCCCGCCGATCAACCACTGTCTGATGCCCGGCCATGCCTTCCTGCGCGGTGGGGGAAGGGGTGAAGCGCAGATCCAGGTCCCCCTCCTTGGCGGTGAACTCGCACAGTGCCCGCACCGCAACTCGGTAACTCATACCTCGGCCCAGCTCACGTAGCACACTTCAACAGCAATGCCGTTCTGAGCTGCGAAACTGAGCCAGCGTTTCTGGTTGTCCTGTAGACGGTCACCGGGGCCTTTGACCTCAATCATCCGGTAGCGCCGTTCCTGCGGGTAAAACTGGATCAGATCCGGCATGCCGGCGCGGTTGGCTTTCAGGTCACGCAGCAGGCGGGTAAAGCAGGCGTGCAGATGGGCGGCGGGAATGCACTGCAGGGCCAGTTCCAAGCGCGCCTCATCGAGCATGCCCCAGAACACGAAGGGCGACTGCAGGCCGAACTTCTCCTGATACCTAGCCTTGATCAAATGCTCATAGCCGGGCTTTTCCAGCTGCTGCAGACAGCGCTCGAACAGGTGTTGGCGACGGGCATAAAAGTCCGGGCTGTGCAGGTCCACCGGGCCGCTGTGAAACGGGTGAAAAAACGCCCCCGGCAGCGGCGCGAAGATCGCCTCCCAGCACAGCAAACCGAACAGGCTGCAGAGCAGGGTGTTTTCCACGTAATGCACCGGAGCATCATCCTGATGCAGATGATCACGCACGGCGATTTCCACGCAGCCATGTGCCGGCATCGGCAATACCAGGTCGATACGGGGTTCGCCCACTGCCTTGGGCTTTTTCACCATCGGCAGGCCGAGCTTGCGGCGCAGGCGGGTGAGGGCCCGTTCCAGGCGCTGACTTTCCTCATCACTGCCTGGGGCTTGGCTAAAGGCCAGGGCCTTATCATGGGCTTCGCTGTCGCGCCCCAGTTGTTCCAGCACGCGAATCTGCCGCCAGCGGGCTTCGCCATGGGCGCTGTGCTGATAGAGCGCCAGGGCCTGCTCCAACTCGCAGCTCTTCTCCAGTTGCTGAGCGATCTGAAACAGCAGGCGCGATTGGCGGCTGCACAGATAAGGGTTGCTTGAACTGAACGCCAGCAACGGCGGAACTATATCCACCAGGTCTGCTCCTTGCTCAACGCTGACGCGCAACTGGCGCAGGTGCAGGTAATCCTCCAGATCCTGGCGACACTGAAAGCCGCGTGACTGCGGGCCTATGTCCACCGATTCGTAGCGGTAGATGCCCAGATCCGCCAGCACGAACTCGGACCAGTCCTGGGCCAGATTGCCGAAGAACATCAGGCGCAGACGGTCACACAGATCACCCACCATCAGGCTCAGCAACTGATCATCCAGCCTAGGGCACCAGTCCCTGAAGGGCTGGGCAGGTAACTCCGTGCTGCGCAGTTGTTCGAGCAGCTCGGCCTTTTTCTGTGAGGCGCGGCGGTCGGTGACTGGCAGATGGGCCAGCAGCTCGTCCTTGCGCAGCAGCTCGGCAATCTCATCAACTGTCAGCAGCGCCTGCTCGGTGACCCAGCCCTGTTCAAGCAGTGGACCGGCTGCCGTCAAGCAGTCGCCGATTTCCGGATAGACGAGCTTGCTCAGGCGAAAATGACAGCCCTTGCGCATGACCATGCGCACCAGCAAGGCCTGGGATGGCCAGGCAAGGGTGTTGAAGGTGTCGAGAAAGGCGCGCTCTTCATCTGAAAGCAGGTCGGCATAGCGTTCACCTACCCAGGCGAGTGCCGTGCGAAAATTGCTGAGGTAGTAGAGCTCGGGCGGTAGTAGCGCAGACATGGTAGCGATCACTGTATTTTTGTACAGGATTGTCCGTGTTGGTGGGCGCAGGATCAACTGACGGAAAGGCGATGAGCTTCAGTGAAGAGCAGAAATTGACTCAAAGCTGCCGTGAGCAACAGGACGAGAACGGCCAAATGCTGCCCCACCGTACGAAGCGGATCTGCCCGAGATGAAGCTGCCATACTGTGCCTACTGCGTGAGGGCGAATCTATGACTACTACATCTGAGAGCTGGCGAGTTGTATGCCAAGACCCTGGGGATGGCAGCGGAGACGTCATCGTTGAGCTTCCATCCGAGCTACTTGAGCAGCTCGGATGGGGGCTGGGTGATGAACTGTCAGTTGAGGCGGGAGAGGAAAACATCTGCCTGAAACTCAAGCAACGAGCTGATGGCGCCTCGTCATAGCAATCCAAACATTGTCTGATTGCGGTTGACTGCGTCGCTTCAAGAGCTGCTGCTAACGGCCAGAAGCGGACGCTTGGAATTATCGAAAACCTGAGCGAATTCTGATGCAACCGCTGACGGCAGCGGACGATATTGCCAGCAACACAATGGTGCGCGACTGGTTGGCGGAGAGCGAAAATGGTGCCGATCTACCACGCTTTGTCAGCTACCTGAGTGGAGTGTTGGAGCAGCACAAGGCCGCCACGGCTTTCGTGATTTCTTCGGCAACCAGTCGCCATTACAGTGAAAAGGGGCTGGAGCGCACGCTGAGCCGCGCTAACGCCCAAGACGCCTGGTATTACCGTTTCCTCGACAGTGCGCAGCGCCGCGTCGTCGAAATTGGTACCGACGGCAATACCGGCGCCCTCACGCTGTTTATCGATCTGCGCGTGGAAAAAGCTGGTCAGTTGCTGGGCGTTGCCGGCCTCGGTTTGCGCATGGACGAGCTCTCAACTCTGATCAAAAACTTCAGTTTCGGCGAGCGCGGCAAGGTGTACCTGGTGCGCAACGACGGCCTGATTCAGATCCATCCGCAAACCGATTTGAACGGTGATCGCCAACTCGCCGAGCAGATTGGCGCACCGGCAGCACGGGCCGTACTGGGCAAGTCTGCGCTGTCATCGGCGGCTTTCGAGCGCGAGGGCGAGCCCTATCTGGCGATCAGCTTGCCATTGCGCGATTTGAATTGGACGTTAGTTGCTGAGGTGCCGGAAGCACAAATCTATGCGCAAGCGCACCAGGCGCTGTGGTTGACCAGCCTGATCGGTGCGGGTGTGGCGCTGGTGTGTCTGGCATTGGTGGTTTGGTTGGCGCAGAGCCTGGTCAAGCCTATCCAGCAGGTTACCCGTGCCTTGGTGGCAATTGGCAGCGGCGGCGGTGACCTTACCCATCGCCTGGATGACAGCCGTGCTGATGAGTTGGGGGATCTGGCCCGTGGCTTCAACCGCTTTTTGCTCAGCCAGCGCGAGATGATCGCGGACGTGCTGAATACCAGCGAGCGGCTGCGCTCCACGGTTGGCCAAGTGGCGAAGGTGGTGGACAACACCGCCACGCGTGCCGACCGCCAACAGGAAATGACTGAGATGGTGGCCACTGCAGTTCATGAAATGGGGCTGACGGTGCAGGAGATTGCGCGCAACGCCGGCAGTGCGGCTTCTGCGTCGCATGGCGCTCGGGAGGAGGCGTTGCAGGCCCGAGAGGTGGTGCGCGGCTCCATTTCCCATATTGAAAGCATGTCTGACGATATCGGCACGGCTTCGGGCGCGGTGGGCGAGCTGGCCCGGCAAGTGGCCTCCATCGACCAAGTGCTGGCAGTGATCCGTGGCGTCTCCGAACAGACTAATCTGCTCGCCCTGAACGCAGCGATTGAAGCGGCGCGGGCCGGCGAAATGGGCCGCGGCTTTGCAGTGGTGGCGGATGAAGTACGCACATTGGCGCGTCGTACGCAGCTGTCCACCGACGAGATTCAGAGCATGATCGCCGGCCTTAAGCAGGGCGCGGAAAACGCTGTGGCTTCGATGCACAAGGGGCAGGCGGCTACCGGGACAGGGGTTGCCTCCAGCCAGCGCACGGGACGTTCACTTGAGGCGATCACCGAGCAGGTGAACCGCATCAGCGACATGAACCATCAGGTGGCGGCCGCTACCGAGGAACAGTCGGCGGTGACCGAGGAGATCAACCGCAACGTACAAGGCATTTCCGATCTGGCGCGTGCTACCGCGGGGGAGGTGAATGATTGTCGTCAGGAGTGCCGCACCTTGAGCGGCCTGGCCGACGACCTGGCGCGGCAGATGGGCGGGTTCAAGCTGTAGGCAGCGCGGGCGGGAGAGGCAGTTAAGGCTTCTCCCGCGTCGGGTTACAGACCCAGCACCGCTTTAAGGTCGATATCCGGCGGCACCGCCGTGTTGAACTTGTAACCCTTGATCACCAGGTTGTAGTGCGAGGCCAGCAGGTTCTTGGCAGACGCCGCGTCGCGGCGCTCGAAGCAATCCACCAGGCGGGTGTGCTCGTCACGCAGCTGGCAGTAATCGAAGCCCGAGCGGTATAGCGCGTTGATCAGCGCTTCCTGCCGGCGCAGCTGGTTGTGGATGTTGTTGAGAATGTCGTTCTTCAGGAACGAGATCAGCAGCGAGTGAAACTCACGGCCCAGTTTGTCGCCCAGATCATGGTCGTGGGCTTGGTGCGCGGCCTGCTCCTTGAGGGTGTGGGCACGCAATATCTCCAGCTCGTTCTGGGTGATCGACTTGGTCAATTGGTCAATCACACCGCTCTCCAGTACCAGGAGCATCTGGTAGAGCTGGTACGCATCGTCGAAGGTCGGGCAGGCCACGGATGACGAGCGTTTGGGTGACACCTCCACCAGGCGATCCTGCGAAAGCCGGATCAGCGCCTGCCGGACCACCGTCCGGCTTACATCGAACAACTCCGCAATATCCCGCTCATTTAGCTTTGTGCCTGGCGGCAAGCGCCGGTGGTAGATCGCATCCGATATGGCAGAGACAATTTTCTGGGTGAGCATGGCACCAGCTATCAATAGACGTTCGCAGCCGCGAAGCCTACCACAGGCCTTTATCCGCCTTCACTGAGCACCATCTTGGGGATGGGTAGCGGTCTGGCGATCGTATGTGGGGCATATTCCCCGTGGTGGGTCACGCCTTTTCAGAAAATTCACCGCGAGTAACCTGACCAATAAGACAAATTGTCGATCTGGCATGGAGAATGCTTTTTGTCATCGCTCTGGTATACCAGTTGCTCAATATTGGTACTCCAGTAATGAAAACTGGTCATATTTCAGGATTCGACCAACGACCTTTGTGATGACGGATCAGGCCGCGAGGCGGGGGCACCCCGCCGACGTTCGCAGGAAGCGCGGACTGCTCCGTCCCAGCCACCAGTGCAGGGTTTTATGAAGACAATCTCGGCTCCAAACAAGGCGCAATACCTGCGCATGCTTCTGCTGGCGTGCCAGCATGTGATGGTGATGTATGCCGGGGCAGTGGCCATTCCCCTGGTGCTTGGCGCGGCGCTGGGTCTGTCCAAGACCGACATCGCCTTTCTGATCAATGCCGACCTTTTCGCCTGCGGGATCGTGACCATCATCCAGGCCATCGGTATCGGGCCGGTCGGTATCCGCATGCCGGTGATGATGGGCGTGACCTTCACGGCCATCGGCCCAATGATCGCCATCGGCTCCGATCCCAGCGCTGGTTTGTCGGCTATTTTTGGGGCCACCATCGCTGCCGGCTTGTTCGGCCTGGCCATGGCACCTCTAGTGGGCAAGCTGCTGCGATTCTTTCCGCCGGTGGTCACAGGTACCGAGATTGTCGCGGTGGGGCTGTCGCTGATGTCAGTTGCCGCGGCATGGTCCGCCGGTGGTTTTGGCAACGCCGAATTCGGCCGCCCGCTGTACCTGGCAATCGCCTGTGCGGTACTGCTGTGCATCTTGCTGATCGTTCGTTTCACCAAGGGTTTCCTCAACAACATCTCGGTGTTGCTGGGCCTGATATTCGGTTTTGCCCTGTCGGCTGGCGCAGGTTTGGTCAGCCTGGACGGCATCGAGGACGCCCCGGTGTTCGGTGTGATCCTGCCGTTCCATTTCGGTATGCCGACGTTCCATTTGTGGCCCATGGCGGCCATGTGCATCGTGATGCTGGTGACCTTTATCGAGTCGACAGGCATGTTCATGGCCTTGGGCGAGATCGTCGACAAGCCCATGGATGAACGCACCCTGGTTCGTGGCTTTCGTGCCGATGCCCTCGGCACGGCGGTGGGTGGCATCTTCAATACCTTCCCGTACACCTCGTATGCGCAAAATATCGGTCTGGTCAGCATCACGGGCGTGCGCAGCCCCTGGGTGTGCGCGTTGGCCGGGGCGATTCTGATTGTGCTGGGTCTGTTTCCCAAGGTGGCCTACTTCGTGGCGTCGATTCCGCCCTATGTGCTGGGCGGTGCCGGCATCGTAATGTTCGGCATGGTTACGGCCAGTGGCATGAAGGTGCTCGGCCGGGTGGATTTCAAGAATGTCGGCAATCTTTATATCGTCGCCATAAGCCTGGCGGTGGGCATGTTGCCCGTGGTCTCGCCGCACTTTTTCAGCAAGTTGCCTTCCTCGTTGGGGCCGATCCTGGAAAGCCCGATTCTGCTCACGGCAATTGTCGCGATCACCTTGAATATCTTTTTCAACGGTATCGGTTTGAGAAAACCGCAGAACGACGCCGCGACTGGCGAGGGTATTGGTCAACACTCCAACTGATATCTCTGATTGTTTGGTGATAATTAAGTGAAACGCTACCTGTCTTGATAGCTACCAGGGGGCAGGTAATACACTAGAGCGACCTTATAGGTCGCTTTTTTTTGCGCTGATAGTTACCTTGGTAAGTGCATTTAATAATACAAAAAAACACGCACTAAATTACTTCACCACACCAAAAACCGCCCCCAATAGCAGCAAAAATGCATTTCAAGAGCTTGTAAACTCCTGCAAAGTCTGCGCAATTCGTGCATTTATTGGCCCATTACTTGCTATATGTAAATGCTGACTATTCGATCAGCTTTATATATGGGGGATAAGATGAAAGTTAACAATAAGTCCACTGTTTTTGCAGCAAGCTTTTTGGGGTTTTCGTGTTTGCCATCGGTATCGCATGCCGATATGAATTGGCACAGCGAAAGTCTCACTTATCAATACGGCAAAGAGTTCAAGGTGGATGCACGCACCGTACAAACCATTACCTTCGAACATGCCAGCGACTGGTCGTGGGGCGATGTGTATTTATTTATGGACAACAATTGGTACCCAGGCGGTGGTACTTACAATGATGGACACCATTCCATTTACAGTGAATTGGCGCCGCGACTTTCGTTGGGCAAAGTGTTTGATAGCAAACTGTCGTTCGGTCCCGTCAAGGACGTATTGATTGCGTCGAGTTTTGAATGGGATAAAAACGAAAAGCATGGAACGCACGATCAGGTTAACTATTTGCTCGGCCCGGGCTTTGATCTCGATCTACCGGGTTTCGATTATTTCCAGCTTAACTTCTACTACCGCAAACCAGACGGCGGTGTAGCACCTAGTGGGCAATGGCAAATCACGCCGGTCTGGTCGTATACCATTCCGATCGGCCGCTCCGACGTGGTGATCGATGGTTATATGGACTGGGTGGTCAATAATAAAGGCACGTATCACAGTAATCTGCTGTTCAACCCGCAGATCAAATATGACCTGGGCAAGCACTTTGGTTATGAGCCCAAGCGCTTCTACGCCGGGGTCGAGTACAACAACTGGACAAACAAATACGCGATCAAAGACACCCGCGCATTCGACACCGATCAGAATGTGACCAGTCTGATTGTGAAGGTGTACTTCTAAAACAACACCGGGCGGTTATCCGCCCGGTTCAGCCTTGCCAAAAGCGAGGCATGAAAAAGGCCACTCGCTAGTGGCCTTTTCCGCTGTCGGCGCGTTATGCCGTGGCTTTCTTGACCCCGAAGGTCTTGTCGAACATAGCCGCGATATGACCGCCGACAGTGATGGGCGCCGGATAGACCTCATCGGCCTTGCGCAGCGTGGGCACCACCGAGGCTTCGTAGTAGTAATCCAGGTCGAAAAAAGTTGGCACCGAGTAGCGCGGGGTGTCTTTTTTGGAGTTGAACACGCGGTGCATGGTCGAGTGATAGAGGCCATTGGTGAGCACCGGCACCATATCGCCGAGGTTCACCACAAAGGTGTTCTCGATAAACGGCGCTTTCAGCCACTCACCGTCGGCATTGCGCACCTCGAGACCGCCGACTTCATCCTGCAGCAGCAAGGTAATCAGGCCCCAGTCGGTATGGGCACCGGCGCCAATCTGGTTTTCACGGGCATCGGCCGGCTGGCTGGGGTAGTGCAGCATGCGGGTAATGATCATCGGCTCTTTGAGGCCCTGGTCGAAAAAGTCTTCGGGCAACTGCAGCGACAGGGCAAGCAAGCGGACGATCTTGCGACCGAGCAGATCCATGTAGCGCATATAGTCTTCGGTCTGCTGGCGGAAACGGGGGTTGCCCGCTGGCCATTGGTTCGGGCCGTGATAGGGTGTTTTGCGAATAACGTGCGGATGTGCGTCGTCCAACTCGCGACCCAGCAGAAACCCTTCTTTCAGATCGGGCGGCGAACCTTCATCGAGAATTTGCGCCGCAATCGGTTCATACCCTCGCAGGCAACTGGAGTTTTTCGAGTTGACCAACATTTTTTCGTGCAGCGGCGTTTTGAAATATTCCTTGGCTACATCAAACTGCGCTTTCTGCAGTTCTACCGGTACGCCATGGTTTTTAATATAAAAGAAACCGGTCTGCCGTGCCGCCTTATGAATTTCCCAGGCTACTGCCTTGCGCTTCTCGATATCGTGGGAAAAGCTGTCCGCCAGATCGATAACCGGAATGTTTTTGGCCACTGAAGGCGGGGTATATATGACCATCTGCAAAACTCCTGTTGATTACTAAGTGGTGTAACAAGGCAGAGTGGTAGGGCAACGTGCTGTCAGAACCGCTGTTATGGTTATAGTGCGGGGCAAGTAGCCACGTCTTTTGATGTTCTGACGATAAGAGTAATCAGGGTTTGCCGGCCGGGAATATGCCGGCCATTACGGTAAAGCCTGGAATACGTCTGACTTCATCCAGCCAGAGACGCACCGAGGGATAATCCTGCAACGAAAGCCCGGCTTCATCGGCCATGGCCACATAGGGAAAGCAGGCAATATCGGCAATAGTCGCGTGCGCCAGTGGACAGAGAAACTTGAAATCCTGTTGGCGATTGATCCACAGATGTTTATCCATCACCTCCAATAATGTTTGAGCACGCGCGCGACAGGCGTCGGCGTCGAAGTCATACATGAACAACTCATGTAAACGTGCGGCAGAAAGTGATCCGGTCAGACTATCGGCAAATGCCAGCCACACCTGGATATCACCCAACACCTCCGGTTGATCCAGCGGATACCATTTGCGACTCGGATCAAATATTGATGCCAGATAAACCAGAATGGCCTGGGAGTCGCGAATGATCTTTTCGCCATTCTGCAAAACTGGTAATTGACCCATAGGATTGATGCGCAGAAATGCAGGGCGCTTATGTTCACGCCCCGGGTGGAACTCGACCACTTCGGTTTCGTATTGCACGCCCAGAATCGATAGCAGCAAACGCACCTTGAAGCAGTTTCCGGATAACTCGTAATCGTAAAGTTTCAACATCAGACACCCATTAGATATCCAGAATCAGCGTTTCAGAGCGGCAACCCGATACACACGGCATGATCAACGTGCCGCTGTCTTTTTCTTTGGCCGAAAGATAAACATCGCCGTGCTGCAGTTCGCCGCTGACCACCTTGGTCATGCAGGCGCCGCATACCCCTTGCTCGCAGGAGTAATCGATGGCTACCCCGTGATCGAGGCAGGCTTGCAGCAGGGTCTGCCCGGGGCTGACGGTGAAGGCTTTGCCGCTGGACTTGATGGTCACTTGGTAACTGCCCGACTCGGCAGCCGGCGGCTTGCTGCTGGGGGCCAGCGCAAAGTACTCGAAGTGAATCTGCTCGCTGGCAAAGCCAGCTTCGCGTGCCAGCTCGACGACCAGATCAATCATCGGCTGCGGCCCGCAGACATAGACGTCATGCCGTGCCGGTTCCCGGTCCTGGAGCAATTCACGCAATGTCTGCTGCGTGCCTTCGATATCGAGGCCCAGGTAGGTCGCCGCTTGTTTACCGAGCGCGGCAAGCCGCTGGGTAAAGGCCACATGTTCCTCACTGCGCGCCAGGTAATGAAAACTGTACGGGCGCTTGGCGCGTTGCAGATGCAGGCCCATGGCCAGAATCGGGGTGACCCCGATGCCACCGGCGATCAGCAGGGCGTGACGGCCCGGCGGCTGCAGCTGGAACTGATTGCGTGGCAGCGTCAGCTGCACCTGGGTGCCTACCTGAACATCCACGTGCATGCTGCGCGAGCCGCCGCGTGATTGCGGCTCGTGTTTGACGCCGATCACCAGTACATCCTGCTCGTCAGGCGTGTTGACGATCGAGTACTGGCGTAGGTGGCCAGAGGGCGTGGTCAGGCTCACGTGCATACCCGGTTCCAGCGCCAACAGCCGCCCGTCATCCGGTTTCAGCCAGAACGAAGCGATGTCCGGGGTTTCGTTTTGGCGCGCGATGACGGTGCACGAGAACGGCTCGCCCGGCTTATCGGCGGCGGGTGGGTTGGGAGTCTTCAGAGGCACCGCGTCCGAGGCGATAAGCCGCGCGGTCGGCGCTGGCGTGGGGCTTTGCAGTACGCGGGCAAACAGCTCGTCGAGCAGTTGGGTAAAGACGATTTTGCGTTGCAGGGGCAGGGCAGCAGCGGCGTAAAGGCGGGCATGCACCACGGCCTTGGAGTCCGATTCCGGCTGGACAAAAATCCGCACGCTGTCGAGCAGCCCGGCGCAGCTCAGGTCAATGCTCAGGCCGCTTACCAGCGTTTGCACGCGGTCGGCCTGATCTCCCAGCAGCGGCGCGAACGAGGGGGCGGCCTGCTGGATGGCCTCGACGACGGCCTTGGCGTTCATTGCCACTGGATGGCTGCGCAAATTGGTGGACAGCGCGGCACCGAGCGGACGCTGTCTCCCGGGTTTGGCGTTGCCAACCGGGGCTTCGAGCTGGGCGAACACCAGGCCGTCCACCTCGGCGCAGGGGAAGGTGCGCACACAGGCGGCGCTGGGTTTTGCCGTGCGGTGAGCGGGCACAAAGGCACAATGGCCCGAGCCGCTTTCATATTTCCAGCCATGGTATTGGCACTTCAGCTGGTTGCCGATGTTCACCCCAAGGCTCAGGCGTACACCGCGGTGCGGGCAGCGGTTTTCCCACACATTTACAACACCGTTGTCGTCACGCCAGACCGCCAGCTCCTGACCGAGCAAGCGCGTTTGGTACACGTGGCGAAACGGAAGGTCTTCGGAGCTGGCGATCACATGCCATTCCTGATGTAACGAACCCATATCTGATTACCTGCTAATACGGCTCAGCGAGCGGTGCCGAACGTGACGTTGCGTGCTTTGATCCAGCGGCGGTAGGCACTGGACAGTGCATCCGCGCGCACGGGCGTTTCGTGCCGGGGATCCAGCGGCAGGCCCTTGGGCACCTGATTGAGCAAAATCATGATGTCCTGGCCAAAGATGCGTTGCTGGAAGTCGCGCAGCTGCTTGTCGGTGTTGATGTCGTCGAGGTAGCACATGATCGCGTGGGCGATGCAGCTCTCCTCATCCACGGGCTGCACGTACAGGCCGAGCACATCCAGGCGATTGGCGTCGATGACGCAAGTCTTGTAGAGGATGGCGATAAAGGGGCGGGCGATGCGGTACACGTACTGCATCTCCACCGGTTCGCTGGCCGCCGCCGAACCCTTGGGCTGCGGAAAGCGGCAATTGACTGCCAGCACCTCATCAGCCTGTTCGTCGATCTCGACGTCATAGGCGGCCACTTCGGTGAGCGGTTCGGCGCCGAGAATATCGGTGTGCACGAACGGGAAGTGAGCCATGTCGAGGAAGTTTTCCACCACCCGCAGCCCAGAGGTGGCAACGCGGATCGAGCCGGCGCTGACGACGCGGCGGTCCGTTTCTTCGAACTCGGGAATGGCCAGAATTCGGCGTGGTTGCGCGGACAACGACACCCAGAGCAAGCCGTAGACGATCAAGGTTTTCAGCGGCTGAGAACTGTCGGCAAGGTGCGCGATCAGCCCGTCGGGGGTGCGGGTGTAGCAGATGGCCTGACCCAGAATCCGGGTATGGCATGGCTTGCCAACGACGGCCTCGGCCAGCGCACCAACCGGATGCCAGTCGTCGTAGACAAAGCTGTTTTCTTTTAACATAACGGTGGCCCGTACAAGGCTTGGCGGCGCCGTGACGACGCCAAGCGCAGAGGAGGTATTACGCCCGGTACTGAGCAACGAATTCAGCCGCCGACTTGGCGCTGCGCGCCTCGTGCACAGCCGCGCGCTCGGCGTACAACTCGCGGACGAACTGCGCGTAGGCACAGCTGTCGGCAAACATGTTGTACATCCAGCCCAGGCCGTAGGCGTTTAGGTTGATGTTGTCGATGGTCATCAGCGACAGGTTGGTAGCGGGGTTTTGCAGGTAGGCATCGATGACTTTGCGGGTGACTTCCTTGGTGCACGCCAGCTTGTGCGCATGCCACATGTCGGTATGCCATTCGCCTTCGGCAGGACGCCGGAACGGGTACTGAATGGAGCGCCCTGGACGGTCGATACCTTTGGCATCCCAAGGGCCGGTTTCAAAGCCCCACCAGTTCAGCGGGCCGTTAGGCGCGGCCGGGCGCATCTGGGCCCAGTGCACCAGGTTGCGGTTCAGCCATTCGTCCGCGTAACTGTCGTCGTTGAACGGGTCAAGTTTGGCGATGGCATCGTTGTCGCCACGCATCTGCGAGACGGCGTGCTCCACTTCGTTTTCAATCTTGAAAATGCAGTGGCTGTAGTCAATGGCCACGTTGAACTTCGCGCCGCGGGCTTCCACCAGATCGGCTACTTGCGAGACCCGGCGATAGTCTTCGGACCACATGTCCACATGGTTTTCGAAGGTGATGATCACCCCGGCTTTTTCCGCGTACTCGTACGACTCCAGGTAACACTCGGCGACCTCTTCGTTGGTCACGTAGTGGCGGTCCTTGTGCTTAGCCCAGATCATGAAATTGTGGTACTTGCCGCCGACCTCGACGGTCAGGTCGATGTTCTCTTTGATCAGGTGATCATCCAGGCCCAGGGTGTACAGGCCGCTCCCCGACAGCACCGGCAGGTCGTAAAGTTGGCTGCCCTTGATGTACTCGTCCAGCTCCTGGCGGTTGTTGGGAATGCGATCGATGAAGTCCCAGACCTCGGCTTCCTTGACCAGTTTGAATTGCTCGAGAATCGGCAACTCGGTCAGTGACACCGGGTTCTCACGCGACGACGCCTGGATACCCAACCCGGCACAGCCCAACTTGAACATCTTTTTCATGTACTGCTCCTGCAAAAACGTAGCTTCGAAAGGGCGCTTGGCCCATGGGTGTAGGCCTTAACGCTCCTCGAGCACTTCGCTGAGGAGGGCCGCTTTGAATTCGTCCTTGCCGCCCAGCGCCGCTTGCGACAGTTCGCGGTGCCATTTGCGGTACTGGATGGAGATCTTGTCGGTGCCTACCGACAGTTCGGCGCTATCGAGCTCGATAGGCCATTGGGACTGGATCACCGGGCGGTCTTCTTCCAGCACGCGTTTCTGGAAAGCCAGGTGCACGTGGTCGGGCTGCTGGTCTTCGGTACGCACGATGACCATGAAGTTGCGGCAAGTTCTGTCGTCCACCGGGCTGGCGGTGGTCCAGAGGATGAATTTGGAATCGTCCTTCCACAGTTTGATTTCCAGGTTCACCGAGTACGGCATCGAGCAGCGGTAGGTGAAGTCGCCCATGGGCGCTTCTTCCGGCAGCGTTTCGTACATCTCTTTGGGCGGCGCCAGCTGAAAGCGCAGTTCACCGTGGCTGCGATCGACGTTTACCGTGGGGTGACTGGCGAAGAAGGGGTCGTACAGAGTGCCGGGGTGAACGAAGGCGAAATGGGAGAAGTCGGTGAAGTTTTCCCAGCGGCGCTCGGCCGAGGTTTCCCACACATACGACTCCGCCACCACGACTTTCATGCCTTCGCTGTCCCAATCGCCCAGGTAAGGGATTTCGGTGCAGTCGAACGAATTGTCCAGGCGCACCCAGACGATGCCGTAGCGAATGGCGCAGTCGTATTTGGCGATTTTTGCGCGCGGCGGAATAGGGCGGTCGGGGCAGGCCGGCACCAGCGTGCATTCGCCGGCGTCGTTATAGCGCCAGCCGTGGTAGGGGCACTGCAGGGTGTCTTTGCCCTGGTGCTTGCACACGCTCCCCAGCGACAGGCGCGCCGAGCGGTGCACGCAGCGGTCATCGGCGGCCATCATCTGCCCGTCCAGACGGGCCAACACCAGGTTCTCTCCCAGCAGCTTCACCGACATCGGGCCATGCCCGGATGCGTTGGCTTTCTCGAACTCGCTCAAGGTACACACCGGGTGCCAGAAATGGCGGAGGTAACCTTTGTGTTCTATCAGGGGCTTCCATTGAGCGGACATCGCCGATCCTCATTACGGTTGATCACATTGCTGGCTTTTCAGAAATACAATCTGGTATACCAGTCTCGGCATCGCTAAAGCACGTCTTGTGCCAACGCGAAGAGGCGATCAGAAAAATGCTCGCAATGCCTCGTAGTTGACTGCCTGGACAGTTTTTAGACGAATTTTTTCAGCAGTTGGCGGGCGTGTTTTTCGCTCTGGCATGGTGCGCAGCGGCAGCTCGATGCACTTTCCTGGCGCGAAAAGAATCCGCGTTGGGCAACATTTCGAAGTGAGGAAGTCAGGTAAAACCATGGTTCGGCGGTTACGGTTTCATTCGGTGTCGGTCAGCTACTTCGACATGGTTCAGCACTGCGGCTCGATCCGCGAAGCGGCCCGGCGCCTGAACGTGGCTTCGTCGGCGGTCAATCGGCAGATCCTCAAACTGGAGGACGACATCGGTGCGCCGCTATTCGACCGGCTGAGCTCCGGACTGAAACTCACCCCCGCCGGCGAGTTGTTCGCACGCCATATCGGTGTGGTGCTCCACGACGTAGAACGGCTGCGCTCGGAACTCGAAGCCATGGAAGGAATCCGGGCAGGGCATGTCGAATTGATCGTTGCCGAGACCCTGGCTGTGGACCTGTTACCCACCGTGCTCGAACACATGCACGCGCGTTATCCACGGGTGTCTGTCGGTGTCACCGTTTCCGGCTCGCAAGGCATTCCGCAGGCGATCATCTCCGGGGCGGCGGACCTGGGTCTGGCTTTCGCGTTGCCTAAACACGAGCAGCTCCAGCAATTGGCCCTGGGGCATTTCCGGCTGGCGGCGATCGTGCCGCCCAATCACCCGTTGGCCGATAAAAGCCAGGTCAGTTTTGGCGCCTGCGCCGACTACGACCTGATCCTCAGCAAGCCGGAAATCTCGACGCGGCAACGACTCGCGCCACTGCTCAAATCCGCCCATTTTTCCGGCAGGACCCGCCTGGAAACCGCATCGCTTGAACTGGCCAAGCAGATGGTAGTGCGCGGCAGGGGCGTGGCGTTTCAAACCGCGTTCGGCATCGAGGCGCAGGTGGCCGCCGGTGAACTGAAGATGCTTCCGCTCACCGACAGCGGCGGTATTTTCTGCGACCTGGGCTTGTACATGAGCAGCGGCCGCTACATTCCGGCTGCCGTGGATGCCTTCGCCAGAATTCTCACCGACGAGATTTTGCGTCGCGAGCGGCACGAGGCCAGTCAGTTCGGGGCTCTTGGCTAGCGCTGCCAAAAAGGCATCAGGCCTGGCGATATTCGATGCTTTCCGCGCTCTGCCTGAGCAGATAACACTCCGGCCCATTCAAGTAGGAGTCGCTCACATGGCACACGCCCAACTCGCACCGTCACCTCTGGAGGCCTCGCAGGCCACCACGCTTCCAGTTATCGACATCTCGGGCCTGCGCTCGGCATCACTGATCGAACGCACCCGGGTCAGTCAGCAAATCGGCCAGGCCTGTCGTGACAAAGGTTTTTTCTACGTCATCGGTCATGGTGTACCGGCAGCTTTGCAGCAGCAGGTGATCGACCAGGCGGCCACGCTGTTTGCTCTGCCGCCCGAAGAAAAGCGCAAGGTCGACAAGTCACTCTCCATGGCCAATCGGGGCTACGAACCGTTGCGTAATCAGGTGCTCGAAGCCGGCGCGCCACCGGACGTCAAAGAAGGCTTTTACATCGGCCAGGACAAGCCGCTGGATCATCCCGATGTGCTGGCTGGCAAATTCAATCAGGGGCCGAACCTGTGGCCGGCAGACCTCCCCGAGTTTCGCCAAACCATGGAGGCCTACCAGCGGGAACTGGAGTCAGTGGCTCGCCTGCTGATGCAGGGCGTGGCTCTGTCGCTGGGCCTGCCGGAGCAGCACTTTGCCGCGTTCTGCGAGGACGCCATGACCACGCTGCGCCTGCTGCATTACCCACCGCAGCCGACCACTGCGGCACCGGGCGAGAAGGGCTGTGGTGCGCATACCGACTGGGGTGGCCTGACTCTGCTGTTGCAGGATGAAAACGCCGGGTTGCAGGTGTGGGATCAGGAGCGCAATGGCTGGATCTGGGCCACACCGGTTCCCGAGGCCTACGTGGTCAACCTCGGCGATCTGATCGCGCGCTGGACCAACGATTTGTACAAATCGACCCTGCACCGCGTGGTCAATGTCTCGGGTAACGAGCGCTATTCGGTGCCTTATTTCTACTCCGGCAACATCGCCCACGAAATCGCCTGCATCCAGGCCTGCCTGGCACCCGGCGAGTCACCCAAGTACCCGGTCATCAGCGTCGAAGACCACTACAAAAACATGTTCCGCAAAACCTATTCGATGTGATCACAGCCGCGCAGACGGAGCCTGTTTCAATGCCTGCCTTTATCCCGGGCTAACCGCCTAACCAATAACGTATGGGGAGCAATACGCGCATGAACATGCCTGGATTCAGGAAAGTACTGGCAGGGTTATTGAGTGGTATCGGTCTGGCAGCAGCCATCACCGCATACGCCGACGAGCCGCTCAAGGTCGGCTTCGTCTACACCGGTCCGATTGGCGACCACGGTTGGACATATCAACACGAGCAGGGCCGTAAGGCGTTGGAGCAGGCGCTGGGCGAGAAAGTCCAGACCACCTACGTCGAAAACGTTGCCGATGGCGCGGACTCCGAACGGGTGATCCGCAACATGGCAAAAAGCGGCTACGACCTGATCTTCGGCACCTCGTTTGGCTACATGAACCCGATGGCCAACGTGGCCAAGCAATTCCCCAAGACCGCGTTCGAACACGCCACTGGCTACAAGCGCAGCACGAACCTCGGCACCTACCTGTCGACCTCGTACGAAGGGCGCTACGTGGCCGGCTACCTGGCCGCGAAAATGACCAAGAGCAAGACCGTCGGTTATGTCGCGTCCTTTCCGATTCCTGAGGTTATCCGCGACATCAATGCTATTCAGGTCGCGTTGAACAAGTACAACCCAGGGGCGGTGGTTAAAGTGGTGTGGCTGAACACCTGGTTCGATCCCGGCAAGGAATCCGACGCCACCAACACGCTTATCGACCAGGGCGCCGATGTGATCTTCCAGCACACCGCCAGCCCAGCACCGATTCAGGCAGCCGAGCGCCGCGGGGTGTACTCGGTGGGCTATGCCTCCAACATGGCCAGCTTCGGCCCCAAGTCGGTAATTACCTCCATCGAATACAACTGGGCGCCGTTCTACATCCGCACTACTGAGTCTGTACTGAACGGCACTTGGAAATCGGCTGACTACTGGGGTGGGCTGGCCGATGACGCCCTGACCATGCCGATCAGCGATATCGTTCCCGCTGAATTTAAGGCCGAGGCGCAGCAGATCATTGCCTCGATCAAGAGCGGCACGTTCCACCCCTTCGATGGCCCGGTTGCCGACCAATCCGGCAAGGTCAGAATTGCGCCAGGAGCCACGGCCAGCAATGCGGATCTGGCAGGTATGGACTACTACGTCCAGGGCATCGCTGCGGAGTTTCCGAAGCAGTAACGTTGCGGGTCCCGCTCGCTAACCGGGCGAGCGGGGTGGCTGAATACCTGAAACGGATCGACATCCTCGATCCGCCTGTGCCGCTCCTGTGCAACAACACCTAAGAAGCTCAGGCAAGCAACTGTCTTTTCAACACCTTGCCCACAGAGCTGCGGGGCAGGGCCTCAAGCATGTGCACAGACTTCACGCATTTGAAGCCCGCCAATCGCTGGCGGCATGCCTCGACAATCGAGGCCTCGTCGGTAGCGCCTGGTTGGGTCGCGACCACAAATGCGATCGGCACCTCGCCCCAGCGCTCGTCGGCCTTGCCCACCACGGCAACCTCGGCCACGCCGGGCAGCGACGCGATCACCGCCTCCAGTTCTGCGGGATAGATGTTTTCGCCACCGCTGATGATCATGTCCTTTAAGCGATCCACCACGTAGAGGAAGCCCTGTTCGTCCAGACGGCCAATGTCGCCGGTTCTGTACCACGTCAGTGTTTTCCACCGGTGTGCTCGTCATCCTCTTCGCCATCTGCACGAGTCTTCGTTTTCAGCTGCGAGAGCGCCTGCTCATTGATGATGGGTAGAACGCCTTGCTCGGTGTCGACTACCCACATCTGCTGCTGCTCGCAGTAATACCCAGGTAGTTGGTCTTCGCCTGTACGAAGTGTGCTGGCACTTGCCAGGAAGGGCGAAATGTTCGCATGACGATGGCGGGCGCGCGCGTCCCTATCGGTGGTGTTTTCCATGCATCAAGTCCATTTAGATCGGTTTGGTGTGCAGATTGATACTACTTTGCCATCAATGACCGAACAACATAGTTTCCGCATGCTGGTGGGCGGTCGTAGCATGCTTACATCAAAGATTCGCTACTAAAAAATAAGGTTCCGCTCGCGACGACGGCAAGCAGTCAGGTTGCTTGATCTGGTAGTCGCCTGATCCACTTGCGATTTGCGTTTGCGACCTTCCTGGTAAGGCTGACAGAGCCGGTATGAGCGCCGACGCAGAGAACATCGAATCGGTGCGTTGGCGAGGCAGTAACAAAGCCCTCATAGAGCCAGCCGAGCAGGTCATCAAATAGGCCGTCATTCACTAGGACTGAATCGGCCCTAACAGTCCGCTATTGGCCGATTTCGGCCGGTCATTCAGACTCGTCGTAGTCGGTAGTACCTGGCATAAGTGCTTCCAGGTCTACGCGTGCAAAGGTGCTCAGCTCTTCAGTCGGAGGCCAAAAATCACAAGGCCCAAATCCGAATCAACGCGTACCCCATATCCACATTTACGGATTCCCGTCCCTCCACCCATTCATCATTACGCAGACGTTTGCCGGTACTGGTTTCCTTTTCGCCTTTCGCAATCACCAGCACGAATAAGCGTGATGGGGCGTCGACGGAAGAAAGCCTATCGATATCGGAACGTACAGACCAATCACCTTCCAAACACTTGGCTTGTGACCCGTCACCAAGGCATTTGACCTCTGCCACCATGATCGTTTTGCCGCTTTCATCCTGCGAGTAAAGGTCTGCTTTGCGGCCTTCACCTAGAGGCAAGTCAGTCCAGATATCGACTTCGTTCTTGAACCAGGCATGAAGGCTGATTTCAGCCTGTATCCAGTGCTCCCGACAGCTGTTCAGCTGCAGCACCAAGTTTCTTGTCCATCGCGCGAAAGGCTTGCTCGAACAAGGTGATCCATTGTGCTGTGCCCATTCTGTTCTCCTGGTTTGAATCCTAATCCCGGCGATCATTATTCAATCAGCTGTCAGGCGCTTGCTCATGCAGCTCTAGAGCCGCCTTTAGTCGTTGCTGGATCTCGTCTCTGAGCCCTTGTGGTTGTTGTATCTGAATGGATCCCGCGTGGGACAAAATCCACCACTTCAGCTCCCAGCTGTCATTCACCGTCGCGGTTAGTCGTGAGCCTTCATCTTCTGCGACCAGCAGCATGTCGTGGGATATGGGCGTCTCTTGCAGCAGACGCGCGAGTCCTTCGCTGATCCAGGCTTCGAGCTTGATCTTCTCGTGGGTACCAAACTGCATGGCGCCACTATCGACATAGTCTTGCAGGTCAAACCCTTCCGGCTTGAAGCATTGAGTGGGTAATCCACGTGCCTCTTCGAAACGATGAACAACGAATTGACGGATGTCGTCGAAGGGTTCGGCGCTGGCTATGAGGTAAGTGGTATGGGCTCGCTGAACCAAGCCCAGTGGGTTAAGGGTGAAGTTGTGAAATTGATTCTTGTGGGCTGAGTAGTAGCGGCAGCTGAGCTGGGTGTCGTTCATCAGCGCTTGCTGAATCACGTCGAGAAGATCGGCGTTGATTTCTGGAGGGATTTGCGTGAGCTCTGGTTGCACGCTGGCCACCTTATCCAGCCAGCGAGCCGAAGGGTTTTCTTCGCTCATGGCTTCCAGCTTTTGCCTGGCTAGGTTGAAACGCGGCTCAAGCGTTTTCAGCATAAAAGCCGGTATCAAGGGGCGAATGCTGCCTTCCACTAGCCGCAAGGTAAGGGCCTCGCCAAGTGTGATGCCAGGAAGCTCGGCGCTTTTTCCGGGCATCCAGTGCCAACCGTAGGGCATGCCTTTGTTATTGCATTGCAGGGGAAAAAGCCTGGATAGCTCAACAAGGTCACGCTCAATGGTGCGCTTTGTGGTTTCGTGCCCTGCGTCACCGAGTAGGCGTTGTAACTCAAGCGTTGTGATCCCCGGGCCCTTGGGTGGCAGCAGCTTGAGCAGTTCCCATTGTCGGGTCAGTGTGCTGCGGCTGGTGGCTGATGGCACAGCGGGCATCCTTGTCTGGAAGTGTCTAATTGGCATCATGCCCAGCCCCGGTACTCCAAGCAACTTCATCATAGGGATGCCCTGACACCAACAAATCAGCAGCAGGTTCAGCAACCTCAAGGCTGCCGAACCTTCCAGGATCTACCACTCGGCAAAGCCAATGGCTCTCATAGTGCCGGCGCTTTTCAGGCTGCTCTCAGCCAGCAGCGCATCAATCACGTGATTGGCGTCCGTGAAGGGGTTGAAGCGAGCACGCCTGGCCACCAGTGCAAAATCACCCGGTGTAAGGCAACTTTGTCTGAGTAGCCGGGCGAGCTTAAGGCTGTCCGGTTTCTTCAAGCCCATCTGGCGTAGATGCCGGCGGAGTAGTTGAGTGATTTGTTCCGCAGTGAGGTAGCCAAAACTAATCTTCAAGTCGAAGCGCCGCAGTGCCGCTTCGTCGAGGTTTTCCATCAGGTTGGTGGAGGCGATAAAGAGGCCGCGGTAGCTTTCCATCTGTGTCAGCATTTCGTTTACCGCACTGATCTCCCAGCTATGCCGAGCGTTGCGCCGGTCCTGCAGAAAGCTATCAACCTCATCGAGCAGCAGAATCGCATCATCGTCGTTGGCCTGCTCAAATGCCCGGGCGAAGTTTTGCTCGGTCATTCCCACATAAGGTGAAATCAAGTCGGATGCGCGGCGGGTCAACAGTGGCTTGCCGAGTTGCTGCGCCAGCCAATGACCAAACGCGGTCTTGCCTGTACCGGGAGGGCCGTAAAAGCACAGGCGCGCTTCGCCATAATTACGCAGCCCGCTCAAGAGCTGATCGAGTGGCATATCGGTATTGGCCAGTTCAGGGCTGTAAAACGTAGGCAGGGCATGCATGCGGCCCTGGCCGAGACGCGGAAAACCCTGGGCTTGCAGCGTGGCATTGACCAGGAACTCAACAGTGGTGTCCAGGTTGGCCGCGTTTGTCTGATCCTGAATACTCGCCACGCTCATCGCCCGCGTGATGATGGCTGGCATCAACTGCTCGTGGTCCGCCAGCTTGTCGATCAAGGGTTGGCTGAGCTGATTGTGGCTGGCGCTGCGAATGATGTTCTCACGCTGCCGCCGCGGTGGGTTTTCCAGCCTGAGAACAAGGTCGAAGCGCCGAATATAGGCATTGTCCAGCGCATGAATGTTGTTGGTGAGCCAAAAGCAGGGGATGGGGTTCTCCTCCAGCATGCGATTGATCCAGCCCTTCTGCCGCTCCTGGCCGGCCAGCATGGCCAGCTCGCTGCTGCCACTGAACAGATCTTCAATCTCATCCAGCACCAGCAGCGTCTTTTGCTGGCCGAGTACGCACATCGCTGAGCGAAGGGCACACAGCCGTCCGTGGCGATCAATCGGATCGCCATTGTTATCCGTGCAGGCAATCTCATAGAGCTCGGCGCATAGTTCGTTTGCCAGCATGCGGGTGAGCTGACTCTTGCCTGTGCCGGGCGGGCCATAGATCAGAATGTTCACCCCCAGCTTCTTTTCCTCCAGTACCTGTTGCAGATAGGGGCGGGCGATATTCAGGGGCACACTGAGGTGGGTAAAGTCGTCGGCACACAACAAGCTATCAGGGGCGGGACGAAAGGCGCTCTGAAAGAGTCCGATGGCACTGCCCTGATGGTGACGCACTGAAAACAGCAGGTCTTTGTTGTTGAAACCCAGCAAATCAGACACGTGATTTCGCGCACTGCTGCGCAGGTTGGTTTCAATCAAGCCCGACTGTACCAGACGACCCTCTGCCGAAAGCCGCACGCGAATGTCATTCTGCGGGACGTCCAGCAGGATGCTCAGCACCCTAGTGAGGCGGTTAAAGCCGATGTAGCCGAGCTGGTTGCAACAGTCGTCCAGCAGAGTGTCAGTATTCATCAATGAGCAGAAACCGATCAGCTTCTGCTCAATTTCATCCAGACCAATTAGCTGCGCGAGGTTCTCCAGATTTGCTTGGAGGTTGTCTGGCAGTGAGGGGTTAGGGAAGACTTTGTCGAAAAGCTTGCGCTCCGCACGCAGCGCGGCCAGCGTGCGTTCGTGGAAGCTAGGTTTGCGCGCTTTTTTCGAGGGTCCGGATCTACGGGTGTGAAAGACCGGTACCGGCACGGCGTCTTCGTCATCACTGTCGTCAGCTTCAATCAGCCAGTAGACCCCCAGCTCACGAGCGACATCATCATCACTGAAGCAGCAGTGGTTGATAAAACCACGATGGCCAGAGCAGTCGAGCATCAACTTGAACATCCACGCTATAGCCAGCGGGCATGTATCGTGACTGTGGGGGCCGGATTTGCGAGTAGGCTTTGGCATGACGAGTCCTCCTGTGACTATGGAGGTATTGTGATGGGTCATTGCGACGTAATGTGTCGCATGCTGACTTGGTAGCTTTTTACCCAGCGCGATAAGGCCTCAAATTTCAAGCTCTCCTAAGAGCATCAGCACAGGTAGGGCGTTTTTGTGGCTGGCGGTTGCAGCCAGCTTCAAATCATCAACGTTCGGATTGAGTTCTTCCAGGGCGCAGCCAAGGGCAGAGTAACTCCGCAACGATAAATCCGGACCTGCAAACAGAGAGGCAAAAAGGGTCTTGAAACGGCACTGCTGGAGCGCTTTCCATGGCACTTCTAGGGGATCGTCATAGGTGATGATGTGTATCACCAACTTCCGACTGGCACTGTTTCGTAGGCTATTGACTAGGTCCATCAAATCTATGCCCACAACCCCGTTGTGCATCAGCGCCACGCGAATCATATCGATGGCTTGCTCGGACCAGCTGATGAATTCACACGCATTCAGGGTGTGTGGGCATCTGACCTGATACGTATTCTCCGGCAAGACGCGAGCGCGGTCGGTCTGGTCGAAGTAAAGCGTAGCGAGCGCGCCATTTGCGGGCGGGCGGTAATCGAGCGGCGCATTGATGACAAAATTCAGATCGCTCAACCCTAGGGCGGACACCGGGTACTCCGCAGAGAAGCTGGTCTGCATGGACTCTTTAAGGGTCACAAAGTCCATAACACTTAAACGTGGCCAGTACATCGAATGCTTGATTTCAGGTGTCGACATATCATTCCCCTCGCTCAGCAACTTTCAGGCGAATGATCTTTCGGCTAACCGCCAAGTTGACCAGCCAGCTGATCAGTTGGGCGTAGTTAATGTCCTCCAATGCCGCAATCTGTTTGCGGGCCTCCTCCAGGCTGGCGAGCATCGCGCGCATGGCGTGGGCATCTAGGGTATCAGTGAGTCCTGCCCTGGACATGAGCGTGACAGGCTCAAGCAGGGCATCGAAGGCATCTTGCTGGATCAGCAGGCGCGACAGATTGCCCAGTTGCTCCTGTAGATGCTCGGGTGGTTCAGAAGGGCTGAGAAAACCGGCCAGGCTGATAATTCGACGACCCAGACGCTTGGTATTTGAGGTTTCCTGCAGAAGAGATTCGAGGTTTTCCTTGATGAGGCGGTCCATGGTGCTTCCTCTAAATACAGACAGCACCAATCGTGAATCACGCATGCGACACAATGGGTCGCAGGCGTGTTTGTTATGGACAATTATTCTCCGTTGAGACGAATACCCACATGCCCCTTACCCCTTCCTCAACCCAGCCACCTTCAAGAATATTTGAGCCCTCGAACATATGGAGAGTGGCCTTGCCATCGAAGCCATCAGCAGTTAGCAAGAAGTGGCCCGGTGTCTGTTCTTGCCCTCGGTGTGACGAGGTTTTGTCACTCTGAGGGTATTCGACAGTGATAAACCCCGCCTCGATTTGTACCTTTCAGGGCTGGTCCAAGGTGGCATCTGTTGTTCTACAGGTTTCCATACGGGCGTTTTCGTAGAGCATTGGGATCTCGCCTGTAGTTGGATGCTGGAGCCGATAGCCAGCTCGGAATAACGCGGTCTACAAATACAACCATTTCTGCAACTCATCCAGATTCACCACCACAATTTGCTGCGCCGTCGCTTTGGCATGCACCTTGGTTGGATCGATCTGATAGCGCTGCAATACGTACTGCACCAATGCGCCGCGTGTTTCGATCACCAGCCGCCCATCCTGCATACCGTAGTCGGTTTCGATGATGGCTTGCTGCTCAGGCTTCAGGCGTGAGTCGGGTTCAATGATGACCTGCACCTGGGTAGCCCAACCCGGGTCTTGCTCGCGGGTATTTTCGGTTTTGTCGTCCATCAACTCCGGCACACCACGAAAGCGGCTTAACACAAAGTCGCGGTAATCCCGGTTCTTCTCGCAATACGCACGCACATGCCAACGCATGCCGGTGTAGATCAGGGTATGCGGGGCGATCAGTCGAACTTCGGCCTCAGGTGTGGTGAACGACACATACTCGCACTCTAGCCGCAGACCTTCTCGGCAAGCCCGAAGGAGAGGGCGCAGCAGTTCCGGACGCACTGTGCGATCCGGCACCTGCAGCACCTCGGTATGCGCATAGGCCAGGGCCAGTCCCTCGACATGTGGGGCGCGATCACAATTCTGATTGAGTAGATGCAGATAGGCGCTGGCGCTGTCATCGATAAACAGCGGGGCAAACTGCTCGCTCGGTACATACCCCTTCAGATGTTTGTCATATGTCAGGTTATGGGGCGCATGCTCGTTGATATAGGTGTTGATGTCTTTTGACGCCTGCTGGCGGCTGATGCCAAAGCTCTGCATCAAGTGATTCGTGGTCAGGCGGCCTTCCCACCAGGCTACGGTCTCGATCAGGCGGTAGCGCAGCGCCAAATCCCAGCGCACAGACTCGATTGATTGCTTGCGTTTCATGGCCTCTCCATCTGCTCGAAAACTTTACCTGTACAGGTAAACACTCTGGATGCGTCGCTTAAAGCTACATATCTTGATGCTGTCGTTCAAGTCCGCTGCAACAGGGCGGACTGGCAAAGGGAGAGCAAAGCGTGTTTGGACTTGGGATGTCGTGGCTCGTTATGGGTATTTGCATGCTGCTTGTGCAAGGAGCTGGAATTGCCCTGTATTGGCAGCTCCTTAGGCGGCGTGAAGCGTTCGCTAGCTTGCAAAACGTACAGGCCCAGTTGAAGCAGTCGCTGATGCGGGTTTATCAGCAAGAGGATGAGATACGCGAGCTGACTGCTGGCCTGCGGGCGGAAAAAGCACATGTCGAGCAACTGCAGCGCCAGCTTGAGTTTACCCAAGAGCAGGCGAGGCAGAGACATCACGACTGTTAATTACCCGCAGACAAATCAATAAGGTTTGGGTACAACCTCTGGCAATGGATGCCTATTCACAAGGAACACATCAGGATGAAGAAACCAGCATCGGTGCAGGCCCTGGAAGAATTGGGTCGGGTCAAGCTCTCCAAGCACTTTTTTATGCGTGATTTCCTCTACTCGGAAATTAGCCAGATCGAAGGCATCCCCAATATTCCGGACTACCCGGATCGGGCCATCGAAGCCGGGCGTGGGCTTTGTGAAAACTTGCTGGAGCCACTGCAAGAGCGCTTTGGTCGAATTGCCATTCGCTCGGCGTATCGCTCATCGGCGGTAAATGCCAAGGGGGCGGAAGATGGCAATAACTGCGCGAAGAACGAAAGCAACTATGCCTCGCACATCTGGGACTACCTAGATGCAGAAGGCCACCTCGGGGCAACTGCCTGCATCGTAGTGCCGGCCTTGTTGCCCTGGTACGACGAACATAAAGACTGGACGCCACTAGCTTGGTGGATCCATGACAACTTGCCGTATGCCAGCCAGTACTGGTTCCCCAAACTGGCGGCGTTCAACCTGCGCTGGAGTGGCAATCCCAATGCGCTCCCCAGCATCAGCACCTACGTCAATAATCCGCACACGGGCGATAAAAAAGCCTTGGTGAAAGATGGCGTCGCAACCCTAGGCCTGGCTGAGCGAAAGGCGATTACTCAGCCCTGGTTAGCCAGCTTGGTGTAGGCGCTGCTCGTTGAATAGGCGAGCTGCTTCAGCATGTTGAACATCTCAATTGGGTGCAGGTATGCACCGTACGCAGGAAGGGAAAGCGATGAAACCTTTGTACATTACCGTTGAAGACCATGCAGTGCCGCAGTTGATCACCTCTGCATTGGAGGCCTACGAAATTGGGCGCACGAGCCCTCGAAAGAAAGAAGACAAACTGGAGACCTTTGGCCTGCTTTGGGGGTATATGACCCCCGAGCGGGGCAATCGCCCCCCGCGCATTATCGTGACAACCGCCACTGTTGAGACATCGGCCCTGGTGACCAAAGGCTCGGCCAACCCCGATCTGGGCTCGCTGCGCATGAAAATGGAGTTTGTCACACGCTATTGGCCTCATTTGGAGGTAGTGGGCACCTTTCACTCCCATCCATACGATTCATTAAGTGAGGCGCGCGAGTACAAAGGTTGGCAGGCATCCAGCCCGGACACTGTTGGGCCGAATCAGGGGGACACAGTGTTCTGGCCCAGGCTGCATGAAGAGCTTTTTCTGAATAATCCCTACCTCGGCCATCTGATTATCAGCGTGACCGCTCTGCAAAAAACAGGCTGGGCGTTGCCGAAAGCAATTGAGGGCGACTCGGGTTTTGAGTTGTCGCTAGGCAAGAGAAAGATCTGGATTACCAGTTACGCCAGCGAGGCCGTTGAGTACGAAGACGGGCCTGGAGCGCAGATGATGGACGCGCTCCCGGTGTTGGATATCCCATCGATGACCCACCGAGCGATTGAGGGCAATTTTGCCCAGGCAAGCGATTGACCCTTAAACCCTTGGGCTAAATGGGCAAGGTGCCGCTATGCCTCTTGCCGTAAAGCTGGAAGAAAGACTCCAAAGAAGAGGCTACTTGGCTTAAGCGCTGCGCATCGCTGGGCGGGGAAACTGGCCGCACGGACACAAACTATTGGCTATGGCTTTACCCCTGTGCGGCCAGTGGATAAGGTGACGAGCATCACAGCATGGCAGGCCGCGGTATCCCAGGGATGGCCTCTCCAGTCGTATTGGCGCACCGCCCAATACGCGTCACACAGCCATCCCCCACGCCTATTGCCATCACCGTTTTTAGTATCGGCGCGCCGCCAATATGCAGCGCGTATTGAGGAGTGTTGTATGAGTGGTTTGGCCCAACTTGGCGAAGCCCTGCTGGCTGCAGTGCCGGCGGATGGCAGCAGCATCGGTAATCAAACATTGTTTGAGCGGTTAAAAGCGCAGTTGCCGGAAATCAGTGAAGAGCAACTCTGGGCGGCCCGCGATGCGCTGATCGAGCAGGGCGTGCTGGTCAAAGGCCGTGGTCGCGGTGGTTCGGTCCTACGCGCGCCAGCGTCGGGCAGCAGCTTGGCGGATCAGGTGTTGAACAAAGCCCGTGAGCGCATGGCTCCGGTGAACACCGAAGAAGTCTCAGCCGGTTATGTGGTGCAAGCCGCCGCCGCGGTGAAAAAGGCCAAAGCGCCCAAGCAGCAGGCCACCAGCATTGAGGCCATGGAGAAAACCCTCTGGGCCACTGCCGACAAGCTGCGCGCCAATATGGACGCCGCCGAGTACAAGCACATCGTGCTCGGGCTGATCTTCCTCAAGTACATCTCCGACAGCTTCGCCGGCCGGCGCGCCGAACTGGAGCGCAAGCTCACTGACGAGAACGACGACTACTACCTGGGTGATGACGACCCAGAGGCGCTTAACGCCGAGTTGGAAGACCGCGACTACTACCGCGAAGTCAACGTGTTCTGGGTGCCGGAAGTGGCGCGCTGGGAGTCGATCCGCGCCGCCGCCAAACAGGTGGATATCGGCAAGCGCATCGACGACGCCCTGGCCGCTATCGAGGCGGAAAACCCCAAGCTGAAGAACATCCTCGACAAGCGATTCGCTCGTGCCCAGTTGCCGGATGGCAAGCTGGGTGAGCTGGTAGACCTAATCTCCACCATCGGTTTTGGCCAGGACATCAGCAAGGCCCGCGATCTGCTCGGCCAGGTCTACGAATACTTCCTCGGCCAATTTGCCAGCGCCGAAGGGCGCAGGGGCGGGCAGTTCTATACGCCAGCCAGCATCGTGAAAACCCTGGTGGCGGTGCTTAACCCGCACCATGGCAAGGTCTACGACCCCTGCTGCGGTTCGGGTGGCATGTTTGTGCAGTCCGAGAAGTTTATCGAGGCCCACGGCGGCAAGCTGGGCGACGTATCCATCTACGGGCAGGAAGCCAACCCCACCACCTGGCGCCTGGCGGCGATGAACCTGGCGATTCGTGGCATCGACTTCAACCTGGGCAAAGAGCCGGCCGACACTTTCGTCCGTAACCAGCACAGCGACCTGCGTGCCGACTTTGTGTTGGCAAATCCGCCGTTCAATATCAGCGACTGGTGGCACGGCAGCCTAGAAGGCGACCCGCGTTGGGTGTATGGCACCCCGCCGCAAGGCAACGCTAACTACGCCTGGCTGCAACATATGCTCTACCACCTCAAGCCCAATGGCCGCGCCGGTATCGTGCTGGCCAACGGCTCGATGAGCTCTAGCCAGAACAGCGAAGGCGATATCCGCAAAGCCATGGTCGAGGCCGACGTGGTGGAGGTGATGGTGGCGTTGCCCGGCCAGCTGTTCTTCAACACCCAGATTCCCGCCTGCCTGTGGTTCCTCGCTAAACAGAAAACCGCTCGCCCCGGCGAAGTGCTGTTTATCGACGCACGCAAACTCGGTATCAGTGTCAGCCGTGTGCAGATCGAGCTGACCGATGCCGATATCGAACGCATCGCCCAAACCGTCGCCAACTGGCGCGGTGAACCGCTGGATGTCGGCGGTGAGATTGCCGAATACCAAGACATCGCCGGCTTCTGCCGCAGCGTCAAACTGGCGGAAATCGCCGAGCACGGCCATGTGCTGACGCCGGGCCGTTATGTCGGTGCCGAAGAGGTCGAAGACGACGACGAAGCCTTTGCCGAGAAGATGCAGCGGCTGACAAAGCAGTTGGGCGAGCAGATGGAGAAGGGCGCGGAACTCGATCAGTTGATCCGGCAAAAGCTGGGGGGGCTGGGGTATGAGTTCTGAGTGGCAGACAACAACGTTTGCTGAAGCTCCGTTTACGGTAATTGATGGGGATCGGGGAGCAAACTATCCGAAGCAACACGAATTCAGCTCGGCTGGGCACTGTTTGTTCCTGAACGCAGGGAACGTGACCCTCGGTGGATTCGTGTTTTCCGATTGTGCTTTCATAACTGAGGAAAAGGATTCGATCCTACGTAAGGGAAAACTTGTTCGACACGACCTTGTACTTACGACGCGTGGAACGGTTGGAAACGTTGCTTATTATTCGGATGAGGTGCCGTTTTCGCACATCCGCATTAACTCTGGGATGGTAATTTTTCGGCCTGATCAGGCTAGGATTGATCCTTATTATCTGTACTTGTTTTTGCGATCTAAAAACTTTAACGATCAAGTTGCTTTCCTGACCTCTGGCAGCGCCCAACCTCAGCTTCCAATTCGCGACATGAATCGCGTAGAGATGCCCCTTCCTCCTTTGGAGGATCAACGCAGAATCTGTTCGATCCTCCGCTCTCTCGACGACCGCATCACTCTGCTACGCGAAACCAACGCCACCCTGGAAGCCATCGCCCAGACGCTGTTCAAATCCTGGTTCGTCGATTTCGATCCCGTACACGCCAACGCCGAAGGGCGAGCACGCCAGGATGGCGAGCGCAGCGGGCAACCAAGGATGCCGCAGGCATCCGACTTGCCCAGGCCTGGAGCGGAGGCAGGAGCCGAAACGCAAGGACAGCCGGAGGGCATGGACGCCGCCACCGCCGCCCTGTTCCCCGATAGCTTCGAAGAGTCCGAAATGGGCTTGGTGCCGAAGGGGTGGCAGAGGCTTGCTTTCACCGAAACAGTAAAAGTTATTGGCGGGGGTACTCCTAAGACTTCTGTGCCGGAGTACTGGGATGGCGATATTCCTTGGTTCTCGGTCGTTGACGCCCCGGCAGTTACTGATGTGTTTGTGATCGATACCGTCAAGCACATTTCTGTGGCAGGGCTAAACGGCTCATCGACCAAGCTGTTGCCTGAAGGAACAACGATTATTTCGGCTCGCGGCACAGTAGGCCGCTTGGCTTTAGTCGGCAGAGAAATGGCGATGAACCAATCTTGCTATGGCCTACGAGGTATATCCGGTGATGCCTATTTCACCTACTTCAGCACGTATCGTTTAGTCGAGTCGCTAAAGCAGCGCAGCCACGGCTCGGTGTTTGACACTATTACTACCGAGACAATGAAGGGCGTTACGGTCATTTATCCTGACGAAAATGTCATCAATGCGTTTGAAGCAGCTTTGAGTCCAGTCATGGGCCGGATGAAAGAAAACCTGCAGCAAGCCCAAACCCTCACCCAACTCCGCGACACCCTCTTACCCCGTCTAATCTCTGGCCAGCTTCGACTGCCAAAAGAGTAAGGAAAAGGTCTCATGGCAACATTTGATGAGCGGCAACAGGCTTGGGAGGATTTTTTGCTGCGCTGGCCACTTCGGGGGCTGAGTAAATTGACGCCGAGCACTTATAACAAGAGCGGCGATCAGGACACATTTACCTATTGGTTAGAGTTTGGCCCTGGCCGGCTACTTGGCTCAATAAAGGGTGGTGATTCGTCCAAGCTGGGTTTGTACGAACGTAAAAATGAGCCTAAGAGGCCGCGAGTTCATGTGCAGGCTGGCGATGTGTACTCATGGAAAAAGAAGTACGGCACTTCTGTTGATGAAGCCTTTGCAACCATTCGCTCACGAATCGTGGAGGTTGCTAAGGCTGCCAGCAAGGGTGACCTGCAGCACATTCAGGAAATTGATCTTGAGCATGTGCTGAAATGGAAAGTTGCTTTTATCTATCAGGACGCTAATGCCCCCTGTGTACTGCCGATCTACAACTACAAAAGTCTCTGTGTAATTGCCGGCGAGACTGATAAGCGTGTTACTCAGGCTGATCTCTACACGCGCCTGCTGGCGCAGCGAGGTGAAAGCCCTGTTTTGCTGTATGGATTTGACCTATGGAACGCTATGGAGGATGAGCCTGTCGATCAGGAAGTCAGCGATGGCTGGGAGAGTGAAGGCGATAACAAAGAAAAGGCTTGTGAGCATCCGTTGAACCAAATTCTTTTTGGCCCCCCTGGTACAGGCAAAACCTACAACACCATCAATCAGGCACTGTCTATTCTGGCGCCGGATGTCTTGGCGCAGAACAGTGGTGATGACCCCGAGTCCCGTAAGCGTCTGAAGACCGAGTTCGACCGCTTCGTTGCGGCCGAGCGAGTGCGCTTTGTTACCTTTCACCAGAGCTTTAGCTACGAGGACTTTGTAGAGGGACTGCGGGCTTTACCGCCGAACAGTGAGGGTAATCCCGGCACATCACTAGCCTACGATGTGGCCAAGGGGGTGTTCGTCCAATTGTGCCTGGATGCCAGCGGCGACCCAGTTCTTGAGCAGAAGCTCGGTTTGAAGAAAGACCCGACCATTTGGAAAATTTCCATTGAAGAGGCCAGTAGCGACGGGCGAACCCGTCGTTACTGTTTCAACCACGGCGAAGCGCGTATCGGCTGGCATAAGGTGGGTGATATTCGACAGGCCGACCTGACCGATCCCTCGCTCAAGCTGGGCAGCAATGATCAAAGTTCACTTGCGAGCTTCGGGGGGGAAATTGAAGAGGGCGATGTGTTGGTTTGCCTGGGTACTCGCAAGAGTATCTGCGCGGTAGGGGTGGTGAGCGGGGATTATGAATACAACCCTGATGTGCCTGAAGGAGTACGTAAGGACTATGTACATCGTCTGCCGGTCAACTGGCTGCTGAACGATATTGACTTTGACATCACCACGCTCAATGGCGGTCGTGGAATGACACTGAAAACGGTGTATCCCATGAGCCGTATTGGTTGGCCTGAGTTGCAGCAGGGTTTGCGACAGGCTGGTTTCAGCTTAGAGGTCGAGGCGAAACAGCCGGCGACCGGGCAAAAACTGCCGTATGTGCTGATTATCGATGAGATCAACCGGGGCAATATTTCGCGCATTTTTGGGGAGCTGATCACTCTGATCGAACCCTCCAAACGCACTGGTGCAGTAGAGGCACTTGAAGTGGTATTGCCTTACTCGAAGCGGCATTTCAGCGTGCCGGAGAACGTCTACCTGATCGGTACCATGAACACGGCTGACCGCTCGCTGGCTGGTTTGGATATCGCCTTGCGCCGACGCTTTGTGTTCCGCGAGATGCCGCCGCGCCCTGACTTGCTCAAAGATGTACTGGTGCAGGGGCTGAACATTGGCCGACTGCTGGAGAAGATGAATCAGCGCATTGAGGTGCTACTGGATCGTGATCACGCTCTGGGGCATGCCTACTTTATGCCACTGAAAGATGACAGCTCGCTGGCGCGGTTGGAGCTGATCTTCCGCAATCAAATTCTGCCGTTATTGCAGGAGTATTTCTTTGAGGATTGGCAGCGCATCGGTTGGGTGCTGAACGACCAGAGCGCTAGCGCTAATGGTACGGAACCCTTTATTCGTCGCCCGCAAAGCGAACTGAACCTTGCCGATCTGTTTGGTAGTGGCGTAGCTGAGAAACTCAATGATCAGCGTTGGGAGCTGAACGATCAGGCGTTCAGCTCTCTCGCCAGCTATCAGAACATTTTGGGGTGACTGCTGTGGCCAGCCAGCACGTCACTATCCGCGAATACGCCCGGTTGACCACCGACGCGGTCGGTTGCTCGCTTGACTTGGCGCAGGTTTCGCCCAGTGCCTTCGACTGGCTGTGTGAGCTAAGCGCCAGCTTTAACCGTAATGGCGCCACGCTGTTGCAGGTAGAAGGGCGCAGCTCGCTAAAGTGGGACAGCTACGTGGGCGTGTTGGAAACGCCCTGCGGCACACGGCTGGAGATTTTGCCCAAACACCATGAACGGGATGACTGTCTGGTTAAGAGCCGCCAGTTGCTGCGCAAGCTTATTCAGCGTGCCTTGCAGCTAAAGCCCCGTGAAGCTTCGGTGGCCAGCTTGGAACTGTTCGACGCGCCGCTAAGTGAATGGGTGATGGGGCAGTTTTTGGCCGAGCTGGATCTGCTGGTGAAACGCGGCGTGCGCTTCGACTATCAGCGCATCGAGGAAGAGCAGCGCTTTCTGCGTGGCCAGCTCAATGTGGTGGCACAGATGCGCCAGCCACCAGGGCGACAGCATCACTTCCAGATTCGCCACGATGTTTTTCTGCCTGATCGGGCCGAGAACCGCTTGCTCAAGCTGGCGCTGGAGCAGGTGTCCACCAGTACGCAGGACGCTGGTAACTGGCGTTTGGCTAACGAACTGCGCACGATGCTCGCCGAGTTACCCGCCAGCCGGCAGGTGACCCAAGACTTTCGGGCGTGGAGCCGCGATCGGCTGATGGCGCATTATCAGGCGGTTAAACCCTGGTGCGAGCTGATCCTCAATCAGCAGATGCCAATGGCCGTGAGTGGCGACTGGCGCGGCATGAGCCTGCTGTTCCCGATGGAGAAGCTGTTCGAGTGTTACGTGGAAGGTTGGCTGCGTAAGCAGTTAGCGCCTGCTGCGCGTTTAACCAGCCAGGCCAGCCGTGCCTACCTGTGTGAGCATGGTCAAGAGCGTATGTTCTGCCTGAAGCCGGATTTGCTGATAGATACGACTGAGCAGCGTTGGATTCTCGACACCAAGTGGAAGCGGGTGGATGCGCGTAAGCCTGAGAACAATTACGACCTGAGTCAGGCTGATTTCTACCAGCTGTTTGCCTATGGTCATAAATACCGCATCAATACAGGTACACCGAAGTTGGTGCTGATTTATCCCTCTTGGTCAGGGCTGAAACAGGCGCTGCCGGCGTTTGATTACGGGCAGGGGATGAGCCTGTGGGCTTTACCTTTTGACCTTGATGGTGATCGACTGCTGGATGCCGATTTCGCCGGTATTCCGTTGGTCGGTAAGCGCACCGATCAAGTGACCGTACAAGTAAGCGATCAAGCATATGCAGCAGCAATTGCCAGGTAAGGCCGATAAGAATGACTGAAGACCAACTGGAACAAGAAACCCTCGGCTGGCTGGCGGAGGTTGGCTATAGCCACCTGTACGGCCCGGATATCGCCCATGACGGTGATAGCCCCGAGCGCGAGAACTATCGCCAGGTGCTGCTGGTTGAGCGTTTGCGTCATGCCATTGCGCGGTTAAACCCGTCTGTGCCCTTGGCGGCACGTGAGGATGCACTCAAGCAGGTTGTGGATTTGGGGCTGCCGATTCAGCTCTCGGCCAACCGTTTGTTCCATCGCCTGCTGGTTAGCGGGGTGCCGGTGCAGTACCAGAAGGACGGCGAAACCCGCGGTGACTTTGTTCGCCTGATCGACTGGGCCGATGTGCGGGCCAACGAGTGGCTGGCGATCAATCAGTTCAGTATTCAGGGGCCGAAGCATACGCGCCGGCCAGACATCATCCTGTTCGTCAACGGTCTGCCGCTGGTGCTGCTAGAGCTGAAGAACCCGGCAGATGTGAATGCGGATCTGGTGAAGGCGTTTGATCAGATCCAGACCTACAAAGAGCAGATCCCGGACGTCTTCCACTACAACGAGATTCTGGTGATCAGCGATGGCAGCGAGGCGCGCATGGGCTCGTTGTCGGCGGACATTGAGCGTTTTGCGCGCTGGCGCACCATCGATGGTGTGACCGTCGACCCGCTGGGCGAGTTCAACGAGCTGGAAACCCTGGTGCGTGGCGTGCTGCAACCGGCGCTGCTGCTGGATTACCTGCGTTACTTCGTGCTGTTCGAGGATGATGGCCGGTTGGTCAAGAAGATTGCCGGTTATCACCAGTTCCATGCCGTGCGTGCGGCCATCCAACAGGTGGTCAGCGCCTCGCGCCCAGGTGGCACGCACAAGGGCGGGGTGGTTTGGCACACCCAGGGCTCGGGCAAGAGCATCACCATGACCTGCTTCGCTGCACGGGTGATGCAGGAAGCGGCGATGGAAAACCCGACCATTGTGGTGATCACCGACCGCAATGACCTGGACGGCCAGTTGTTCGGCGTTTTCTCGCTGTCGCAGGATTTGCTGCGTGAGCAGCCGGTGCAGGTGGCTACGCGCGGCGATCTGCGCGAGAAACTGGCTAACCGCCCGAGTGGCGGCATTGTGTTTGCCACCATTCAGAAGTTCATGCCGGGCGAGGATGAAGACACTTTTCCGGTGCTTTCGGAGCGCTCGAACATCGTGGTGGTGGCCGACGAGGCGCACCGCACCCAATATGGCTTCAGTGCTTCGCTGAAGGTGCCGGACCTTAAGGTGGCCGAGGCCAGTGCCCGCTATCAGGTGGGCTATGCCCAGCACCTGCGCGATGCCTTGCCCAATGCCACCTTCGTGGCTTTTACCGGCACGCCCGTGTCCAGCGAGGACCGCGATACCCGCGCGGTGTTCGGTGACTACATCCACGTCTACGACATGCAGCAGGCCAAGGAAGATGGCGCCACCGTGGCCATCTACTACGAGTCGCGGCTGGCCAAGTTGTCGCTCAAGGACACGGAGCTGGCGCATATCGACGAGGAGGTCGACGAGCTGGCCGAAGATGAGGAAGAGGATCAGCAGTCGCGCTTGAAGTCGCGCTGGGCCGCGTTGGAAAAAGTCGTGGGGGCCGAGCCGCGTATCAAGAGCGTGGCGGCCGATCTGGTGGCGCACTTCGAGGAGCGCAACCAGGCGCAAAGCGGCAAGGCCATGGTGGTGGCCATGAGTCGCGAGATCTGCGTGCACCTGTACAACGAGATCATCGCTCTGCGCCCCGAATGGCACGACGAGGACCCGGAGAAGGGCGCGGTGAAGATCGTTATGACCGGTAGCGCATCGGACAAGGCACTGCTGCGCCCGCATATTTATCCCGGCCAGGTGAAGAAACGCTTGGAGAAGCGTTTCAAGGATCCTGCTGATCCGCTGCAACTGGTGATAGTCCGCGACATGTGGCTGACTGGCTTCGATGCGCCTTGCGTGCATACCCTGTATGTCGACAAACCGATGAAGGGCCACAATCTGATGCAGGCCATCGCCCGGGTGAACCGGGTGTTCAAGGACAAGCAGGGTGGCCTGGTGGTGGATTACATCGGCATTGCCAACGAACTGAAGGCGGCGCTCAAGGAGTACACCGCCAGCAAGGGCAGGGGGCGGCCCACCGTCGATGCGTACGAAGCCTACGCGGTGCTGGAGGAAAAGCTCGATGTGTTGCGCAGCCTGCTGCACGGCTTTGACTACAGCGATTTCCTGACCGGCGGGCACAAGCTGCTGGCCGGTGCTGCCAACCATGTGCTGGGGCTGGAGGACGGCAAAAAGCGCTTTGCTGACAATGCGTTGGCCATGAGCAAGGCTTTTACCCTGTGCTGCACCCTGGACGAGGCCAAGGCGGTACGTGAGGAAGTGGCTTTCCTGCAGGCCATCAAGGTGCTGCTGACGAAGCGCGAGATCAGCGCCAAGAAAAAGACCGATGAAGAGCGCGAGCTAGCCATCCGCCAGATCATCGGAAATGCAGTTGTCTCTGGGGATGTCGTTGATGTGTTCGCGGCGGTTGGCTTGGACAAGCCCAATATCGGCCTGCTGGATGACGAGTTCCTCGCCGAGGTGCGCAACCTGCCGGAGAAGAACCTCGCCGTTGAGTTGCTGGAGCGCCTGCTGGAAGGCGAGATCAAGAGCAAGTTCGCCAGCAATCTGGCCCAGGAGAAGAAGTTCTCTGAACTGCTCGATAGCGTAATCAAGCGCTACCAGAACCGTTCCATCGAAACCGCCCAGGTCATCGAAGAGCTGATCGAGATGGCCAAGAAGTTCGCCGCTGCCAGCAAGCGCGGTGACCAGTTGGGGCTGAATGACGATGAATTGGCTTTCTACGATGCCTTGGCTAATAACGAAGCTTCGGTACGTGAGCTGGGTGACGAGATTCTCGCCAAGATTGCCCATGAACTCACCGACAGCCTGCGCCAGAACGTAACGGTCGATTGGAGTAATCGAGACAGTGTGCGTGCCAAACTGAGGCTTTTGGTTAAGCGCATCCTGCGCAAATACAAATACCCGCCGGATCAGCAGGAGGAGGCGGCGCAGCTGGTACTGGCGCAGGCGGAGACGCTGTGTGAGGCGTGGATGTAGTTGTGCCTCAGCGTGTTGAGGTCGATTTGACCAAGCGTAAGCTGACGTGGAAGCGGTGGAAGTATGTTGGCGGTCTCGGTCTAAGTCATGCCAAGCCATGCTCCGCATCGAATGACCAGCCACTCACCTGCGGCGAGTGAAAAGCTGCTTTTTGACAACAAAGCCTGTCGCTGCGCGAAGGCAGTCGACCATTTTGCTCCTTTGCTCGGTTTCGCTTCACATTCGTTACGCTGACCTCACAAACGATCAAAACGCCCAACTGCCCCATACTTGAAGATTTCAAGTATGGGGGGAGGGGGCGTACTTGAAGAATCGCCTGGACGGCTGCTTCAAGTACGCCCCCTCCCGTGTATTTGTTGTCAAAGTCAAAGCTTAGCCAGCCCGGCAGGCCGGGCTGAAAAGACGGCCTTGCGGGTGGTGCGGCGTTTAGCTGCTCATGCCGTTTGCGATCAAATTCAAAAAGTAGCCAGCGCTAGTGGCGCCGCAGTGACGAGCTCGGCGTCAAAAAAGTGCTGATGGCCATGCAGAAGAAGCTTCATTCAAAATGCTCGCCATGCGGTGGTGATTTGGTTATGAAAAAAGTCACCGAAGTCAGTGTTTTCAAGGGTTGCAGCGATAATATAACCAAAAAAAGGAGTGCCAGTTTTGGCACGTTTTGCGCCACTAGAGGCCAGTACGGTGTCAGTCCCGGCTTCCTCCAGTGCCACTAGTGGCACTCAAACTGCCTCTAGTGGCACGATCCGGGTGTCACAAAACGTGTGTGCGACACGCATGGTGTATCGCAGCAACTGAGTGCGACATGGTTGGAGTGTCGCAATGCGCGCGTGCGACAGACCGAGAGTGTCGCATTGATGTTCTGCGATACACCCTGAATATCGCAGGCCAGACCGTGCGACACGAAGGTTGTGTCGCAAATCTGCAACCACATTGCCGGTACCGCTTGAGGCACGGTATGGGTGTCGCAATGAGCATGTGCGACATGCTGGGTGTGTCGTAGTCAGTTCATGCGACAGGGGGCGCGTATCGCAGCGTGAGCGTGCGACAGCCCAAGTGTGTCGCATTGCGGTGTCTCTGATACACAATGGGTCCCGGTTTGCCGGTACATGTAGCGGTCTGTTGTCAGTCTAAGCTGGGGTCGTAGCCGTATGTGATCACTCAGTGCCGGCGGCATTCTGGTCTCATCAGCGCTCTGCGACAGGTTAGCAATATCGCTGATGCCTGAAAGCTTTCTAAAGATGCAAAAAGGCCGCACTGACGGCGGCCCTTATTGATCCCTCATCGCATCATCTCCAGCTGATGATGGTTCCCTTCTTTTAGAAGGGGCTAGTGCAACGTCTTCCTCGCTCTCCGGCCACGTTTGCTGCGTCCTGCCTGGCTGCTCATCAAATGCTTGAAATGCTTCCAGTTTATGTCGCCCAAGGGCAGGTTGTAGCTTAGGTGGCGTTCCAGTGTATCCAGCAAAAGCACGGACTGCGGCTTTTCTAGGTAGTGCTCTTGGGTGACTTCGAGCTTGCCGTCAGAATGGCCCAGCAGATGTGCAATGGTGGTTGCCGGTACATTCGATTTCTCAAGCCGGACCGCAAACGTGCGGCGGAAGCTTTTAAAATTAAAGCCGCCATCCAATGCCACGGGACAATGCTGTCCTATAAATCCGGCGCCTGTTACGGGGCCGCAGAAGAAACGGCTCGCGGCGCGCGAGTAGAGGTGTTTCTCGTCAAAGCGCAGCTCTGAAAAAAGCAGAGCATCCGGGCCTTCGGCCTGGCGGCGCTCCGTCACGAAGTCGAGAAAGCCCATTGTGATCAGCTTCGAGCAAATTGGGATCTCGCGTCTCGATTGCTCATTTTTCAGCGACTTATTGAAGCCGTTGTCGTTGATGCTGATCAGGGGCACGCCATGGGCGTCTTCGATCACATCATGGGCGCGTAGCTGGCAGAGCTCGTTGAGTCTGGCTCCAGTGAAGAGTCCAAGGGGCATCAGCCAAAAACAATAGCTCTGCGCATCTTGGAGAACTTGCGCTGCAGGTGTGCTCGAATCGTATGCCTGATAAGGCCAGCTATTGAAGAGGCTTACGAGGTTTGAGTCGAGGAACGACTTGGTGATCTTCGATTTAGTGGTCTGGCAGCCTTTGATCTTGAGGTCTTCATCAATCCAGTGATCATTGGTTGCTTGATCTAGCATGCGATTAAACAGCCGGAAGTAGGCTTGAAGGTTATCGCCTTGGCTGCTCGACGTGTTGTTCTTCCTAAGCAGCTTTGGGAGCTCGTCCTTTAGCGCTTCGATATCGTGATTGCTTAGGCTGGCTACTCGGCGCATGGGATCATCATGAGTAAGGACGGCCTTGATTTTGGTCATCCTGGCTCTGAGTTGGTATGCCGACTTTGCGTTGTGATGATTCTCACGAAGGAAACGATTCAGCACGTTGTCCATGAACTCGGCCAGTAGCGGCGAGTTGTGGTGTCGATAAAACGATTCAGAAATCTTGGCGAGGTGTGGCATCGCCAGTTTCAAGATTTCCGGGTCATGCCCAGCAGCTAAAGCTAGCGATAGGCCATGGGTGATTGGGACGGAGATATGGGATGGGTTCAGCGCATTCATAGGTGCCTCACTAGTTAATTGAGGCACCACAATATCACTGTATGAGTAAACAGTGAATATAGAATTCGGAAAATACTCTTATTATTTATCTGTATTGACAAGTTGTCAATAGATTTTTTTCAGTGCGGGGAGGGCGATCTCCCCGCGCCGCCTCAACTATCGGGTGATGCGGGATTGCCAGTGCCGTTTTTCAGTCCAACTAGTGGCCTTGGCCTTGTTGACTCCAGCTGGGCGGCCGATGCGAAAGACGCCTTGCTTGGTTTGCAGCTCTCTGTAGTGGCTGAAGTGGATGTGCGCAGTCGTGGCCTCAAAGTCTATCTTGTCGAGCTCCTCTTTCAGCACGTAGCTTGGATAGCAATCGCCATAGCCGCCAGTGGTGCTTCGGTCGGCGTGGCCGACCAAGGCTTTGCCGATCAGCATGTCCAGCTTTTGTCGGCGGAACTGCTGAATGAATGTGTGTCGCAGGCCATGAAAAGTCAGTTCATCATCACCGAGTCCGCATTGACCCAAGAAGCCTTTGTCATCTTTGTCTGAGCCTCGATACCAGCGGCTGGCCGTGTGCCCGGGTGAGAGGTCGCCATAAGTGCGGAGATTTTCAAAAAGCGGCGCTGACAGATCACCGCCATTTGCCTCCAGGCGCTGCTGATGAAACGCCAAGAAGCCGGCTTCAAGAATGACCTTATGTAGCGGTACGAGGCGCTCCGAGTCGACAGTTTTCAGCTGTCGCGCTCCAGAGCTGCTGATGCTGATTACCCACACGCCCAGCTCTTTGCGAATATCCCCAAGCTGAAGCTGGCAGAGTTCGCTCAAGCGAGCGCCGCTATAGAGGCCAAGCAATGGCAGCCAAAAACGGTAGTCATCCAGGCGCCAGCGTGGCGGCGCCTTGAGCGTGTAGACCGGGCCTTGCAGCACTTGCTCGATCTGTCTGGGGGTATAGGTGCGCTTGCGTGGCGCGGCTGCGCCCTTCGTGCTGAATGAAAGTCCGGCGGCCAGATTCTCTTTCAAATACCCCTGGTCGTGCGCATAGCTGATGAGTGCGCGTGCCAGCTCGAAAAACTTTTTGGCTGTCCTGGCATTCAGGGGCTCGTACTTGCCGCTCTGAATAATCTGACTCAGGGGCTGATGGCGAGTCGCGCGCAAGCGATGCCTGTTCTTGGGGTAGCTGCGCAACTGGTCGCGCAAGGCATTAAAGTCAGCCCGGGTCAGTGTGGAAAGTGGGCGATGTCCTCCGATTAGCTCTGCAAGTCCTTCCAGGCGAGCATGCATGGTGATGCGGGTGCGCGGATTCTTCCATGCCCCTTCGCGTACCTGGCGCTCTTCGAACTCCCGAGTGAGAGCGCCGAAGTGCCGGCAGTTCTCATGAGTGAGTGGTGGCTGGATCAGCAGGTCGTTGGAGGCAGGTGCATCAAACAAGGCTTGTAGCTTTGCGTTTTGGGCAGGTGACAAAACGCTGCCGAGAGCATTCAGCAGTGCAAGCGTGCCGGCGTCCTGGGGCGCTGTGACGGCGTCGTTTGCCGCGCTCATGTCGGGGAGGGTGTACATGGGCTCTGCAGGTGGGATGGGGCCAAGCATGCGCCGGATCAGGTCCTGAATTTCTTGCAGGGCGCGCTCATAGGCATCCGCTGAAGGGGCTTCGATGAAGCTCTTAACCAAAATCTTGTCGATCTGACCGAGGCAGAAATGCAGCAGGATCGACGCCAGGATCGGTGAGCTGGTCAGCAGTTCGACTCGCAGTTCATCGGGGTGGCGGGGCGCGCCGGTGAGTCGCGCGCCGGTCAGCGGAATACGGAGGCTATAGAGCCCGCTTTCCTCCTGAAGAATCTGAAAATTTTGGCAGAGTGTCAGACGGTCGAGCTGTCCCGAGATCCGGCTAAAGTGAAACATGACGCTGTGCGCGGAGCGTGGCAGGCCCGGCGGAATATGCAGCAGATGGCGGCCCTGATCGGGACGGGCAAAACACAGGTACTCGTAAAACGACAGCATCGTGATAAGCGGATGCCCGGCCTTGAACATGTTTCTGGCCATTGGGGTAGTTTCCAGCACTGTGATGGCGCTGTAGATGTAAGCGGCAGCCGCGTTGGCGATGACTGGGTCGTTGGTGCCGAGCGGCCAGTCGAAGCGGGTGAAACCGAACTTGAGGGCTTGGCGCAGGGCTTCGCTCGGATATAAGGCGAAGTGGATTTCACCGCCCGGCTCGTTGCAATAAAGCACAGTGTGCTCTTGGCACTCTTTCAGCAGGCGCTCATGCCCGGCGCTCAGGTCAGAGTTGGCCAGCACAGCAGGAGCAGGGCGGAGCGCCCAGATTTTCAGGTGGCTTTCGGTAAAACGGCTGATTTCAGCGTGAACAGTGGCCAGGTTTAACAGAAAGCCCTCGGGGTCCAGCTCAATCGTACCGGCGCTGCTGCGCCTCAGCAGGTCTTCGAAACGCGGGTTGAGGTATTGGGCGAGATCGCGTGCGAGCGCTTCATCATGGCCGAGTGACCAACGAATCTGTGCCGGCAGCTGGGGGTGATTGCCGATATAGCTCGGGAAGGTGAAGTAGTACTGAAAGCCGGCTTTGGCTTGATAGACCAGGTACTGAACACCGGTTTTGCTTTGACGCTTGGACATGATGGCATACCTATTTGGATTCACAGTTGGACTGTGTGAAATCCAGTGCCATCAAATCGTGCCTGAAACCCGCGTTTTAGACGGGTTTCAGGCTTTGTTTGGTGGAGCCGGGGGGATTTGAACCCCCGTCCGCCAGTTCTCCACTGTCGGTACTACATGCTTAGCCGTGTCTATTGAGTTAACCCTCAGCCGCCCGACGGGCAGGGTGCATTGGGCGAGTTGTGTAAGTTTTAGCCACTTCGTCCACAACGTACTACGCGGCGATCCTGTTCTGCATGACAATCACTTCAGGTTTACAGGCATCCCCTAGTGATCGCTGGAGCCGAAGCTACCAGAAGGACTAGTCGCGCCGCTTACGCAGCGAGAGCGTAGCCCTCGTAGTTTTCGTCATTGGCAACTATAGAAAGTTGCAACAGTTTATTTACGACTTCTGTTACCAAGTCGGCATGCACCTCGAGCTTCGCTACCGGCGTCGAATCCTAATCGGCCCCAAAACTTTTCGGTTACAGATAGGACGTGAAGTGTACGGCAAAGGTTCCTCAGCGTCGACTGCAGATTCCGTCCGGGGAGGCTATGATGGCGCCTCGCATCTGCCTGCGCCCTCAGCAAAGGAGCCGTAATGCCGAGTTCTAGCCGCTACCCTCTCCGTCAGTGGATCTGGCGCGCGTTTGTGCAAAGCGCACTGATCCCGCTGATTCTGGTGGAGTCGGTGTTGATTGCGGTGTATCTGCTAAGCAACCAGGCGATTCGCGATGCGCAGATCGGCCATCTGCAGGAGACGGCGGTCAAGGACCTGGCTAGCGCGGCGTTGCGTGAGGGGCAGATCATCGATGGTCGCCTGCGCTCGATCGAGTCGCTGGTGCAGGTGTACCGCGACGCCACCCACAAGGCCCTGTTCGATACCCGCTTTGAGGCTGACGAGCTCGAGCGTCAGCGTCATGCTGTGACCGACGGCGTCTTCTATACCCGCAGCGATGACGGGCGTGCGGCCTCCTTCTATGCCAACAGCACGCCGCTGGCACAGCAGGATCACGCCAAGGTGATGCGCCTGTCGCAGCTCGATCCGCTGATGAGTTCGATCCGCCAGGCCAACCCGCTGGTGGCAGCCCTGTATTTCAACACCTGGGATAGTTACAACCGCATTTATCCCTGGTTCGACACGCCCGCGCAGTATCCCCACGACATGGTGATACCTGATTACAACTTCTATTACTTGGCTGATGCCAAGCACAACCCGCAGCGCAAGGTGATGTGGACCGAGGTGTATCTCGACCCCGCCGGCCTGGGCTGGATGATGTCGGCCATCGCCCCGGTGTATCGCGACGATTTTCTCGAAGGTGTGGTCGGTCTCGACGTGACCGTCGGCCAGATCCTGGGCGAAATCGCCGAGCTCAACGTGCCCTGGCAGGGCTACGCGATGCTGGTCAGCCATGACCACAACATCATGGCGTTGCCGAAGGCCGGGGAACGGGACTTCGGTCTGCGTGAGCTGACCCAGTATTCCTACGACGAAGCCGTGCGCCGTGAGGTGCTCAAGCCCGAAGATTTCAACCTCACCAAGCGCGAGGGCATGGCGTCGCTGTTGCAGGCGATGAACGAAGGTAATGGCAGCGCGCAAGAGGTGATGCTCGGTGGTCGCAAGCAGTTGGTGGCCTGGAGCGAGATTCCACAGACCGGCTGGCGCCTGTTGCTGGTGGTGGACGAGGAGCAGATCTTCCATGACACCAATCAGCTGGCCGAGCGCTACATGCAGATAGGTTATCTGCTGATCGCCGGTCTGGCCGGGTTCTATTTGTTGTTCTTCGCCCTGATGTGGCTGCGCTCGCGCCACCTGAGCGACCAGTTGTCGAGGCCCATCAATGGCATCGTCGACATGGCTGCCAGCCTCGGTCAGGGCAAATATCTGCCCGCCGCACCGGACAGCCATATCGCCGAGGTCAGCCGCCTGGCCGATGCCGTGCAGCAGGCCGGTAAACAGCTAAAGGCCAGCGAGCATGAGCGACAGGAGGCGCAAAGCATCCTGCAACTGGTGCTGGAGAGCACCACCGAAAGTCTCTGGCAAATCGATACCGCTGCACTGACCATCGAGCTCAGTGAGCGCTTCGTGCGGCGTTTCGGATTGGGCGCGTCGCTGCTGACCTTGAGCGAGTTCAATCAGCGTGTGCACCCGGACGATCTGGAGCGTTTGCGTCACCTGCGCAAGCTGTTCGCCGACAGTGGCGAGGAATACTTCGACGCCGAGTATCGTTATCTCGATTGCCGTGGCGAATACCTCTGGCTGCTCAGCCGTGGCAAGGTGCTGTCGCGTGACGAGAACGGCTGGCCGCTGCGCATCGCCGGTACCCACGTCGATATCACCCGGCTCAAGCAGGTACAGGAGGAGTTGCGTCACGCCAGCCTGGAAGCGCTCGCTGCGAGCCAGGCCAAGAGTCGTTTCCTGTCTAGCATGAGCCATGAGCTGCGCACGCCGCTCAACGCTATCCATGGCTTCGCCCAGTTGATCGAGATGGAGGTGCAGGACAAGAAGGATGCCACGCTGGAGACCGATTACTCGCGTGAGATCGTCAGCGCCAGCCAGCATCTCACCTCGCTGGTCGATGACATCCTCGACTTGTCGAGCATCGAGAGCCGGCGCCAGCAGTTGCAATTCCAGCCGATCGAGATCGGCAGCCTGCTCAAGGGCTGTGCCGAGCTGGTGCAGCCCGAAGTGCAACAAAAACAGCTGCAACTGCAGGTGATGGAGGCGGCCGATCCGCCATTGTTCGTACAGGGCGACCCGCGCCGGGTAAGGCAGATTCTGCTCAACCTGCTGTCCAACGCGATCAAGTACAACAGCCCGCGCGGGATGATCCGCATGGGCTACGAGGTGCGTGCCGACTGCGTGCGCCTGTGGGTCGACGACACCGGGCCGGGGCTATCTGGCGAGCAGCTGGCGCAGCTGTTCCAGCCATTCCAGCGCCTCGGCCGTGAAAGCTCTAATATTCCTGGCACCGGCATCGGGCTGGTGCTGTGCCGCGAGTTGGCCACGCTGATGGACGGCGAGATCGGAGTGCGTAGCGAGGCGGGAGTGGGCAGCCGTTTCTGGCTCGACATTCCCAGCGCGGCAAGCCCTGAAGGGCTGGGCGACGAGGTTGACGACGTACCAGCGCAGAGCGTGCAGAGCCTGGTGCAGGTTCTGTGCGTGGAGGATCACCCGGCCTGCATGAGGATCCTTCAGGCGTCATTGCGTGAATTTGCCGAAGTCAGGGGCGTGAGCTCCTGCCAGCGGGCACTGGCTGAGTTGCAGGACAGTGAACCAGCGCTGGTGCTGCTGGATATCGACTTGCCCGACGGCAGCGGACTCGAGGTGCTCGACGCCATGCGCGCCGAGCCTCGCCTGCGTGATGTGCCGGTGATGGTGATCAGCGCAGTGGCTGACGCCCGCTTGTTCGAGGATGCTCGGGCACGCGGAGCGTCAGCCTGCCTGAGCAAACCGGTGGATCTGCAAGAGGTCAGGCAGGTGGCGCTGGGTCTGCTTTACAGCGGCTTCTGACCCTTCACTCGCTGGCCGACAGCAGGTCCAGGGCTTCGCCGAGTACCTTGACCGACTCGGTGTGATCGCCAGCCTTGTGCAGGGCTTCGCCCTCGGCGCGCAGTTCCTTGACCTTGGCCAGCACCTCGGGGTCGGACGGTGGATCGCTTTGCAGCAGTGCATCGATCTTGGCCATGTCCTGCGGGCAGTGCATGGCCCACAACGGCAGGCTGATCAGGGTAGCGGCGAGAAACATGAGCGTGCGACGCATGATGACTCTCCTGAAACGGGTGAAGGAGATTTCAGTATAGAAGCCCGCCTTCTGCATGTTGCCCCTCAGTAGTGATACCAGCGCAGCTCCAGTTTCACTTCATTGACCGGGCTGGCCAGCTGGCTGAGTTCGCGCTGGGCGCTCAGGCGCAGGCCGAGGTTGCGCGAAACCTCCCATTGCTGGTTGAGCGATAGACGTCGGCGCACTTCGCCGTTGTGGAAGTAATCGCCAGCAGCTTCCAGGGTCATGTTGCCCAGCGGGTTGCGCCAGAGCAGTCCGCTGTTGAATCCGAGTGCCGGAGAGATAACGGCGGCAAAGTCCTCGTTGTATTCCAGGCGTGCGGTGCCGAGGGCAAAGCCCAGTAGGTCGTCGTGCAACTGCCAGGTGGCGCCGGCACCACCGCTGATATGGCCGACCAGCCGGCTATCGCCATCTTCGCCTAGCACCCGCTCCAAACCGCCGCCGATCTGCCAGGACAGCGGCTGCAACAGGGCGTTGCGTGGTGTCAGCGAGCGGATGTTGGCCAGATCCAGGCGTTGCAGCTGCCAGTGGTTGTTCTCGTACTGGCGCAGCTTGAGCTGGAAGATCTCGATCTGTGCGCCGAGCGGGAAACCGTCGAGGTTGTCGGTGAGATCGTGGTAGGCCATGCGCAGGCCGTACTCGGCAAAGGCGCGATCATCGCGGCTGCCGCCAGCCAGTTGCCAGGTGCGTGATTCGTGGCCTTCCTCAGGCAGCGGCGGGCGCTCGACTGCCAGTGGCGGTGGCGGGTTGCGATTGATCGCGCCGAGTAGCTGGAAGCTGCGCTGGGCGTTGCTGCTGCGCTCTTCATCGTTGGCGTGGTAGCGCACCAGACGGAAGGCGGCGTCCTGGATCAGGGCACGGCGTTCCGCCGGCAGGGCGAGGAAGGCGCTGTCTTCGAGTTGCGTCGGGTCTTGGCTCAGGCGCAGGACCCAGGCCTGTTCGTCGCGCTCCAGCGGTTCAGCGCGGGCCAGCAGTTCGCGCTCGCGCGAAGGGCGGTAGTCGATGCGTTCGATCAGCCCGGCATCCTTGACCGCGCGTACGGTGTCTGTGGGGATGGCAGTCAGCGGGAAATGTTCGGTCAGCTCGATACCGGGGCGGGCGATTTCCAGCAGCTCCAGCAGGCGGTAGGAGCAGTTCTCGTCGAAGAAAAAGTAGTCGAAGCGAACCTGCTTGAGTTCCCAGACGTGCTCGACCATGCGCGCGGTTTCTTCCGACGTCAGGTTCAGCCGGTATTCCCACAGGTCGCGATTTTCCAGGCGATTGTATTCGCTGAGTTTTTCGCGGTACGGCACCAGGGCGAACAGGCCTGGATAGCCGCCCATCAGGCCGCGCCAGGCGTAGAGGATGCTGTTGTCGTTACCTTCGATGAACGCGCCGAAATTCAGCGCGTAGCTGAGCAGTGCGGTGTTGTGGCTGTCGATATCGGCCTGGTCGATGCGCAGCAGTGTGTGGCCGAACATTGATGACGGGCTATTCAGGTACGCCGCCGGGAACACCAGCACCGTGCTGTGTGGATTGACGTCGGCGAACCAGTTTCGATATTCGGCGCAGTCGGGGCTGGGCAGGTCATCGAGTTGCAATTGCGCCTTGAGCCAACGGGTGCGAGCCGGGTAGACGCACTGCGGGTGGCGGTCGCCCAGCTCGGCAGGTTGGTACAGTGCCTTCAGGGTCGCCTGCAGTTCGGCTGCCGGGTCGCTGTCGCCATCTTCGGCGAGAAAGAAATCGTCGTCGTCGACATAGCTGCGCCAGCCGCCGAGCTTGCCGGTTTCATAGTGGCCGAGGGCGATCCAGTAAGGATCGTTGGCCAGTTGTTCGAGCGTGGCGGCGTGCAGGGGAAGGCTGAAGCTCAGGGCTAGGACCGCGAATATCCGTTTCAAGATCGCTGTTCTTCTGGTCATGGCGATGGCCGAGCTTTGGCCAGGCGGCAGACTGGTGTCAAGGCAGTCGACGTCGGCATTTTGCGCAAGTGCTGGCCGGTATCCATTGTGGGCGTTGCGCGGCGCATCACGGTTGAGCCGCTCTTCATTTTTTGAATCAAGCCTTGATCCCTTTCGCGCCACAGGCCCAGAATCACCCCATGTTTTGCGGAAACTTCCGCCCGCTATAAGGATTGCCAATGTCCAAGCGTAGCCTCGATGCTTTGCGCCTTGCCCCCGACTCACTGACCCGCCCCTTCGCCCCCGAGCAATTCAACTTCAGCAGTACCGATGACCTCGAACCCTTCCGCGGCGTACTGGGCCAGGCTCGCGCGGTCGAAGCTCTGCAGTTCGGCGTAGCCATGCCGCGTCCTGGCTACAACGTGTTCGTCATGGGCGAGCCCGGTACCGGACGCTTCTCCTTCGTCCAGCGTTACCTCAAGGCAGAAGCCAAGCGCATGGAGACGCCAGCCGACCGGGTTTACGTCAACCACTTCGACGAGCCGCGCGAGCCACGTGCGCTGGAGCTGCCAGCCGGTACCGCGAGCGATTTCATCGCCGACATCAACCTGCTGATCGACAACCTGCTGGCCACCTTCCCGGCGGTGTTCGAAACCCCGACCTACCAGCAGAAGAAAAGCGCCATCGATCGCGGCTTCAACAAGCGCTACGACCAGGCCCTGGACGTGATCGAGCGGCTGTCGCTGGAGAAGGGCGTGGCCCTGTACCGCGACAGCACCAATATCGCCTTCACTCCGATGGCCGACGGCAAGGCGCTGGACGAAGCCGAGTTCGCGCAACTGCCCGAAGCCGAGCGCGAGCGCTTCCACGCCGATATCGCCGCGCTGGAAGAGCGCCTCAACGAGGAGCTGGCCAGCCTGCCGCAGTGGAAGCGTGAGTCGAGCAACCTGCTGCGCCAGCTCAATGAAGAGACCATTACCGTTGCCCTGCAGCCGCTGCTGGCACCCTTGTCGGAGAAGTACGCGGAAAATGCCGATGTCTGTGCCTATCTCCAGGCCATGCAGGTCAACCTGCTGAAAACTGCCGTCGAGCAACTGGTGGATGTCGACAAGGCTGACCCGCAACTGCGCAAGCTGCTGGAGGAAATGTACTGCCCGAGTCTGGTGGTTGGTCACCATGCCAACGGCGGTGCGCCGGTGGTGTTCGAGTCGCACCCGACCTACGACAATCTGTTCGGCCGTATCGAATACAGCTCCGATCAGGGCGCGCTGTACACCAGCTACCGGCAACTGCGCCCCGGCGCGCTGCACCGCGCCAACGGCGGCTATCTGGTGGTCGAGGCAGAAAAAATGCTGAGTGAGCCCTTCGTCTGGGAAGCGCTGAAGCGTGCGCTGCATTCGCGCCAGTTGAAGATGGAGTCGCCGCTGGGTGATCTCGGCCGCATCGCCACCGTCACGCTCAACCCGCAGGTCATCCCGCTGCAACTGAAGGTCATCATCATCGGCTCGCGTCAGCTCTATTACGCGCTGCAGGACGCCGATCCCGACTTTCAGGAGATGTTTCGCGTCCTGGTCGACTTCGACGAGGACATCCCGCTCGCCGAGGAAAGCCTGGAGCAGTTCGCGCAATTGATGAAGACGCGTACCTCGGAAGAAGGTATGGCGCCGCTGACTGGTGCTGCCGTGGCGCGTCTGGCTACCTATAGCGCACGCCTGGCTGAACATCAGGGACGTCTGTCGGCGCGTATTGGCGATTTGTTCCAGTTGGTCAGCGAGGCGGACTTCATTCGCCAGCTCGCCGGAGAAGGTCTCACCGATGTCGGTCACATAGAGCGCGCACTCAAGGCCAAGGCCACCCGCACCGGGCGCGTGTCGGCGCGGATCATCGACGACATGCTGGCCGGCATCATTCTGATCGACACCACGGGCGCGGCGGTGGGCAAGTGCAACGGTCTGACCGTGCTGGAAGTCGGCGACTCGGCTTTTGGCGTGCCAGCGCGGATTTCCGCCACGGTCTATCCCGGCGGCAGTGGCATCGTCGATATCGAGCGTGAGGTCAGTCTGGGCCAGTCCATCCACTCCAAGGGTGTGATGATCCTTACCGGCTTTCTCGGTAGCCGCTACGCACAGGAGTTCCCGCTGGAGATTTCCGCCAGCATCGCCCTGGAGCAGTCCTACGGTTACGTCGACGGCGACAGCGCGTCACTCGGTGAGGTCTGCACGTTGATCTCGGCGTTGTCGCGCACGCCGCTCAAACAGTGCTTCGCCATCACTGGCTCGATCAACCAGTTCGGCGAAGTGCAGGCGGTCGGTGGCGTCAACGAGAAGATCGAAGGCTTCTTCCGTCTGTGCGAGGCGCGCGGCCTGACCGGCGAGCAGGGGGTAATCATCCCGCACTCCAACGTCGCCAACCTGATGCTTGACGAGCGCGTGCTGCAGGCCGTGCGAGAAGGCCAGTTCAACGTCTACGCCGTGCGTCATGTCGACGAGGCCCTGAGCCTGCTGGTCGGCGAGGCGGCTGGTCACCCGGATGAAAAGGGGCGCTTCCCCAAAGGCAGCGTCAACGCTCGGGTGGTAGAACGTTTGCGCGATATCGCCGAGATCGGGCTGGAGGAAGAGATCAAGCCGGCTGACGCGGACAAGGCGAAGGCCGAAGCCGAGGCGGCTGCTGTGAAACCGGCCAAGGCGCCGCGGCGCAAGAAGGGGGAGGGTGAAGGCACTGTGGGCTGAGCAAATATTGCACGATTGTCACGGATCGCCCGGGGCAGGTGCATCTTGATTGTTGCTCACTACTCATGCACAGAGTTATCCACAGATTGCGTGGATAACTTTGGCCTTCACAGTGCGGCTGCTCGGGGTGTAGGCTGAAGCCTGGATTCTGCGAGGGTCGCCGCCATGTCGCGCAGCCTCTGCCTCACCCGTCAATGCCTGGGCCTGGTCACTCGCATCGAATGCGTGATCAGGCCACTGGCAGGAGACAACGGACGTTGGACACTGCTTTGCGCCGCCGGTATGTCGGGGGCGCAGCCTTCCGCGATCAAGGCGCAAGGCCCGTTCTATGGGCCTTCCGTCGCCGAGGATGCCCTGACGGCGATTGCCGAGAGCCTGGCTCTGCAGGGCTACGTCGAATGCTCTGAAGCGCCGATCTGGCGTCTGCACCTGCAGGCCGAGTTACGCCGGGTCAATGGTGAGCGGCACAGCGCTGCCGGGCCCTTCCAGCGCCATCCTGAAACCGACGGACAGAGCTGAAGCGCCCGAATCATGGCGCGTTCGGGCAATCCGGGCGTTGCCGCCGGGCTGGGGTTATCCACAGTGCTCAGGCACCTTCTTTTGGTGCAATGCGATGGGTATACTCGCCGCGATTTTCCCCTCCTTCAGTGAGCCCTCCATGGAACGCTTCATCGAAAACACCATGTACGCATCGCGCTGGTTGCTGGCGCCGATCTATTTCGGTCTTTCTCTCGCCGTGCTCGCCTTGTCGGTCAAGTTCTTCCAAGAGCTTTATCACATCCTGCCGCAGATCTTTTCCCTGGCCGAAGCCGACGTGATCCTCAAGCTCCTGTCGCTGATCGACATGGCGCTGGTCGGTGGGCTCTTGGTGATGGTAATGCTGTCCGGCTACGAGAACTTCGTTTCACGCCTGGATATTCACGAAGGCACCGAGAAGCTGAGCTGGCTCGGCAAGATGGACTCCAGCTCGCTGAAGATGAAAGTGGCGGCGTCCATCGTGGCGATTTCCTCCATCCACCTGCTGAAAGTGTTCATGGACGCGAAGAATTACGATCTGGAGTACCTGAAATGGTACGTGATCATTCACCTGACGTTCGTTGGTTCTGCCTTCGCCATGGGCTATCTGGACAAGGTCACCAAGCACGACTGATCCGAAGCCGCCTCGCAACCGCCCGTCCGAACGTGACGGGCGTTTTGCTTTATGGGCTTGAGCTTTTTCTTTGTTGTACAAGAATTGTTTTTGTATAAGTTCTTGTATAGTTAAGGTCGGAGGCAAGCCTGATGAACCTGAATGATCTGTCCACCCACGCCCACGCCGGGCGCATCGATGAACTGAACCTGATCTCGCTCGAAGGCGGCATTTATCTGCTTGAAGCGCGGATGGACGGGCGGGCGCACCCGATCATCAATGAACAGGGCAACACGCTCAACCTGCGCTCGGTGGAGCACGCGCGCGATGTGCTGCAGGAAATACCGGCGCTGCCGTTTTTCCTGGTGCACAGCTCGGTCCATGATGAAATGTGCGGTATGCCTTCGGCTGACAACAGCCTGCGCGTGCCTCTCGCTTTCCGCTCCAACTGGTGACTGCCGCCTTTGCACCGGCCGCGACGTTGCAGGGCAGGGCTCTGGCCGTCGTGGAGGTGAAGACTACAGGCGTACATCCGGCACGCGATGCCATCTGGGAGCTGGCGATCATTCAGGTCGATGCTGAGGGGTGTGTCGCAGAGCGCTTGCACTGGTTGTTCGAGCCAGGCGTCGCGTTGCCCCCGCAGTTGCTCAGTCTAAGTGGATTACACCCTCTGGAATTAAGTGGCCAGCCACGCATCGACAGCGAAGCGCGGGCGATAGCCGATGCCATTCGCGGCCGCGTGCTGATGGGCCATAACCTGCGCTTCAGCCTGGCGTTCTTGCGCCGAGTGCTGCCTGACTGGAAGACGCTGCGTCCGCCGCAGTTGTGCACCCTGCGCTTGGCCAGAGCGACGTTGCCGCAGTTGGCGAGCGCCGGCTTCGATGCGCTTTGTGCACATTTTGGCATTACGCGTTTCTTCCGCGATCGCGCCGTGCCGGATGCCGAGGCCGTGTTGACGCTGGCTCAGCACCTGCTGCAGCAGGTCGCGCCTACGACTCTCGGGCAGCAACTGCGCAGTGCAGCGCGGCCCCCGTTGCTGGCCGCAGAGCGTTTCGCCCGGTTGCCGGAGCGTCCGGGGGTTTATTACTTCCTGGATGATGGCGGGGCGCAGCTTTACGTGGGCAAGAGCCGTAATTTGCGCCGCCGGGTGATGTCGCATTTTCAGAACGATCACCGCGACCGTCGCAGCCTGCAGATGGTGCAGCAGATTCGCGACGTGCAGCTGGCAGTCACTGCCGGTGAGCTGGGCGCGCTGCTGCTCGAGTCTGCCGATATCAAGCGTCTGCAACCCTTGTACAACCGTCGACTGCGCAAACAGCGCGAGCTGTTGACCTGGGCGCTGACGGGCGAGCCTGGTGAGCTGCACATCGAACTGCTGCAGCACCATGCATTGAGGCCCGGGCTCAGGCATGTTGGGCTGTTCCGCTCGCGTCATCAGGCGCGCCAGTGGCTACTGGAGCAGGCGCGCGAGCGGCGTCTGTGTCTGCGCGTGCTGGGGCTGGAGGAGGGCGAGGGAGCCTGCTTCGCCTATCAACTGGGGCACTGCGCGGGCGCCTGCTGTGGTGAGGAACCGCGCTCGGCCCATGACAGGCGGCTGCTTGCCGGTGCCGAGCGCCTGCAGACCCAGGCCTGGCCCTGGAACGGGCCGGTCGCGCTGGTCGAGCGCGACGAGCAGCACGGCCTCACTCAGTGGCACGTGCTCGATCAATGGCGTCATCTCGGTACGGTCGACCAGCTCGAGCATGCCCAGCCGCTGCTGGCCGCGCGTCGTGGCGGTTTCAATCTCGATACCTATCACATCCTGATCGGCCATCTGCGCCGCCACCCGAATATGGAGATCGTGCCGCTGTGAGTGCGCGCCGTCTGATTCTGATCCTGGGTGACCAGCTTACCCATGGCCTCGGTGCATTGAAGGACATCGACCGCGAGCACGACCACGTGCTGCTGGCCGAAGTGATGGAGGAGGCCAGTCATGTGCCGCATCACCCGAAGAAGATCGCCCTGATCTTCAGCGCCATGCGCCATTTTTCCGAGGCTCTGCGCGCGCGGGGCATCCAGGTTCACTACGTGACTCTGGATGATCCCGATAACAGTGGTTCGTTAGCGGGCGAGCTGCTGCGCTGGACGCAACGGCTAGACCCTGCCGAGGTGCATCTGACGGAGTGCGGCGACTGGCGCCTGGAGCAGGCGCTGCGTCACTGTGGCGTGCCGATTCACTGGCATCAGGACAGCCGCTTTCTCTGCAGCCGCGATGCATTCGCTGCCTGGGCCAGGGGGCGCAAGCAGTTGCGTATGGAGTTCTTCTACCGTGAGATGCGCCGCGACAGCGGACTGCTGCTCAACCCGGACGGCACGCCAGAGGGCGGTGCCTGGAACTTCGATGCGGACAACCGCAAGGCATTGCCCAAAGGCGTGCGTCCACCCGCGCCGCTGAGTATCGAGCCGGATGCCATCACCCGTGATGTGCTGGCGCTGGTCGAGCGGCGTTTCACCAGTCATTACGGCAGCCTGGAGGGTTTTGATTATCCGGTCACGGCCGAGCAGGCCGAACGCCTCTGGCAGTATTTTCTGGCCCAGGGCCTGGCAGACTTCGGTGACTACCAGGACGCCATGGCCGATGGTGAGCCATTTCTCTTCCACTCGCGCATTAGCGCTGCGCTGAACATCGGCCTGCTCGATCTGCGGCGGATCTGCGCCGAGGTCGAGGCCGCCTATCGTGCCGGCGACGTGCCGCTGAACGCCGCCGAAGGTTTCATCCGCCAACTGATCGGCTGGCGCGAATACGTGCGCGGCATCTACTGGCTACGTATGCCGGAGTACGCCGAGGGCAATCGCTTTGGCAACTCACGAGCGCTGCCCGAGTTCTACTGGACCGGCAAGACGCGGATGAACTGCATGCGTCAGGCCATCGGCCAGACTCTGGAGCATGCCTACGCGCACCATATCCAGCGGCTGATGGTCACCGGTAACTTCGCCTTGCTCGCTGGCATCGCGCCCAAAGCCATCTGTGACTGGTACCTGGCCGTTTACATGGACGCCTTCGACTGGGTGGAGCTGCCCAACACCCTGGGCATGGTGATGCATGCCGACGGTGGCTACCTCGGCTCCAAGCCTTATTGCGCCAGTGGTCAGTACATCAAGCGCATGTCTAACCATTGCCAGGGCTGCAGCTACAAGGTGAGCGAGAGCACCGGCGAGTCGGCCTGCCCGTTCAACGCGCTGTACTGGCATTTTCTCATGCGCCACCGCGAGCCTCTGGAACGCAACCCGCGCATTGGCATGGTCTACCGCAACCTGGCGCGCATGACCGAGGCCAAGCAGCAGGCGCTGTGGGACTGGGGCGAGCGCTTGCTGGCTAAGCTCGATGCCGGGGAGATGCTGTGAAGAAAAGCCAGTTGCCGGTGAAGACCTGCGCGGTCTGCGGCCTGCCGTTCAGCTGCGCAAGAAGTGGGCGCGCTGCTGGGACGAGGTGCGCTACTGCTCAGAGCGCTGTCGGCGTTCGCGCTGAGCGGGTGACCGGAGTCGGCTCCGGGCACCCGCTGCGAAGGCTCAGACCTGAAAGCGCGCGACCATGCCCTGCATGTTGGCGGCCAGGCTCGACAGCGCGCGGCTGGCGGTGCTGGTCTGTTCCGAACCAGCCGAGTTCTGCAGCGACAGGTCGCGAATGTTTATCAGGTTGCGATCCACTTCACGGGCGACGTGGGCCTGCTGTTCGGTGGCACTGGCGATCACCAGGTTGCGGTCGCCGATCTCGGCAATCGACTGAATGATCTGATCCAGCGCGACTCCCGCGCCCTCGGCGATGTCCAGCGTCTGCTTGGCTAGCCCGTTGCTCGATTCCATGGCGCGCACCGCCTGTTCGGTGTCACCTTGCACGGTACTGATCATGGTCTCGATCTCGCGGGTGGATTGCCCGGTCTTGTGCGCCAGGGCGCGCACTTCATCGGCAACCACGGCAAAACCGCGACCCGCTTCGCCTGCACGTGCAGCCTCGATGGCGGCGTTGAGGGCAAGCAGGTTGGTCTGTTCGGCGATACTGCGAATCACGTCGAGTACCTGGCTGATGCCACGGATCTTGCCGGCCAGTTGGCCGAAGTTGCTCGAGGTCGAATCGACATCGGCGGCCAGTTGGTTGATCGACGACAGCGTCTGAGTGATGCGCTCGCTGCCCTGGCGGGCAATGCGCCCGGATTCGCTGGAGCTTTCCGAGGCACTGGCGGCGTTACGCGCCACCTCATCCACGGCGCTGCTCATTTCGGTGACGGCGGTGGCGGCCTGGTCGATCTCCAGGCTTTGCTGGTGCAGGTTGCGCGCGGTGCCATCAGTGACGGCACTCAGTTGTTCAGCGGCCGATGCCAGTTGATTGGAGGCGTCGGCGATCTGTTCGATGGTGCCGCGCAGATTGCCCTGCATGCTCTTGAGCGCCTGCAACAGCTTGGCCGGCTCGTCATTGCCCTGGGTGTCGATATTCAGGGTCAGATTGCCGCTGGCCACCGAGTCCGCCACCTGTACCGCGTCGGCCAATGGCTTGACGATGCTGCGAGTCAGCAGCGCGGCGAGTATCACCGTGGCAATGGCCGACAAGGCCATGACCAGCAACGTTCCCCGGGTGGCCTGGGTGTAGACCTGATCGGAGGCCTTGGCCGCAGCCGAGGCACCATCGCGGTTGTGCATGATCAGCTCATTGAGCGCCTTGATCATCACGTCGGCTTGCGGGTTCAGGCTGTTGTAGAGCAAGGCCAGTGCGGCCGGCCGGTCATTGTTGGCCAGGTGCTGGACAAGCTGGGTACGGGTCGCAAGGTAGGTGTTCTCGTAGCGCTTGAAGTCATCGTAATGCGCCTGTTCTTCCGCGGAGCTGATCAGCCCCTCGTAACGTTGCTGAACGCGCTCCAGGTCACTGAGCAGGCTCTGCGCGAGCGTGGTGCTCTCCTGCAATTGCAGGGGCGTCTCACTGAGCAGCATGCGCAAGGTGGCGGCGCGCAGGCGCAGGACGTCCCGAGACAGGTCGCCCAGGGTATTGATGCTGGGGACCCAGTTGTCGTCTACCTCATTAGAGCGGTCATGCATGCTGCTCATCTGCAGCAGCGAGAAGCCGCCGAGGGCGAAAACCAGCAATGCGATCAAGCCAAATCCTATTGCAGCACGAGGGGCTATGGAGATGGATCTGAAGTTCATGGTGGCAGTACTCAAAGATTTAAGAGATGACTAGCGGGCTGAGGCGTTACATGTCGTTATCAAGGTCTATCAGTCTCCTTGCGGGCAATCGCTGAGGTCGTGCTGGAGCGTCTCGATCTGCTCATAGAGGCTCTCCACCAGCGAGACCAACTCTGGGTCGAAATGCTTGCCGGACTGTTCACGAATAAACGCCTGGACTTTTTCGATGGGCCAGGGCGCCTTGTATGGGCGTGGCATGCGCAAGGCGTCGTAGACGTCGCAGATGGCGACGATGCGTCCGGACAGAGGAATCTGTTCGCCACGCAGCCCACTCGGGTAGCCGCTGCCATCCCATTTCTCATGGTGGGTCAGGGCGATTTCTGCCGCCAGCGTGGTCAGCTCAGAGGCGTGCTGGTCGGTCAGAATGGCGTGGCCGATGGCGGGGTGCTCCTGCATCTGCCGGCGTTCATCATCGGTCAGAGCGCCGGGTTTGAGCAGGATATGGTCGGCGATGCCGATCTTGCCGACATCGTGCATCGGCGCCGCCTGACGAATCAGCTCGACCCAGTCGGCGCTCATGCCATAGGCCTTGGCAATCAACGCGGCTGACTCACCGATACGCACGATATGGTTGCCAGTCTCACTGTCTCTGTAGGCCGATGCTCGGCACAGCGTGCGTACCAACGCCGAATAGCTCTGGCTCAATTGTGCAGTGCGCTCGCGCACGCGTTGTTCCAGGGTCGTGTTGGCTTCGTACAGGGCCAGGCTGGCCTGGCTCAGTTGCAGGTTGCTGCGCACTCGCAGGATCACCTCGGGCAGGTCGACGGGTTTGCTCAGATAATCGTTGGCGCCCAGTTCCAGGCCGGTGCGGCGGCTGGCCGCGTCGTTCAGCGCGGTAATGATGATGATCGGGTTGCTGCTGCGATCACGGTCGGCCAGCGCGCGGAGAATGTCGAAGCCGTTCGGCGCCGGCATGTCCAGATCGAGCAGCAGCAGGCTCCAGGGGTTGTGCTGCAACCAGTCCAGCGCGGCGGCCGAATCGGAGAAACTGATGGTGTCGCGCAGGCCAAAGGCCCGGAGGCTGGACTCCAGCAGGCGACTGTTGGCGATCACATCATCGACGATGACCACGCGTGATTGTCGAAAGTCCTTAGACAGCATCGTTAGCCTCCTTACCGGTCAGGTCGCAGACCAGTTGGTGTAGTTCATCAGGATCGATGGGCACGCCGAGCAAGGCGCTGGCACCCAGGCCGACCAGTTCCTGCAGCTGATCTTCACGGCTCAGCAGAATCACCGGCAGGTCCGCCAGCTCGGCGCTTTGGTGCAGGGCGCGGAGCAGGTCGCGGCCGTCCAGGCCATTCAGTTCGACGCTGAGCAGCAGCACGTCAGGGCACCTGTTGTGCAGCGCCGCCAGCAGTTGCTGGCCATCCTCGAACTGTTGCAGATCGATATCGGCCAGCGCCTGGCTGACGATTTCACGGTTCGTGCGGTCCAGGTCGCCGTGATAGACACATGCCTGGTGCGACGTCGATTCAACTGCTTCAGCTTGTACCGGGGTGACGTGGCGCGGCAGGTCGATCCAGAACTGGCTGCCCTTGTTCGGCTCGCTGTGCAGGCCCATCTCGCCATTCATCAGCGCTGCATATTCCTTGCACAACGATAGGCCAATTCCGGTGCCCTGGATGGCGCCGTTCTCCTGGCCCAGGCGCTGAAAGGGTTCGAACAGCAGCGGTTGCAACTCACTGGCGATACCCATGCCGGTGTCGCTGACCATCAGCCGTACACGGTCATCATGTTCGGTGCAGCTGAGGCTGATACTGCCGGACGGGGTGTACTTGATGGCGTTGGACAGCAGGTTGAGCAGCACCTGGCGCAGGCGCCGCTGGTCCGCCAGTACCGGCACGGCTGTTTCCGGCAGCGTCAGCTTGAGTTCCAGGCCATGGGCTTCGACTTCCGGTGCGACCAGGTCGGCGCACTCGTTCATCAGGGCGACGGCGTCGACCTTGGTCATGTCCAGGCGTGGCTGGTCGCTCTGCAGGCTCGACCAGTCGAGGATATCGCCCACCAACTGGTTGAGGTGGCGGCTGGCGAGCAGGATTTCTTCCAGGTAGTCGGTGTCCTGCTTGTCCGGTTGAGCCTGTTGCATGCGCATCAATTGCGCGAAGCCCTGGATGGCGTTGAGCGGGGTGCGCAGCTCATGGCTCATGCTGGAGATGAACTGGCTCTTGACACGACTGGCTTCCTGGGCTTCGTGGCTGGCGCGCTGAAGCTGGGTGGCGCTGCGCTCCAGGCGCTGCCCCATGGATTCGACATCATCGATGATCGCCTCGAGTTCGGCGATGGTGGTCGCCGGGCGCTTGGGCTTCCAGTTGCCCTGGCCGATTTCGCGAAGCATGGCAACGATGCCGCCGATGGGTTTGCGCAGGCGCTCGGTCAGTTCACGGGCACGGCCCCACATGAAGGCGAAGAACACCAGGTAGAACAACACCAGGCCGGCGATCAGCAGGTAGCCGATGTTGCGGTAGTGGCTGGCCAGTTCGTTGGTCTGGCTGAATACCTCGGACTCATCGACCACGGTGAGCAGATGCCAGTCGGTAGCCGGAATCGTGGCCCAGGCGATCAGGTGCGGACGGCCATTCAGAGGCATGGACAACACGCCACTGTCACGCTGCGCGATGGCTTTGGCGAGATCGACGGTGTCGGTGCGTTTGCGGAGATTGAAATCCTCGGGCTTGAACAGCTCCGAACTGATCGCTTCGTCGTAGGAGTGAGTGGTCAGTTCATCCAGGCCGAAGTCGTCTTCTCCTGCCGGTGGCAGCGCCATGATGTTCATCTCATCGCTGATGATCATGGCGTAGCCGTCCCAGGGCACATTGAGGCTCTGAATGTGTTCGAGCAGCTTGCCGACGGTGATGTCCAGGCCCACCACACCTTCGAGAAAGTCCCCACGCAGCACGGGGGCAACGGCAGAAAGCATCCAGCCCTGGCCAGCCGGGTCGAGGTAGACGTCGGTCCAGGCGACCTTGCGTTCGGGGTTGTGCTTGGCGTCTGCCAGGTAATAGAAGTTGTAGTCCGGTATCACCATGTCGTGGGGATACTGCGAAGGTGTGTCGAACCAGGGAAAGATGTGGTTGTAGCTGTCCCAGCTGTTGAAATAGATGCTGGCTACCAGTGGGTTTTGCCGCACGGTTTCGCGCATCAGCGGATCGAGACGGGTCAGGCGCGCCACCTTGTACAGATCCTGTTTGTCCAGTGGCGTGGCATTGGAGTAGAAGGACGCCGCGCCACCCTCATCGCTCGGGCTGTAGCGCACGCCGCTGGCAGTCGTCGCCAGGGTTGCCGGGGCGATGGGCTGACGGTCGTTGAGGGTCTGCTGGGTAAGGGCTGCGTAGGTGCTGGTAAGGCGAGCGATATGACCGAGTTCGCTCTCGATCAGATGCGCCTCCTGGCTCGCTGCGGCCTGCAGGTCATTGAGGGCGGTCTCACGCAGGTGTGATATCTGCGCGTCACGGATGGACACATTGGTGAACAGGTAGACGCTGATCAGGACAGTCTCGACCAGGATCAGCGGAATCAATGCAGTTTGTACGAATGCGCGCCATATCCATGTCCGAAGACTGACTCGAGAGCAGTTTTGCATGACGCACGCTCCTGCGTGATGTAAGGGCGAACAGTGTGATGTCAATATGATATCCTGCTTTCCTTAAGGGTGGCTTAGCTAAAGGTAGTAGTAATTGCTGCAGGTCAAGGGAGCCGTGGCTGCCTTGAGCCGGCAGATCAATGGCGGGGGTGGGGGGCGTGCGGTTCTATGCTAGGCTGGCCGACCTTTTTTTGATACCCCAAGCGGAGCCCTTCATGTCCGAATTCAACTTCAGCCCCGACCTGTCCTCCGATGAAGGCCGCGTCAGTTACGGCATCGGTCGTCAACTCGGTGGTCAGCTGCGTGACAACCCGCCGCCCGGGGTCGATCTGAACGCCATTCTCGCCGGTCTGACCGACGCCTTCACCGGCCAGGCCAGCCGCGTGTCCGAGGCCGAGCTGGGCGCCAGCTTCAAGGTCATCCGCGAAATCATGCAGGCCGAAGCGGCCGCCAAGGCGGAAGCCGCTGCCGGTGAAGGCCGTGCCTACCTGGCCGAGAACGCCAAGCGTGAGGGCGTGACCGTACTGGCTTCCGGCCTGCAGTACGAAGTGCTGGTAGCCGGCGAGGGCGCCAAGCCGTCTGCCGAAGACCAGGTACGTACTCACTACCATGGCACCCTGATCGACGGCACCGTGTTCGACAGCTCCTACGAGCGCGGCCAGCCGGCTGAATTCCCGGTCGGTGGTGTGATTCCGGGTTGGGTCGAGGCGCTGCAACTGATGGGCACCGGCAGCAAATGGCGCCTGCACGTACCGAGCGAGCTGGCCTACGGCGCTCAGGGCGTTGGCAGCATTCCGCCGCACAGTGTGCTGGTATTCGATGTCGAGCTGCTCGACATCCTGTAAGTGAAATCGGCAGGCGCGTGTCGGGTGGACAAGGCTTTTATGTCCACCATCGCGACCACGGTGGACGGGTGAAGCGTCGTCCACCCTAGGCTACGTACGAACGGCCCTTCTGCATTGCACAAGGGCCGTTTTGTCTTTCAGGATGGGCGCAATGCCCGGGCGTAGCAGTACAGAAACAGGCTGCGCACCAGTTCCTTGAGGACGATGGGTTCGCTGGAGCTGAGCTCGTGTAAATCCAGGTCGCCCTGATCACGCAGTTCGTCCAGGGCTTCTTCTTCGAGCATGGCGCAGACTTCACCGGTTTCACGGTTGAGGATGCGCAGGTAGGGATGCGGGCGGTCCAGCCAGGCATCGATCAGGTAGGTCATGGCAGGTCTCCTTGGCCGTCATTACGTAACTGAGAATAATTCCTATTACATAAATAGCAAGGGCTAATTGCTGCCTTTTGTCGTTTGCCTGTTTTCAGCAGGTGGAGCGGACAGGGCGAAGCCTTGCCTGCCTTCCGCGCAGGCGAGTTGGAGGGGCGCAGCATGCTGTTGATCCCGCGCCTCGCTACTCACTCTGCGCGCAGGCGGTAGATGCTGGAGGCGGAGACGCGTGCCATGCCGGTTCGCAGATCGGGTCAGGAGCCCAGGCGGCGAGTCACTTCGCCCAGTTGCCCGGACATGTCATGCAGGTTGCGGCTGGCTTTCTGCGTACGTTCGACGTTGTCCTGGTTGGCGCTGGCGATGGCGGTCAGCTCGGTAAGGTTGCGCGAGATATCCTCGGCCACCGAGGTTTGCTCTTCGGCGGCGGTGGCGATCTGCTGGTTCATGTCGCGGATGGCTTCCACGGCCTCGGTGATGCGCTGCAGCATGGCACCGGCCTCGGTGACCTGGGTCACGCCCTGTTCGCTGCGCTGTTGACCGCTCTCGATGGCGCGCACGGCATTCAGCGCACCGCTCTGCACGGTGTCGATGATCTGGTTGATCTCTGCGGTGGACTCGGCGGTGCGCTGGGCGAGGTGGCGCACCTCGTCGGCGACCACGGCGAAACCGCGGCCTTGTTCGCCGGCGCGGGCGGCTTCGATGGCGGCATTAAGGGCCAGCAGGTTGGTCTGTTCGGCGATGCCACGGATCACTTCCAGCACCTTGCCGATGCGCCCGCTGTCGCTTTCCAGGCGGCGAATCACTTCGGCGGTATTGGCGATCTCGCCGCGGATGTCGGTGATGGTGGCGATGGTCGATTGCATCACCGTGCTGCCCTGGCGTGCCGAGTCGTCGGCATCGTTGGCCGCATGCGCGGCGTCGGCGGCGTGGCGCGCGACTTCCTGCGCCGTGGCGGACATCTCATGCATGGCCGTGGCGACCTGATCGGTGCGCTCGAACTGCTCGCTGACGCCCTCGGTCATGCGTGAGGCGATGGCGTTCAGCTCGCTGCTGGCGCTGTCGAGGTTCTGCGTACTGTGGTGCAGGCGCTCGCTGGTGCTGGCAAGAAAGTCGCGCAGGGTGTTCGCGGCGCGCGCCAGCAGGCCCAGTTCATCTTGCCGGGTGCTTTCCACGCGTTGGCCGAAACGGCCTTGGCTGAGTTGGTCGACATGGCCGATCAGTTGGCGGATGGGGATGATCAGATTGCGATTGACCAGCCACAGGCTGAATACGGCGATGACCAAAGCTGCGGCCAGCATCACGACTGTGCCGCTGAGAATGGTGCGCGCGGCGCTGGCGTTGATCTGCTCGGCCTGGCTCAGGCTGTTCTGGCGTAACTGCTCGACCAGTGCCGTCATCTGCTCACTGGCGGCGCGGTCGATACCTTTGACGGCTTCATCGCCGGCTCTGGCATCGGCTCCGGCGGCCACGAAGGCGTCGCGGCCCTTGCGGTAATTGCCACCAAGCGCCTGATGTTCGCTACGCAGGCGCTCGACCTGCGTCTTCAACGCCGGGTCGGCAGCGGCGACCAGGGTCAACTGGCCGAGAATATCCTGCACCTTGCGCTCCTGCGCTTCGAACTGGCTCCAGTAGCGTTGCAGGTTGGCGCTGTCCTGGCCGCGCAGTAGGACGTTCTTCCATTCCTGCACCTGAATCTTGAATTCGACGTTGGCCGCGTCGATCAGGCGCGAAGATTCCAGCGGCCCATCGAGCAGGCCGCGGTAGGACTGAATACCGCTGGAGAGAAAGCTGAAGCAGGCCAGGGCGGTGATCAGGATCAGTGCCAGACTGCCGCCGAGCAGGGCGAGAATCTGCGCGCGCAGGGATTTTTGCAGGAACATGACGAGGTGCCTCGGGAGCCAGGCGTGGCGGGACACGCTCAGCGTAGTGGGCGAATGTTGCAGATTTGTGAAATGTCTAGATGAGTCGTCGCGGTGCCGGATCAGCCAGGGAACAGCAGATGATCTCGATGCTTGAATGATTGCGCAATCATCTTAATCTGACTCGGGTTGTCCATTTTTGGCGACCCATCGGGGCGCCGACTCTCATCACGAGGAAGAGTCATGACCGATAACTCCAGCCCACGCGCCGATGATGACCGCATCACCTGGCTCAGTCTGCGCTCGGTAGCGCTGCCGCTGGCCAACCCGATCAGCGATGCCAAGGTGCTCACCGGCCGGCAGAAGCCGATGACCGAGATTGCCATCCTGATCGCCGAGATCGAACCCCGCGATGGTCATCGTGGCCTCGGGTTCAGTTACTCCAAGCGTGCCGGTGGCCCCGGTCAGTTCGCCCATGCCCTGGAAGTGGCGCCGAACCTGATCGGCGAGAACCCCAGTGATATCGCCAAGCTGTGGGACAAGCTGTGCTGGGCCGGCGCGTCGGTCGGTCGCAGCGGCCTGGCGAGCCAGGCCATCGGTGCCTTCGACGTCGCTCTGTGGGATCTCAAGGCGCGCCGCAGTGGCTTGTCGCTGGCACGTTTGCTCGGTAGCCATCGTGATTCGGTGCGCTGCTACAACACTTCCGGCGGCTTCCTGCATACGCCGCTAGACCAGTTGCTGAAGAACACCGATATCTCCCGCGAGAAGGGCATTGGCGGCATCAAACTCAAGGTCGGCCAGCCTGACTGGGCGCTGGATATCCACCGCGTCAGCACGGTGCGTGAACATCTGGGTGAGAGCTTCCCGCTGATGGTCGATGCCAACCAGCAATGGGACCGCCCGACTGCGCGGCGCATGTGCCGTCGTCTGGAGCCCTTCGACCTGATCTGGATCGAGGAGCCGCTGGACTGCTACGACGCCGAAGGTCATGCCGAGCTGGTGCGCCTGTTCGATACACCGATCGCCACCGGCGAGATGCTCACCAGCCCCGCCGAGCACTGGGAGTTCATTCGCCAGCGCGGCGCCGACTTCCTCATGCCCGATGCGCCGCGTGTCGGCGGTATCACCCCGTACCTGCGCGTGCAGACCCTGGCCGAGCAGGCCGGCATGACCCTGGCGCCACACTTCGCCATGGAGCTGCACGTGCACCTTGCCGCCAGCCACACGCGCGAGCCATGGGTCGAGCATTTTGAATGGCTGGAGCCGTTGTTTAACGAGCGTCTGGAGATTCGCGACGGACGCATGTTGGTGCCGACTCGTCCGGGTCTGGGGCTGAGTCTGAGCGAGCAGGTTGCCGGCTGGACGGTGCAGCAGGCAGAGGTCGGCAAACGCGCTTGACGCCTCAGCTCTGCGGATAGATGTCGTTCGCGGCCTGGCGCACAGCTGCGATTATCGACGGTAAGGCCGGGTTGTCGTTGTCGTCGCGCCAGACCAGATGCAGCTCCCCGCTTATGCCTTCGGGTAGCGGCAGCTCGCGGAAACGTACTTGCTCGAAGCGGATGGCACTGGCGCTGCGCGGCACCAGTGCCAGCCCCATGCCGGCATTGACCAGCGACAGGATGGTCAGGGTCGAGCCCAGCGCCTGAACGAACTCCGGCTGGATGCCGCTGGCGCGAAACAGGCCGGTATGCAGTTCGTTGAAGGGCTGCCAGGCGGTATGTGCATAAAGGATGAAGGGTTGGCTATGGAGCATTTCCAGGGTCGGCCTTTCGTGCTGCGCCAGTGGATGTTCGGCGGGCGCAGCCAGCACGAAGGGTTCGCGCAGCAGGCATTCGCTGACCAGCCCAGGTTGTTGCAAGGGCGCTCGGACGATGGCCAGGTCCACACGCCGGGCGCGCAGCGCTTGCACCTGTTCGAAGGTACTCATCTCCAGCAAGGCGATATCCACCCCGGGGCGTTCGCGCTTGGCGGTGGTGATCGCGCGCGGCAGCACGTCATACACCGCGCTGGCGACGAAGCTGATGTTGAGTGCGCCGCTTTCGCCGATGGCAGCCAGCCTGGCGCTTTGCGCTGCGCGGTGGGCCTGGTCGAGCAGAGCCTGGGCTTCGACGAAGAAAGCGCGGCCAGCTGCCGTCAACGCCACCGAGCGGGTGCTGCGGGTGAACAACGCCACGCCCAACTGGTGTTCTAGCAGTTGGATCTGCCGACTCAGTGGCGGCTGAGTCATGTTCAGGCGCTCGGCAGCGCGGCGGAAATTCAGCTCGGCGGCCAGGGTGGTGAAGCAACGCAGTTGCGATAGCTCGAACACTGATTCAATCCAGGTATCAATTGAGTAGAAAACTAGATTAGACCTGGATCAATGGCGGCGTCCATCATCGCTCCACGCTTTCGCGCCCGGAGTGACGATGAGCCTCGACCTTTACACCCCTGATCCGATCACCTGGATCGGCCTGCGCTCGGTGGATCTGCCACTGGCTCGGGCCGTGAGCGATGCCAAGGTGTCCACTGGTCGACAATTGCCGCTGTCGGCCGTCAGCCTGTTGTTCGTCGAACTACAAACCCGCCAGGGGCATACCGGGCTCGGCTTCAGCTACACCCTGCGCACCGGTGGCCCGGCGCAATACGCTCACGCCCGCGAGCTGGCACCGCTGCTGCTCAACGAAGATGGCAACGATATTGCCCGTCTATGGGGGCGGCTCAGTTGGGCCGGTGCCTCCATCGGCCGCAGTGGTCTGGCAGTGCAAAGCATTGCGGCGTTCGACACGGCGTTGTGGGATCTCAAGGCGCGGCGGGCCGGTTTGCCGCTGGCCAAGCTGCTCGGCGCCCAGCGTGATGCGGTGCCTTGCTACAACACCTCTGGCGGCTACCTGCAGGCGCCCATCGAGGAGCTCATCGACCGCGCCGGGCAGGCGCTGGCGAGCGGCATCGGTGGCATCAAGCTCAAGGTCGGGCAGCCGAATCAAACTGAGGATTTACGCCGCGTGCGGGCCTTGCGTCATGCCCTCGGTGATGAAGTGGCGGTGATGGTGGACGTCAACCAGCAATGGGATCGCACCACGGCGCTGCGCATGGGGCGCGCTCTGGAAGAGCTGAACCTGACCTGGATCGAGGAGCCGCTCGATGCACACGATCTGGAGGGGCATGCGGCGTTGTCCGCGCAACTGGTTACCCCGGTCGGCAGCGGCGAGATGCTCAGTAGCGCAGCCGAGGCGTGCGCTTACGTGGAGCGCGGCGCGGTCGACGTGATCATGCATGACGCACCGCGAGTCGGTGGTATCACACCTTTCCTGCAGGTTGCCGAGGTGGCCAGACGGCACGGCCTGGTCATGGCGCCGCACTTTGTCATGGAACTGCACATCCATCTGGCGGCTGCCTACGAGCATGCCACCTGGGTGGAGCATTTCGAGTGGCTGGAGCCTTTGTTCAACGAGCGGCTTGAGATTCGCGACGGTTGCATGCAGGTGCCGATGCGGGCCGGGCTGGGCCTGAGTCTGAGCGAGCAGGTGGCGGGCTGGACAGTGGCGCAGGACGCTTTTGGAGTGCGGGCGTGAGAGGGGAGATGCGGGTATTCCCCTCGCCGTGTTGGCGAGGGGAACGGTGGGGTGGGTCAGGTGCGAAGTATTTCGTTGATCGCGCTGGGTTTCGGGCGCAATGCACTGAACACCTGCCAGAGCACGAACACCAATGCCAGGCCGAGGAAGGTGCCGGCAATCGGATTGGTGAAGAACTCGGCGAAGCTGCCGTCCGACAGCATCAGGCCACGGCGCAGGTTGGTTTCCGCCATTGGCCCGAGGATGAAGCCGATGATGAACGGCGCCGCCGGCATACCGGCCTTGACGAAGACGTAGCCGAGCAGACCGAACAGCAGGATCGACCAGACGTCGAACAGGCGGCTGGACAGGCCGAAGGCACCGACCACGCACAGCACCAGGATGATCGGCAGCAGGATGTGCTTGGGCACGTCGAGCAGCTTGATGAACAGGCGCAGGCCGTAGAACTCCATGAACAACATCATCACCGTGGCGACGATCAGCGCGGCGAAGATGGTGTACACCAGCGGACCCTGGCTGATGAACAGCAGCGGACCGGGTTGGATGCCGTGGATCAGGAAGCCGCCGAGCATGATCGCGGTGACGGTGTCGCCGGGGATGCCCAGGGTCATCAGTGGCATCATGGCGCCGCCGATACCGGCGTTGTTGGCCGTCTCGCTGGCGACCACGCCGCCGATGTTGCCCTTGCCGTAGGTGTGCCCGTCTTTCGCGCGTTTCTTGGCGATGATGTAGGACACCAGGTTCGAGGTGCCCGCACCGATGCCTGGCAGGATACCGATGCCCAGACCGATCAGGCCGGAGCGACCGGCGTTGGGCAGTTGCTCGCGGAATTCCTTGAGCGAGAAACCGAAGCCCTTGATGTTCTTCATGCTCACCGACTTGGCCTTGCCCTGTACGGCATGGCGGCCGGTTTCGGCGAGCTTGATGATCTCGGCTACGGCAAACATGCCGATCATTACCGTGAGCATCGAGAAGCCGCCATTGAGCTCACTGATGCCGAAGGTGAAACGGCGCACTGCCTCGACCGGGGCGATGCCGACGGTGGATACCGCGATACCCAGCGCACCCGCGAACAGGCCCTTGACCATGGAGCCGGCCGACAGGGTGGCGATCAGGGTCAGGGAGAACACGGCGATGGCGAAGTATTCGTGCGGGCCGAAGCTCAGGGCGACCTTGGCCAGCTGCGGAGCGATGAACATCAGCGCGACGATGCTGAAGATGGTGCCCAGGAAGGAAAACACGATGCCGACGCCCAGCGCCTTGACGCCGTGCCCCTGCTCCATCAGCGGGCCACCGTCGAAGACCGTGGCGATGGAGGAGGGCGTTCCCGGAATCTTCAGCAGGATCGCCGAGATCAGGCCTCCGGATGTGGCGCCGATGAACAATGCGACCAGCAGCGACAGGCCCGCCTGCGGGCCCATGGTGAAGGTCAGCGGCAGGCACAGCGCCACGGCCATGGTTGCCGACAGGCCGGGCACGGCGCCGAAGACGATGCCCATGGCCACGCCGACGGCCATCAGCATCATGATGTTCAGTGAAAAGACGGCACCGAAGCCTTGCTGCAGTAATTCGAGCATGGTCGATCCTCAGATGAAATTGTTCAGCAGGCCAGCGGGCAGCAACAGATCGAAGGCCTCGCGGAACAGCAGGAAGATGAGCGCAGAGCAGATGACGGCGACCAGCAGATAGGTCAGGTGCCTGGCTTTCTGGTTTACCGGGGTCAGCACGAGGAACTGCAGATACAGGTAAACCACGGTCATGATCGGGAAGCCCACAGGGCCGAGCAGGGCCATGTAGCCAAGGATCAGGCCGAGTGTCTTGATGACGGTCTTCGGCTCGACAATTTCAACAGTTGGCTCTTCGGCCTCTGCAGGAGCCGGACTGGCGGCGGGTTCGGCAGCAGCCTTGGGTTTGGCAAAGGCGCTGACCAGTTGCATCACGCCAAGCAGAGACAGGAATCCGGCCAGCAGTTTCGGCACCGTGGCGGCATCGACACCATCATGCCCGGGGAGCTGTTGTGCCAGTACCAGGTAGGTAAGGCTGGCGCCGAGCATGGCAATGCCGATGATCAGCTCTTTCTTGTTCAGGGTGTTCATCGTGTACCTCGGTGTTCTGAGGTGCAGCGCCGGTAAGAATCGATCGTGCCGGCGCTGCGTTATGGCTTACTTGGCCTTGCGCAGTTCATCCTTGAACTGCATGAAGTCTTCGCGGGTCTTGGCCAGAATCTGCTTGGCGTCTTCGGTGGCGAAGAACGCGACCGGCTGCTTGAACTTCTTCAGGTCTTCAGCGTAGGCAGGCTGCTCGGTGATCTGCTGCATGATGTCGGACATCTTCTTCACGATCGCCGGGTCGGTGCCTTTCGGGAAGGCCACTACGTAGGGCTTGTCCATGGTGATGTCGAGGCCCTGCTCCTTGAGGGTCGGCACTTCACCCAGCATGGCGTTGCGCTCGGCGTTGGGTTGGCCCAGTGCGACCATCTGGCCGCCCTGCACGTAGTCCTGTACGGAACCGTAGGTGATAGCGCCCAGATCGAGGCGGCCGCCCAGCATGCCGACCACGCGATCGGATACGGTACCGCCGTCGACCATCTTCAGCTTGGCGCCGGTGAGTTTTTCCAGCATCAGACCCTGAATGTGGGAGAAGCTGCCCATCTCGGTGCCGTAGGTGATGCTGCCCGGGTTGGCCTTGGACTTGTCGACCAGGTCTTTCATGCTGGTCACGCCGGACTGCTTGGAGGCGACAAACACGGTGCTCTTGTCGACGCCAGCGATGCAGGACACGTCGAAGGTCTCGTAGCTGTCTTCGGTCAGGCCGGCGACTTCGTTGACGATCAACTGGCCCGGGTGGGTGAACAGGATGGTGTTGCCATCCGGCGCTGCGCCCTTGACCTGCTCGGCAGCCAGGGTGCCGCCGCCGCCAGCGACGTTGGTTACCACCATGGTCTTGCCGGTGATCTCGTTGAAGTACTTGGCCATCATGCGGGCGTTGAAGTCGGTGTCGCCGCCTGGGTTGGCGATTACCACCACCTGGACGGGGCGGGTCGGCCAGTTCACTTCATCGGCGAAGGTGGCGGAATGAGTGGCCAGGACACCCATGCCGACCAGGGCAGAAAGGAGGGAGGCGCGGAATGTTTTTTTCATTGGAATACTCCGGGTTGGGATAAAAGCCGCGCGAGTCACTCGCGGCCGAGGCTGGGACGTTTCGGGTCGTATTGCCAACCCGGAACCAGGTACTGCATGGCCATGGCGTCGTCACGCGCGCCGTTGGCCACCTTTTTGTAAAGTTCGTGAGCGGCCATGATCCGCTCCATGTCCGGCTCGATACCTAGGCCGGGTTTGTCCGATACCTGCACCTGGCCACCGATGATCTGCAGCGGCTCGCGGGTCAGACGTTCCTCGCCTTCCTGCCAGATCCAGTGGGTGTCGATAGCCGTGACGCGGCCGGGCACGGCCGCCGCAGCATGGGTGAACATGGCCAGGGAAATATCGAAGTGGTTGTTCGAATGCGAACCCCAGGTCAGGCCGAACTCTTCACAGACCTGACCGAGGCGCACGGCGCCCTGCATGGTCCAGAAGTGCGGGTCGGCCAGGGGAATGTCCACGGCCTCCAGGCGCAACGAGTGCCCCATCTGCCGCCAGTCGGTGGCGACCATGTTGGTGGCGGTGGGGATGCCGGTGGCGCGCTTGAACTCGGCCATGATCTCGCGACCCGAGTAGCCATTCTCCGGGCCGCAAGGGTCTTCGGCATAGGTCAGCACGTGACCTTGTCCTTGGCACAGGGCGATGGCTTCATCCAGCGACCAGGCGCCATTGGGATCGAGGGTGACGCGGGCATCGGGGAAGCGCGCCTTGATCGCGCGGATCGCGTCCATTTCCTCGGCGCCACGCATCACGCCGCCCTTGAGTTTGAAATCGTTGAAGCCGTAGCGCGCATGCGCCGCTTCGGCCAGGCGGGCGATGGCCTCCGGCGTCAGCGCGGCCTGATGGCGCAGGTGATACCAGTCATCTGCCGAGCCTTTACCTGCGAGGTAGGGCAGGTCGGTGCGCTGGCGTTCACCTATATAGAAGAGGTAGGCGAGCATCGGCACGCTGTCGCGTTGCTGGCCGCTGCCGAGCAGTTCGGCCACCGGCACGTCGAGATGCTGGCCGAGCAGATCGAGCAGGGCGGCTTCGACCGCGGTGATCACGTTGTCCAGGCGCAGGTTGATCTCGTGCGGTTGCTTGAGTACACGCGCTTCGGATTCGGACGTGACCTGATGCTGGGTGGTCTGCGGCCCTTTGGCCGGCCCGGCGATGGCCTGGCGCAGGCGATTGAGCACATGGTTGTAACGGCCGACCGATTGGCCGATCACCAGTTCGCGGCAGCGCTCCAGCGCCTGGCGGATGCCTTCGCCACCTGGGACTTCGCCACAGCCGATGCGCCCGGCATTGTCCTTGAGCAGCACCAGGTTGCGGGTGAAGTAGGGGGCATGGGCGCCGCACAGGTTGAGCAGCATGCTGTCATGGCCGGCGACCGGAATGACCTGCATCTCGACGATCTGGGGTGTGCTGCTACGGGAGGCTTCGTACATCTTGGCTGGGGCTCCGAAACTGGTGCGGCCCTCGGCCGCAATGGCAAAGGTACGGTTCAGTCGTGCACCGGGATCATCGTGCGATCCGCGCGGTAGCAAGTGAGAGCATGGGCAAAGACGGCAACGAGGCCTGCGCGGATTGCGCTGTTCAGGCGGCTGCTGACATCGGTGCGATGGTCGGCACGATGGCAGGGTGGGGCGGCAGTGAAGGTCTGTGACATGACCAGGGCCTCGTTTGTTTTTATTGGAATGTCATAGGTTGTCGTATGACTTGGTGAAATTAGTACCAGCCTGTTCCTGGCCTGTCAACGCTGCTCATGGTTAATGATGATTGCGCTGCCATCTCTTCTGGCGCCATGATGGAGCCTGCTCTACGCTGAGCTTTCACGCTTACGCAGCGGTTTTGCGGGCAGGCTGGGCGAAGGCGATAAAAACTTCGACGAACGGGTAATACAAAAACTGGTGTTTTTTTTGTTGTTGTACGATAACGTATCTCTACAGCTACGGCTGACGTCATTCCTCACAACTCGCTTTAACAGGGTGTTCGCATAATGAATCCACAAGAACTTAAGTCCATCCTCTCCTCCGGTCTGCTGTCTTTCCCGGTAACCGACTTCGATGCTGCCGGTGATTTCAATCAGGCGGGCTATGTGCGCCGCCTCGAGTGGCTGGCGCCTTACGGTGCTTCCGCCCTGTTCGCAGCCGGTGGTACTGGCGAATTCTTCTCCCTGGCGCCGGACGAATACAGCGCCGTGATCAAGACCGCCGTGGATACCTGCGAGAATTCCGTGCCTATCCTGGCTGGTGTTGGCGGCCCGACCCGCGTTGCCATCCAGATGGCGCAGGAAGCCGAGCGCCTGGGCGCCAAGGGCCTGCTGTTGCTGCCGCACTACCTGACCGAAGCCTCGCAGGACGGCGTTGCCGCTCACGTCGAGCAGGTGTGCAAGTCGGTGAAGATCGGCGTGGTGATCTACAACCGTAACGTCTGCCGTCTCAACGCCAACCTGCTGGAGCAACTGGCCGAGCGTTGCCCGAACCTGATCGGTTACAAGGATGGCCTGGGCGACATCGAGCTGATGGTGTCGATCCGCCGCCGCCTGGGCGAGCGTCTGACCTACCTCGGCGGCCTGCCGACCGCTGAAGTCTATGCTGCGGCCTACAAGGCGCTGGGTGTGCCGGTCTACTCCTCGGCCGTGTTCAACTTCATCCCGAAAACCGCCATGGACTTCTACCGCGCCATCGCCGCGGAAGATCACGCCACCGTTGGCAAGCTGATCGATGATTTCTTCCTGCCGTACCTGGACATCCGTAACCGCAAGGCCGGCTATGCCGTGAGCATCGTCAAGGCCGGCGCCAAGATCGTCGGTTACGACGCCGGTCCGGTTCGCGCACCGCTGACCGATCTGCTGCCGGACGAGTACGAAGCCCTGGCCAAGCTGATCGAAGCCCAAGGCGCGCAGTAATACCGAAAAGGGCCGCTCGCGCCTGCGAGCGGCCTGGCCGCGCCCCGGAAGTCCCGGCGCGCCGGCGTTGAACCATTGTCGAACCCGCATAAGAACAACAGGGTAACGCTCATGACTTCACAGATTCCTGCCGCTGTCGGCACTCCGCTGATCACCGAGCTGCAAGTCGTACCGGTCGCCGGTCAAGACAGCATGCTGCTCAATCTGAGCGGTGCCCACGGCCCGTATTTCACCCGCAATATCCTCATTCTCAAGGACAGCGCCGGCCACGTCGGTGTCGGCGAAGTCCCCGGCGGCGAGGGCATTCGCAAGACCCTCGACGACGCCCGCTCGATCCTCGTCGGCCAGCCGGTCGGCAACTACAACGCATTGCTCAACCAGGTACGCCGCGCCTTCGCCGATCGTGATTCCGGCGGTCGCGGCCTGCAGACTTTCGATCTGCGCATCACCATTCACGCCGTCACCGCGCTGGAGTCCGCGTTGCTCGACCTGCTCGGCCAGCACCTCGGTGTGCCGGTGGCTGCACTGCTCGGCGAAGGCCAGCAGCGCGATGCGGTGGAAATGCTCGGTTATCTGTTCTTCGTCGGTGACAAGGACAAGACCGATCTCGGCTACCGCGATGAGCGCGATGCCGATGACACCTGGGAGCGCGTGCGCAACCAGACCGCGCTGACTCCGGAAACCATCGTCCGCCAGGCCGAGGCCGCGCATGCGCGTTATGGCTTCAACGATTTCAAACTCAAGGGCGGTGTGCTGCATGGCGAAGCCGAAGTCGAGGCGATCCGCGCCCTGGCCGCGCGCTTCCCTGAGGCTCGTGTGACGCTGGACCCCAATGGCGGCTGGTCGCTGGATGAGGCCATTGCCCTGTGCCGCGACCTGCATGGCGTGCTGGCCTATGCCGAAGACCCGTGCGGCGCCGAGAACGGCTACTCTGGTCGTGAAGTGATGGCCGAGTTCCGCCGTGCCACCGGCCTGCCGACTGCGACCAACATGATCGCTACCGACTGGCGGCAGATGGGCCACACCATCTCCCTGCAATCGGTGGATATCCCGCTGGCCGACCCGCACTTCTGGACCATGGCCGGTTCGGTACGCGTGGCGCAGATGTGCAACGACTGGGGCCTGACCTGGGGTTCGCACTCCAACAACCACTTCGACATCTCCCTGGCCATGTTCACCCACGTCGCCGCGGCGGCGCCGGGTCGCGTCACTGCCATCGATACCCACTGGATCTGGCAGGACGGCCAGTACCTGACGCGCAACCCGCTGCGCATCGAGGGCGGTCTGGTGCAGGTGCCGAAAACGCCGGGTCTCGGCGTCGAGCTGGATTGGGACGCGCTGGCCAAGGCGCACGAGCTGTACCAGACCAAGGGCCTGGGCGCGCGTGACGACGCCATTGCCATGCAGTACCTGATCCCCAACTGGACTTTCAATAACAAGAAGCCCTGCCTGGTTCGTTGAGCCGAGCCCGACGCCGTACTGTGGCTTTGTAGGGTGGGCCGGGCGGCGTTCCGTTTTAGCCCACCCTACGGCCTTACCGGCTGAGCCTTTCCTGCTGTCTCGCGAGCCTTGCCGATGCCAGATGCCAAACCGGGTCGTGTGCGCTACAGCATCTTGTTGATGCTGTTTCTGGTCACCACCATCACCTTCGCCGATCGCTCCAGTCTGTCCGTTGCCGGTTCGGCGATGCAGGCCGGCCTGGGCATCGACGCGGTGACGCTCGGCTACATCTTCTCGGCGTTCGGCTGGGCCTACGTGATCGGGCAGATTCCCGGCGGTTGGTTGTTCGATCGCTTCGGCACCAAGCCGGTGTACACCCTGGCGTTGTTCGTCTGGTCGGCGCTGACCCTGTTGCAGGGTTTCGTCGGCTGGCTGCCGGGTACCTGGGCCGTGACCTCGATGTTTCTGCTGCGGCTGTTGGTGGGCTTTGCCAGTGCGCCGTGCTTTCCCGGCAATGCGCGCATCATCGCCTCTTGGTTTCCTACCGCTGAGCGCGCCACCGCCACGGCCATCTCCAGTTCGGCGCAGTATGCCGCCACGGCGCTATTCGCACCGTTAATGGGCTGGGTGGTGCAGGCGATGGGATGGCAATCTGTGTTCATCGTGCTCGGTTGTCTTGGGCTGGCGCTGTCGCTGCTGTGGTTGAAGCAGCTGCATGGCCCGCGTCAGCACCCGCGTATCGAAGCGGCCGAGCTGGAACATCTGGAGCAGGGCGGGGCGCTGATCGATCTGGAAGGGCAGCGTAGCGGTGATGGCGGTTCGCAGTGGCGCTACCTGGGCCTGCTGCTGCGCCAGCGCACGATGATCGGCATCTATCTTGGCCAGTACTGCAACAACGCCATTACCTATTTCTTTCTCACCTGGTTTCCGGTCTACCTGGTGCAGGCACGCGGCATGAGCATTCTCGGCGCCGGTTTCGCTGCTGCCTTGCCGGCCATAAGCGGTTGCGCCGGTGGCGTGCTCGGCGGGCTGCTGTCCGATGGCATGTTGCGTCGCGGTCACTCGCTGACCCTGGCGCGCAAGCTGCCGATGGTGTTCGGTCTGCTGCTGTCGAGCGCCGTGGTGCTGTGCATTTTCGTCGAGAGCGACACGGCCGTGATGGCGCTGATGGCCCTGGCCTTCTTCGGCAAGGGCCTCGGCTCGCTGGGCTGGACGCTGGTGGCCGACACTTCGCCCCGGCAGATCCTTGGCTTGTCCGGCGGGCTGTTCAACACCTTCGGTAACCTGGCAGCGATCACCACACCTATCGTTATCGGCTACCTGGTCAGCCGTACCGGATCATTCGATTGGGCATTGGCCTATGTTGGTCTCAATTCCCTGCTGGCGGTCGTGAGCTTCGGCTTGATCGTCGGCCGTATTCACAGGGTCGAGCTGGACGCTGCGTCTGGCTCGGCATCCTGAACGCACAACAGGAGCAAGCGTCATGCAGTTGATTCCCCATCAGGATTCGCCCCGTTACATCCGCCTGCACCCGAGCGACAGCGTCGGCGTGGTGGTCAATGACCAGGGCGTTGCCGCGGGCGGCCAGTTCGACGATGGCCTGACGGCTATCGAAGGCATCCCGCAGAGCCACAAGGTGGCGCTGGTGGATATCGCCGAAGGCGGCGAGGTGGTGCGTTATGGCGAGGTCATCGGCTATGCGCTGAAACCCATCGCCGCCGGCAGCTGGGTCACCGAGCAGGTGCTGCGCATGCCCGAGCCGCCAGTACTGGACAACCTGCCCAAGGCGACCATCAAGACCGCACCCGGCGAGCCGCTGGAGGGCTACACCTTCGAAGGCTTCCGCAACCCGGACGGCAGCGTCGGCACCCGTAACATCCTCGGCGTGACCACCACCGTGCAGTGCGTGGTCGGCGTGCTCGATCACGTGGTCGAGCGCGTGCGCAAGGAAATCCTGCCCAAATACCCCAACGTCGACGACGTGGTGGCGCTGTCGCACAGCTACGGTTGCGGCGTGGCGATCAACGCGCCGGACGCGGTGGTGCCGATCCGCACGCTGTACAACATCAGCCGCAACCCCAACCTGGGTGGCCAGGCGCTGGTGATCAGCCTCGGCTGCGAGAAGCTGCAGGCCAACCAGTTGATGGATGGCGACCAGCTCACCAACGGCATGGACGAGGAAGATTGGCTGTTCCGCCTGCAGGATTCCGGCACCGGCTTCACCGGCATGGTCGAGCAGATCATGGGCATGATCGAGGAGCGCCTGCAGGTGCTCGACCAGCGTCGCCGCGAGACCGTACCGGCGTCTGAGCTGGTGATTGGCATGCAGTGCGGCGGCAGCGATGCCTTCTCCGGGATCACCGCCAACCCGGCGCTCGGTGTGGCTGCCGACCTGCTGGTGCGCGCCGGCGCCACCGTGATGTTCTCCGAGAACACCGAAGTGCGTGACGGCATTCACCTGCTCACGCCGCGCGCCGCCAGCGTCGAGGTGGCCGATGCGCTGATCCGCGAGATGGACTGGTACGACCGCTACCTTGCGCGCGGCATGGCCGACCGCAGTGCCAACACCACGCCGGGCAACAAGAAGGGCGGGCTGAACAATATCGTCGAGAAGGCCATGGGTTCCATTGCCAAGTCCGGCAACAGCCCCATCGCCGGCGTGGTCGCACCGGGCGAGCGCATTCGTGGCAAGGGTCTGTGGTTCTGCGCCACGCCGGCCAGCGACTTCATCTGCGGCACCCTGCAACTGGCGGCGGGCATGAACCTGCACATCTTCACCACCGGTCGCGGCACGCCCTATGGCCTGTCCATGGTGCCGGTGATCAAGGTGGCCACACGCACCCAACTGGCCGAGCGCTGGCCGGATCTGATCGACGTCGACGCCGGGCAGATCGTTTCCGGGCGCATGACGCTGGAGCAAATGGGCTGGCATATCTTCCAGCTCTATCTGGATGTGGCCAGCGGTCGCAAGCAGACCTGCGCTGAGCATCTGCGCCTGCACAACGATCTGGTGCTGTTCAACCCGGCGCCGGTGACCTGAGATGAGTGGCCTGTCCGATGATCTGCTCCAGGCGTTGCGCGAGGCGGTCGGCGAGGCTGGTCTGATCACTGACGCCGAGCGTATGCAGAGTTACCTGAGCGACTGGCGCGGCGCCTACCGTGGCCAGGCAGCTGCCGTGCTGCGCCCGGCGTCGACCGAGGAGGTTGCTGCCGTGGTACGGCTGTGCGCGCAGGCCGGCGTCGCCCTGGTGCCTCAAGGCGGCAATACCGGCCTGTGCGGCGGCTCGATCCCGGATGACTCTGGCGCGCAGGTCGTGCTGTCGCTGACGCGCATGAAGCGTATCCGTGCAGTGGACGTGGGTAATGAAACCATCACCGTCGAAGCGGGGGTGATCCTGCAGCAGTTGCAGGAGGCTGCCGTCGAAGTCGGCCGGCTGTTCCCGCTGTCGCTGGGCGCCGAGGGCAGTTGCACGGTTGGTGGCAACCTGGCGACCAATGCCGGCGGCACCGCGGTGCTGCGTTACGGCAACATGCGCGACCTGACCCTGGGGCTGGAAGTGGTGTTGCCCGATGGGCGTATCTGGGACGGCCTGCGCGGGTTGCGCAAGGACAATACCGGCTACGACCTCAAGCACCTGTTCATCGGCAGCGAGGGCACCCTGGGCATCATTACCGCCGCCGTGCTCAAGTTGTTCCCCGCCGTGCGCAGCCTGACCACCGCCTGGGTGGCGCTGCCCAGTCCGCAGGCAGCGGTCGAGCTGATCGGGCAGATGCGCGGGCTGTGTGGCGACCGCCTGACCGGCTTCGAACTGATGTCGCGGCAAAGCGTCGAGTTCGTCCTGCGCCATGTCGCCGGTGTCAGCGATCCCTTCGCCGACACGCATCCCTGGTACGTGCTGATCGAGCTGAGTGACACCCAGCCCAACGCGCCCTTGAACGAGTTGCTGGAAGAGGGCCTCGGTGCTGCCTTCGAACAGGGCGTGGCGCTGGATGCCGTGGTCGCCGCCAGCGACGCGCAGGTGCGCGCCTTGTGGGCGTTGCGTGAAGGCATCTCGGAGGCGCAGAACCACGAAGGGCCGAGCCTCAAGCACGACATCAGCGTGCCGGTCAGCCGTATTCCCGACTTCATCGAACTTACCGATGCCGCACTGCAGCAGGCCTTCCCCGGTGTGCGCATCGTGGCCTACGGGCACGTCGGCGACGGCAACCTGCATTACAACATCAGCAAGCCAATCGGCGCCGAGGATGTCGCGTTCAAGGCGCAGGCCGAGGCGATCATGCGCGTGATCTACGACCAGACCCTGCGCTATGCCGGCAGCATCAGCGCTGAACATGGCCTGGGACAGTCCAAGCGCCTGGCCGCGCAGCACTACAAGGCGCCGCTGGAGCTGGAGTTGATGGCCCGCGTCAAGCAGGCGCTGGATCCGGCTGGGCTGATGAACCCGGGCAAATTGCTGTAGCAGGCCGTTGAAAAACGTAGGCGAGGTAGCCAGTGCAAGGCAAATACAGGCGAAAAAGCGGAGTTTACGAGCTGTAAATGAGCATTTTGAGCCTGTATTTAACGCAGCATTGGCAACGCAGGTAGTTTTTCAACAGCCTGGTAAATCGCACGATCCAAACAGGAGGTTCCATGAGCAAACCCAAGGTGCTGCAGATCGGCCCGCTGAGCGAGCGTTTCAACCGCGAGCTGGCCGAGCAATACGAGGTCAGTGCGCTGTGGCAACAGGCCGAGCCGCTGGCGTTCCTGCGCGAGCACGGCGAGCAGTTCATCTATATGGTGTCCTCAGCACGCTTCGGCTGTACGGCTGACCAGCTCGCGCTGCTGCCGAATCTGCGCGCCATCTGCAGCTTCGGCGTGGGCTACGATCCCTATCCGCTGGATCTGCTGCGTGATCGCGGCATCGTGCTCAGCACCACGCCGGACGTGCTCAACGACTGCGTCGCCGACCTGGCCATGGGCCTGATGATCGATAGCGCGCGGCGCCTGTCCGAGGCCGATCGCTTCGTGCGCAGCGGTGCCTGGAGCAGCACTACGGGTTTCCCGTTGGCGCGTCGGGTCAGCGGCAAGCGCCTGGGTATCGTCGGCCTTGGCCGCATCGGCGAGGCAGTGGCCTTGCGCGCCTCCGGTTTCTCCATGCCGGTGCGTTACCACAATCGCCGTGCGGTCGAGGGCAGCCCTTTCCAGCACGAGCCGGATCTACTGGCGCTGGCGCGCTGGGCGGACTTCCTGGTGCTGACTTGCCCGGGCGGCAAGGCCACCCATCACCTGATCAATGCCGAGGTGCTCGAAGCACTCGGTCCGGATGGCTTTCTGGTCAACGTCGCACGTGGCTCGGTGGTCGATGAGGCCGCCCTGATCACGGCGTTGCAGCAGAAGGTGATCGGCGGTGCCGGGCTGGACGTTTTCGAGCGTGAGCCTCAGGTACCGGCGGCGCTGCGCGAACTGGACAACGTGGTGCTGTTGCCGCACGTTGGCAGCGCCAGTCTCGAGACGCGCCAGCAGATGGCCGATCTGGTGATGGACAACCTGCGCGCCTTCATCGCCACCGGCGAGTTGCTGACGCCGCTCTGATCCCACTCGCCACCGAATACGCCGGGCGGCGCTGCCGCCTGGCCTATCGTTACATCGCCACAAGCGCTGTAATCGTTTCTACCTCACCTGCAGCATCCCCGGCGCACCACAAGTGCGCCGTTTTTTCTTCCGCGCGCTGATGTCGGTGCCTCATGCCCTGTAAACTGTTTCGTTTTCCGCAGGCAAGGGGCCATCCACCGTGCAGTCGGTCATCTCCATCCAGCAACTGAACAAGATCTATGCGTCCGGGCATCCGGCGCTGCAAGGCATCGACCTGGACATTCGCCAGGGCGAGATTTTCGCCTTGCTCGGCCCCAACGGCGCGGGCAAGACCACCCTGATCAGCATCATCTGCGGCATCGTCAATCCTGGCGAGGGCAAGGTGCTGGTCGGCGGCAAGGACATCGTCCGTGACTACCGCGCGGCCCGCTCGCAGATCGGTCTGGTGCCACAGGAACTGGTCAGCGACGTGTTCGAAACCGTCTGGGCGACGGTAAAGTTCAGCCGCGGTCTGTTCGGCAAGAAGCCCGACCCGGCCTACCTGGAGCAGTTGCTCAAGGATCTGTCGCTATGGGACAAACGCAACGCCAAGATCATGGAGCTGTCCGGCGGCATGAAGCGCCGAGTGATGATCGCCAAGGCGCTCTCCCACGAACCGAAGATTCTCTTTCTCGACGAGCCCACCGCTGGCGTCGACGTGGAGCTGCGCCGCGACATGTGGAACATGGTGCGGCGCCTGCGTGAGCGCGGCGTGACCATCATCCTGACCACCCACTACATCGAGGAGGCCGAGGAAATGGCCGACCGCATCGGGGTGATCAGCAAGGGCCGCATCATCCTGGTGGAAGACAAGCAGGTGCTGATGCACAAGCTGGGCAAGAAGCAGCTGACCCTGCACCTGCAGCAGCCGTTGTCCTGCGTGCCGGCCGAGCTGTCGCGCTACGGCCTGGAACTGGCCGATCAGGGTCATGTTCTGGTGTTCACCTTCGATGCCCAGCATGAGAACACCGGCATCGCCGAACTGCTGCGCGACCTGGCTCAGCACGGCATCGACTTCAAGGATCTGCAGTCGAGCCAGAGTTCGCTGGAGGAGATTTTCGTGTCACTGCTGGAGGAGTCACGCGCATGAACCTGTACGCCATCAAGGCCATCTACCTGTTCGAGCTGGCGCGCACCTGGCGCACCCTGCTGCAGAGCATTGCCACGCCGGTGATCAGTACCTCGCTGTATTTTGTGGTGTTCGGCTCGGCCATCGGTTCGAGCATGACCCAGGTGCAGGGCGTGAGCTACGGCGCTTTCATCATTCCCGGCCTGATCATGCTGGCGCTGCTGACCGAAAGCATTTCCAATGCCTCGTTCGGCATCTACATGCCCAAGTATTCCGGAAGTATCTACGAGCTGCTGTCGGCGCCGGTGTCCTATCTGGAAATTCTGATCGGTTATGTCGGCGCGGCGGCGACCAAGTCGGTGATCCTCGGTCTGATCATCCTGCTCACCGCGCGGTTGTTCGTCGATTTCGAGATTCAGCATCCGATCTGGATGGCGGCGTTCCTTGTACTGACGGCGCTGACCTTCAGCCTGTTCGGCTTCATCATCGGCGTCTGGGCCGATGGCTGGGAGAAGCTGCAGATCGTCCCGGCACTGATCGTCACGCCATTGACCTTCCTCGGCGGCGCCTTCTATTCGATCAGCATGCTGCCGCCAGCCTGGCAGACGGTGACCCTATTCAACCCGGTTGTGTACCTGATCAGCGCCTTCCGCTGGAGCTTCTATGGCGTGTCGGACGTCAATGTCGGCGTCAGCCTGGCGATGGTGCTGGGCTTCCTGGCGCTATGCATTCTGCTGGTGGGCTGGATCTTCAAGACCGGTTACCGGCTCAAGAGCTGAGGCCATTCGCGGCTGAAGCCGCTCCTACATAGGTCGCGTACGCCTCTGATTGTAGGAGCGGCTTCAGCCGCGAAACGATAGAAATGATGGGGGCGCATCATGCGCCCCTTGTTCGTTTGCAGCCTGTAGGGCGGGTGAAACCCCCCAATGGATAGATGGTGGCACGGAACCGTGGGAGGCGCTTTAGCGGCGACTGATTTCGAGTCGTCGCGGCTAAAGCCCCTCCCATAGAAGCACTTCAGGTCACTTAACCCGCACTTCACACTCGAAGGTTTCCGCTGGCGGCACGTTCGGTTCCCAGGGCTGCTGGTAGGTCAGCAGCAGCCGGCCTTCGCCTGGCTCGCGCGCGGTAAAACGCCAGGTGGAGATGCCGCCAGCACCCACCAGCCCGGCGTCTTCCGGGTTGCTGTAGACCTCGGGGCCGAGGCTCTGCAGCACGCCCGGCGCAGCATCACGCACGTCCCAGCGAAAACCGGTGGTGGGGTTGCTGGGTAGGCTGAGAATCAGTTGCTGACCCTTGTTCAGCGTCAGCGGGCACTGCCGATCCTTCTTCAGTTCCAGCGTGCCGGATTGATGGGCACAGGCCGTAAGCAGGGCCAGGGCGGGCAGGATAAGCAGGCGCAAGGTGGCGTGCATGGCGAACTCCAGTCGACGAAACCTGGCCCAGCATAGCGGCATAGACCTGTCGGTGGCGACCGTGGAGATGCGTGGTTTGCTGTGGGAGCGAGCTCTGCTCGCGAATAGCGGCGAGGCTGAAAAGCTTCGCGAGCAAAGCCCGATCCCACATCTGCCTGTCTAGTCGAACAACACCTTGGCCACGTCGCTGTAGCGCTTGGCGAAGTGCACGGTAATGCCTTCCTTGAGGTAGTCCGGCAGTTCCTCGTAGCTGCCGCGATTGGCCTCCGGCAGGATCAGTTCATGGATCTTCTGCCGCCGCGCCGCGATCACTTTCTCGCGTACGCCGCCGATGGGCAGCACCTGGCCAGTGAGGGTCAGCTCGCCGGTCATGGCCACACCTTTCTTCGGCGCCTGGTTGCGCGCCAGCGAAAGCAGGGCGCTGGCCATGGTGATGCCGGCACTGGGGCCATCCTTGGGCGTGGCCCCTTCCGGTACATGCAGGTGGACGAAGGCCTGGTCGAAGAAGGTCGGATCGCCGCCGAACTGCTTGAGGTGCGAGCTGACGTAGCTGTAGGCGATCTCCGCCGATTCCTTCATCACTTCGCCGAGCTGGCCGGTGAGCTTGAAGCCGCGATTGAGCGTATGGATGCGCGTTGCTTCGATCGGCAGGGTGGCGCCGCCCATGCTGGTCCAGGCCAGACCGGTAATCACCCCGGTGCCGGCCAGTACGCGCTCATTGCGGAATACCGGCATGCCGAGGGCTTGCTCAAGATCCTTGGCGCCAATGCGAATCTTCGCTTCGGGATCGTCCAGCAGCTTCACCACCGACTTGCGCACCAGCTTGCCCAGCTGTTTCTCCAGCTGACGCACGCCGGCTTCACGGGCATAGCCTTCGATCACCGTACGCAGCGCTGCATCGCTGATGGACAGGCGGGCTTTCGGCACGCCGGCTTTTTCCAACTGCTTGGGCCACAGGTGGCGCTTGGCGATGGCCAGTTTTTCCTCGGTGATATAGCCGGACAGGCGGATCACTTCCATGCGGTCGAGCAGCGGGCCGGGAATGGAGTCGAGAGTGTTGGCGGTGCAGACGAACAGTACCTTGGACAGGTCCAGGCGCAGATCCAGGTAGTGGTCGAGGAACTCGACGTTCTGCTCCGGATCGAGGGTCTCCAGCAGCGCCGAGGCCGGGTCGCCCTGGTAGCTGGTGCCCATCTTGTCGATCTCGTCGAGCATGATCACCGGGTTCATCACCTCGGCTTCCTTCAGCGCCTGCACCAGCTTGCCGGGCATCGCGCCGATGTAGGTACGGCGATGGCCCTTGATCTCCGCCTCGTCACGCATACCGCCCACCGAAAAACGGTAGAACGGCCGGCCGAGCGATTCGGCGATGGATTTGCCGATACTGGTCTTGCCCACGCCAGGTGGGCCGACCAGCAGCACGATGGAGCCGGCGATCTCGCCCTTGAAGGCGCCGACGGCCAGGAACTCGGTGATGCGCTCTTTGATGTCGTCCATGCCGGCGTGGTGCTTGTCCAGCACCTTGCGCGCGTGGCCCAGGTCGAGCTTGTCCTGGCCATGAATGCCCCAGGGCAGGGCGGTGGACCAGTCCAGATAGTTGCGCGTGACGGCGTACTCAGGCGAGCCGGCTTCGAGGATCGACAGCTTGTTCAGCTCCTCGTCGATGCGCTTCTGCGCCTGCGCAGGCAGGGTCTTGCCTTCGAGGCGGGCGAGGAATTCTTCGCGATCCGCGCTCTTGTCGTCCTTGCTGAGACCCAGCTCCTTCTGGATCAGCTTGAGCTGCTCCTTGAGGAAGAACTCGCGCTGGCGTTCGCCAATCTGCTTGTTCACCTCGGCCGACAGTTCTTTCTGCAAACGACCGACCTCGACCTCCTTGCGCAGTAGCGGCAGCACCTTCTCCATGCGCTTGAGCATGGGCACGGTGTCCAGCACTTCCTGTAGTTCATGGCCGGAGGCAGTGGTCAGGGCGGCGGCGAAGTCGGTGAGCGGTGACGGCTCGTTGGGACTGAAACGATTGAGGTAATTCTTCAACTCTTCGCTGTACAGCGGGTTGAGCGGCAGCAGCTCCTTGATTGCGTTGATCAGCGCCATGCCATAGGCCTTGACCTCGTCGCGCGGGTAGGCCGGTGGCTGCGGGTATTCGACTTCGGCCAGGTAGGGGCCACGGCGGCTGAGCCAGCCACGAATGCGCACGCGGGTCAGGCCCTGGGCGACGAACTGCAGCTTGCCGCCTTCCTCGCTGACGTGGTGCACGCGCACCAGGGTGCCGTGCTCGGGCAGGCTATCGAGATCGAACTCGCCATGCTCGTCCGGTGGGTTGTCGACGTAGAACACCGCCAGGCATTTGTGTTCGGTGTTGTCCACGCGCTTGAGCGTGCGCCCCCAAGGGTGCTCGTTGACGATCACCGGCAATACCTGCGCGGGGAAGAGCGGGCGATTGTTGATTGGGATGATATAGAGCTTGTCCGGCAGCCTTTGTGCGGGCAGCACCAGGCCGGTGGTGGATTGCACGTTGTCGTCGACAGCTTCGGAGTGGATGTCCTGATCGTTCATGGAGCACCTTTGCTTGCACATTGGTTGCTACATGGGGCGACTGCGGGTTTTTTTCAACGTTTCAATCGAGGCTCAGACGAATGCCCTGCAGGCGCTGTTCGATCAGTGGGGTGAGCAGGGCGAAGCACTCACCGGGCGCCAGGCGAATCTGCGCGGGCTCGATCAGATCACTCTGCAGGCGCTCGATCAGTGCGAGCAGATGCGAGTCCTGCTCCTGATCGAGCATGCGCTTGCAGAGAAAGCGTAGTTGCATCTGCAGGCCGGGCGGGCAGCGTTCGTAATTGGCCGCGCGTACCGCCAGGCCGCGCAGCCTGGCAAGGTCCTCCAGCGCGCGGCAGGCCTCACCGAGCCCGCGAATTCTGGGGTGATGCTGACGGTAGAGGCGGTCTTCGAGTTGTTCGATCACCGTCAGCAGTGCCTCGATCAGTCGGCAGTGGGCAGCGAAGTCGGCGGGTTTGCGGCGCAACTGCGGCCACTGTTGCTGCAGAGGTGGTAGTTGCATATCGGCGCCGGGCCAGTCGAGCCAAAGCTGGTCCAACTGCTGCGCCTGCGCATTGCGCTGCGCAAGGCTCGCGGCATCCAGCTGTGCGCCCAATCCGCGATGTTGCTGCAAGGCCTGAAGCAGGTCGAGGCAGCGCTGCACGATCCTGGTGTCCGCCTGCTTGCTGGCTCTCAACTGGCGATTTTCCGCGCGGTGGGTGAGCCAGTAGCTAAGTGTGAGCAACGCGACCAGCAGGGTCAGAAAAATGAGGGCGGCATTGCTCATTGAGGTTCGCTTGTCATGATCGTTAGAGAGGAGCGAAGCAACTCTCCTGCCATTTTCCCGAGGCTACATAATGCGGTTCAGTGGGGTTGATAGGGTGCACGGTAATGGAGCCAGCGGGTATTCGGAGATGCGATTTGGTGCATGGGTTGCTATAGGTGCAACCATTTCGCTGATGGGTGGTTGCGGCGTTTTCTGTTGGAAAGGAGTAAAGTGCAACCCTTGTTTCGTGCCGCCAGTCTTTTGCGATGTTGCAAGCCCGTGTGATCCGCCTGGATGAACAGGCCCATGAACATGCCCATGATCATCATCAACTGGTGATGTCTCTGGTCGGCCGCGCCGAATTCGAAGTCGGCGGTCGTGGTGGAGAAGTCTGCCGCATGCGTGCCTGCCTGGTACCGGGCGATGCCGCTCACCAGTTCGCTGGCATGGGGGACAACCGCATGCTGATCCTCGATCTGGACGAGCAGGACACCCCCAGCGAAGACCTGGAACTGCTCCACCGTCTGTTCGAAACGCCTCGCTATCCCGCCCTCGATGTCGATTTCCAGCACCTGCTGACCTATGCCGGCGCGGAGCTGGAGCGCTATGGCAGCGACTCGATTCTGGCACGCTCGCTTGGCGGCGTGTTGCTCCGCGCTCTGCATCTGCGCCTGTTCGGCGAGCAGCGCAGGCAGCCGCAAGGGGCAATGGACCTGCAGCGCCTGGATGATTACATCGGTGAGCATCTGGCGCGGCGCATCAGTGTCGCCGAGCTGGCACACGAAATGTGCCTGAGCCCCAGCCACTTCCATGCCCAGTTCAAGGACAGCGTCGGCCTCACGCCGCACCAGTATCTGCTCCAGACCCGCCTGGACCGCGCCGCGCGCATGCTGCGCGAAAGCAATCTGCCATTGGTGCGTATCGCCGAGGAATGCGGTTTCTCCAGCCAGAGTGCGCTGACCACGGCCATGCGCCGCTATATGGGCCTGACCCCGAAACGCCTGCGCGCCGCCTGACTCGCTCCTACAGGGCTGGCAGTTCAGGAGAGTGGCGCCTGTCACCTTGTTGAACACGCCACCACATCAGCAGCGGCGTAACCCAGCATTGGCGCAACGCCGAAGATCGCTCAATCGAGTAGGGTGGGCTTCAGCCCGCCAGTCAGCCCACATGTCATTTAAGCCGACGATGGGCTGAAGCGGATCGCCGCCCGGCCCACCCTACCCATTCTCAGGCGTAGTTCTGCGGGCTCAGCTTGCGCTCGATCAGCTCGATGAGGATGTGCAGGGTCTTGATGTGCAGTTCCTGCACGCGGTCGGCGAAGTCGCCGCCAGGGGCACAGATGCACACGTCGGCCAGGCTTTCCAGCAGCGAGCCGGGCTTGCCGGTCAGGGCGATCACCTTCACGCCTAACGTCTTGGCCGCTTCGGCGGCTTTCACCACGTTGGGGCTCTTGCCGCTGGTGCTGATGGCGATCAGCACGTCACCTGCGCGGCCGTGAGACTCGATGTAGCGCGAGAAGATGAAATCATAGCCAAAGTCATTGGCCACGCAGCTGATATGGCTGGGGTCGCTGATCGACACGGCGGCGATGCCGGGACGGTTCTTGCGGTAGCGCCCGGTCAGTTCCTCGGCGAAGTGCATGGCGTCGCACATCGAGCCGCCATTACCACAGGAAAAGGCCTTGCCCTTGTTCTCGAAGCTCTCGACCAGCAGTTCGGCTGCCTTCTGGATGTTGCCCAGGGTCTGCTCGTTGGCAAGGAAGGCCTCCAGCGCGCGCTGGGCTTCCTGCAGGCTGTTGCGGATATGTTCGATCATCGCGTCTCAGAACCTCAAGGGAGTTCAGGGCTGGAATAGAAGGCGGTCAGCACTTTCACCAGGTGATCCAGATCATGGCTGCCGGCCAGTTCGCGGATCGAGTGCATGGCGAAGGTGGGCAGGCCGATGTCGACCGTGCGCACGCCGAGCTGGCTGGCGGTGATCGGGCCGATGGTCGAGCCGCAGCCCATGTCGCTGCGTACCACGAAACTCTGCACCGGCACTTCGTTTTCCAGGCACAGGTGGCGGAAGAAACCGGCGGTCTCGCTGTTGGTGGCGTAGCGCTGGTTGCTGTTGATCTTGATCACCGGGCCGGCGTTGAGTTTGGGTCCGTGGTTGCCGTCGTGCTTGTCGGCGTAGTTCGGATGTACGCCATGGGCGTTGTCGGCCGACACCAACAACGAGCGCTGGATGGCGCGGACGAAGGCGTCGCCTTCCGGCAGCACGCGGCGCAGCACCTGTTCGAGGAAGGGGCCGTCGGCGCCACAGGCGGAGCAGGAGCCGACTTCTTCGTGGTCGGTGCAGACCAGTACGCAGGTTTCCTCGTCATCGGATTCGATCAGCGCCTGCAGGCCGGCGTAGCAGGACAGCAGGTTGTCCAGGCGTGCGCTGGCGATGAAATCCTGGTTGAGGCCGACGATGGCAGCGCTCTGGGTGTCGTAGAAGCTCAGTTCATAGTCCAGCACCGCGTCCGGGTTGAAGTCGTGCTCCATGGCCAACTGCTCGGCGAGCAGCGCGCGGAAGTCGGCGGTTTCGCTGCTGGCCAGTTGGGCCAGGATCGGTGGTAGCTCGTTCTGCGGGTTGATCGCCCAGCCCTGGTTAGCCTCGCGGTTGAGGTGGATGGCCAGGCTGGGGATCACGGCGATGGGCTGGTAGAAGTCGATCAGTTGGCTTTCGACCTTGCCGTCGCGGCGGTAGGTCACGCGGCCAGCCAGCGACAGGTCACGGTCGAACCAGGGGGCGAGCAGGGCGCCGCCGTAGACTTCCACGCCGAGCTGGAAGAAGCCCTGGCGCTGTAGTTCCGGGTTTGGCTTGACGCGCAGGCAGGGGCTGTCGGTATGTGCACCGACCAGGCGAATGCCGCCGTCGACGGCCGGGCGCTTGCCCAGCTTGAAAGCGATGATCGAGGAGTCGTTGCGGGTCACGTAGTAGCGGCCGCCGGCTTCGGTCTGCCAGGGCGCGCGTTCGTCTAGATGGCGGTAACCCGCGGCTTCCAGGCGCATGGCCAGGCTGGTGGTGGCATGGAAAGGCGTCGGCGAGGCGTTGAGAAAATCGAGCAAGCCTTGGATCAGTTCTTCGCGCATAGGGACTCCGGGCAACGATGGCGCGAGTGTAACCAATTTGCATCGCGCTGTGCCGGCTGCGCACTTGTTTGGGGCGATAGTTTCAGACTATATGCGGGTAGGGTGAGCTGCGCGTTTGCTGACTGAGATTGCCCCGTCGCCTTTGCTGGTGCGCATTACGCACCCTACGGGGCGTGAGGGGCGGGAGTTATCAGAACGGCGCCGAGCATTCGAAGCGCAGACGTTCGCCCGTTTGCGGATGGGTGAGGGCGAGCATGCTGGCGTGCAGGCACAGCCGTTCATGGGCTGCCAGGGCCTGCTGATGGGCGTAGAGACGATCGCCCAGCAGCGGATGACCGATGGACAGCATATGCACGCGCAATTGGTGCGAGCGGCCGGTGATCGGAGTGAGCTCGACACGGCACCAGTCGCCGCAGCGCTCGACGATGCGCCAGTGGGTCAGGGCATGCTTGCCCAGTTCGTGATCGACGACGTGGCGTGGTTTGGTCGGCGGGTCATAGCGCAGCGGCAGATCGATGCTGCCGCTATCGGCCTGCGGCTGGCCCCAGCACAGGGCGGTGTAGGCCTTCTCGGTTTCGCGGTCGTGGAACTGGCGCGACAGCTCGCGGTGGCTGTCGGCATCGCGGGCCAGGACGATGATGCCGGAGGTCTCCCAGTCCAGCCGATGGACGATGCGCGCCTCGGGGTAGCCGTTTTCCTGCAGGCGGGTGACCAGGCAATCCTTGTTGTCATCGGCGCGGCCAGGCACCGACAGCAGCAGGGTGGGCTTGTTGATCACCAGCAGGGCGGCGTCCTGGTGGAGAATTTCGATCTGACTTAGCGGCATGGGGCGTTCTGGTTGGATTGGGCGATAAAAGCGAATGGCGGCCGTAAGGCCGCCATTCGCATGATCCGGTTAAAAATCTATCTTGGGCGCTGCGAGCTAGAGCCATGCAAGGCAAAAACAGGCGAGGAAGCGGATTTACATGAGCATTACTCGCTTCGCTCGCCCTTCGGGCCGCGCTGAAGCGCGTTAGCCGCAAGCGGCTTGCCGAGTCTGTTTTTAACGCAGCAGGGCCGACGCGCAGCAAGTCCAAATAGATTTTTCAGCGATCCGGCAGGGTAATGTTCAGCTCCAGAATCGAGCAGCTGCCCTGGTTTTCCAGTGCAACCTGTACCTGGTCAGAGTCGATGTTGACGTACTTGCGGATCACTTCCACCAACTCCTGCTGCAGGGCAGGCAGGTAGTCCGGCTGAGTACGCTGGCCACGTTCGTGGGCAACGATGATCTGCAGGCGCTCTTTGGCGATGGATGCGGTGGTTTCCTTCTTGCGCGAACGCAAGAAGTCAAAAATATTCATTCTCGACCTCCAAACAGGCGCTGCAGGAAGCCCTGCTTCTTCACATCCAGGAAGCGGTGCGCGACTTCCTTGCCAAGCAGGCGATCAACAGCGTCGCTGTAGGCCTGGCCGGCATCGCTCTGGTCATCAAGGATGACCGGGATGCCCTGGTTGGATGCCTTGAGCACGGCCTGGGATTCGGGGATCACGCCGAGCAGGCGGATGGCGAGGATTTCCTCGACGTCTTCGACGCCGAGCATTTCGCCCTTGGTGACACGCTCGGGGTTGTAGCGGGTCAGCAGCAGATGTTCCTTGATCGGCTCTTCGCCTTTCTCGGCGCGGCGCGACTTGCTCGCCAGCAGGCCGAGCATGCGGTCGGAGTCACGTACCGAGGACACTTCCGGGTTGGTCACGACGATGGCTTCGTCGGCGAAATACATCGCCAGGTGTGCACCCTTCTCGATACCAGCAGGCGAGTCGCAGACCACGTATTCGAAATTCTGCGACAGCTCGGAGATGACCTTCTCGACGCCTTCCAGAGTCAGGGCGTCCTTGTCACGGGTCTGGCTGGCGGCCAGCACGTAGAGGTTCTCGAGGCGCTTGTCCTTGATCAGGGCCTGGGTCAGGGTGGCTTCGCCATTGACGACGTTGACGAAGTCGTACACCACTCGGCGTTCGCAGCCCATGATCAGGTCGAGGTTACGCAGGCCGACGTCGAAGTCGACGATGACGGTCTTGTGGCCGCGCAGGGCGAGACCGGTACCGATGGCAGCGCTGGTGGTGGTTTTACCGACGCCACCTTTGCCGGAAGTGACTACGAGGATCTTGGCCAAGGTGATTCACCCCAAAAAATTAAAAAACGCGGGAATCTGAGGCCATTCGAGGCTTCCAGATGCCCTTTTTGTGTCCGTAAAAAGTGGCGGAAGTATCCGTTAAAGGCGGGTGATGTTCAACACGTCACCCGACAGACTGACCTGTATCGCATCGCCCCACAGCGGGTCGCGGCGCAGGTCTTCGGCGACCTTGTAATGGCCGGCGATCGACAGCATTTCGGCGCCCATTTGCTGACAGAAAATCCGTGCCTTGGTGTTGCCCTTGATGCCCGCGAGGGCGCGGCCGCGCATGGGCGCGTAAACATGGATGTTGCCATCGGCGAGAAGTTCCGCTCCGGCGCTGACCGGCGCCAGCACGATCAGATCGCCACCCTGGGCATAGACCTGCTGCCCGCCGCGCACCGGGCTGGTGATGATGCGGCTGGGTTTGTGCTCGGGTTCGGCGGGCTTTTCTTCGATTTTTTTCGGCGCTGGATCGAGAGGGCGTTCGCGTGCGCCGGATGGCGGCAGTACTGGCAGATCCATGGCTTCGGCCGCGGCAACGTCGCTTTCACGTGAGGCGCGGATGGCCAGGGTACGCAGGCCGTGGCGGCGGCAGACGGCCATCAGCTCGGCCAGGTCCAGCTCGCCTTCGCCCTCCGGCAATTTGTCCAGCGCCAGCACCAGCGGCGTGTTGCTGAAGAAGGCTGGGGCTTGGGCGACTTTTTCCGTCAGTTGCGCGTCGAGGCGTTCGAGGTCGTTGTGCGCCAGTTCCATCACAGTGATGGCGAGCATGCTGCCCTTGAGCTGGAATACGGGGTCTTGGGCGAGGAGGTCGGCTTGGCTCATGGTGGTGCGATGGGCCTTCTGGCGAGTCGAAAGATGCCCGGACTTATAACGAGATAGCCCGCATGCCGCAAGCCACGTGCGTCAGCCAGGTAGGGGCAAGGTGAAAGCTTGGCTGTCGATTCGCTGTCGTGACCTGCTCTGACGGCTGTGATGCCAGCGAGCCGGTCGGGCAAACTGCGTTAGAATGCGCGGCTTTGTAAGTGATCGGAAACCTTTCATGGATCGCCCCCGCTTTCGCGCCTATTTTCTTCATCCGCGCTTCTGGCCGCTCTGGCTTGGCTTTGGGCTGCTGTGGCTGGTGGTGCAGTTGCCTTATGGCTTGCAGTTGAGACTGGGGCGGGCACTGGGTTGGCTGATGTACCGCACGGCCAGCTCGCGTCGGCAGATCGCTGCGCGCAATCTGGAGCTGTGCTTTCCTGGCAAGAGCACCGCTGAGCGCGAGCGTTTGCTCAAGGAAAACTTCGCTTCCACCGGCATCGCCTTCTTCGAGATGGCCATGAGCTGGTGGTGGCCCAAGGCGCGCCTGGCTCGCCTGGCGCACGTCGAAGGCCTTGAGCATCTGCAGCAGGCGCGAGCCGAAGGGCAGGGGGTGATCCTCATGGCGGTGCACTTCACCACCCTGGAGATCGGTGCCGCGCTGCTCGGCCAATTGCACACCATCGACGGCATGTACCGCGAGCACGACAACCCGTTGTTCGACTTCATCCAGCGTCGTGGCCGCGAGCGCCACAACCTCGATGCAACCGCCATCGAGCGTGAGGATATTCGAGCGATGCTCAAGGTGCTGCGTGCCGGTCGCGCCATCTGGTATGCGCCGGATCAGGATTACGGTCGCAAGCAGAGCATTTTCGTGCCGTTGTTCGGCATCCAGGCGGCGACGGTTACCGCCACTACCAAGTTCGCTCGCCTGGGCAAGGCGCGTGTGGTGCCGTTCACTCAGCAGCGTTTGGCCGATGGCAGCGGTTATCGCCTGGTGATCCATCCGCCGCTCGAAGGCTTCCCGGGTGAAAGCGAAGAAGCCGATTGCCTGCGTATCAATCAGTGGGTCGAGCAGGCGGTCAGTGCTTGTCCGGAGCAGTACCTGTGGGCGCACCGCCGCTTCAAGACGCGTCCCGAGGGAGAGCAGAAGCTCTACGGTAAGCGCAAGTAGCAGGCTGTTGAAAAACTACCTGCGTTGGCAATGCTGCGTAAAAAACGGCCTCAAAATGCTCATTTACAACGCGTAAACTGCGCTTTTTCGGCCGTTTTTGCCTAGCCTTGCCTGCCTCGCCTATGTTTTTCAACGGCCTGCTAGCCCATCTATACTGCAACGAAAAACAGGATCGCCTGATGACCGTGATTGCCCGTCCCGATGCGCCCGTTACCGGGTTGATCCTTTCTGGTGGTGGGGCACGGGCGGCCTATCAGGTGGGCGTGCTGTCGGCCATTGCCGACCTGTTGCCGGACGCCTCGCACAACCCCTTTCCGGTGATAGTTGGCACCTCGGCCGGGGCGATCAATGCTGTCAGTTTGGCCTGTGGCGCACTGCAGTTCGGCGAGGCGGTACGGCGCCTGACCACGGTCTGGCAAGGCTTTCATACCCACATGGTGTACCGCAGCGACTGGCCGGGCGTGCTGCGCCAGGCGGCACGCTTCGTTGGCCACAGCTTGCTCGGTCTGGGGCGCGATGTGCCGGTGGCCTTGCTCGACAGTTCGCCATTGCGCGAGTTGCTGGAGCGCGAGCTGGATTTCTCCGGTATCGCGGCGGCGGTGCGCCATCGCCAACTGCGTGCCGTGGCGGTGACGGCCTTCGGTTACGAAAGCGGCCAAGCAATGACCTTCTACCAAGGCCGCGCCACCATCGACCCCTGGTTCCGCCACCGCCGCGTGGGTGTGCCGACGCGGTTGCAACTCGACCACCTGCTGGCTAGCGCGTCGATCCCGCTGATCTTTCCGCCGGTAAAGATCAATCGCGAATATTTCGGTGACGGTGCGGTGCGCCAGGCAGCCCCAATCAGCCCCGCGCTGCACCTTGGCGCCAGCCGCGTGCTGGTGATTGGCGTCAGCGGCAACGCGCACGGTGATCCGCAAGTGCCTGCTCCGGTCAACCCTGCCAATCGCCCGCCGAGCTTGGCACAGATCGGTGGGCATATGCTCAACAGCACCTTCATCGACAACCTGGAAGCCGATATCGAGCTGCTCGAACGGCTCAACCAGATGAGCGCCCTGGTGCCGCCTGAGCGGCGCCCGCGCAACTTGGGTTTGAATCCGGTGGATGTGCTGGTGATCGCGCCGAGCCAGCCGCTGGACCAGATAGCCGCGCGCCATCAGCGTGAGCTGCCCAAGGCGCTGCGACTGTTTCTGCGCGGGCCGGGTGCGACCAAGGCGGGTGGGGCGGGCGTGCTCAGTTACCTGCTGTTCGAGCCTGGCTATTCAGTGAACTGATCGAACTAGGCTATCAGGACGCGATGACGCGCAAGGCCGACCTCTGCCGTTTCCTTGGCTTGACCGAGGTCGTCCAGTCCGCCTGATTCAGCTCAGGCCAGCACGCCATCACGAAAATCGCGCAGTGCCTGCTCGATTTCCTCGCGGCTGTTCATCACGAACGGCCCGTACTGGACGATGGGCTCGTTCAGCGGTGTGCCGGCGATTAGCAGCACTCGTGCGCCCTGGGCGCTGGCCAGGTGCAGCTCACCCTCGTCGGACAGGCGCACCAGGTGCCCGGCTCTGACCGGTTGAGCGCTCGCCCCAGGCAGCTCCAGCAAACCCTGGTAGACGTAGAGCATCACCCGCTGACCATCGGCCAGGCGCGGTGAAATCTGGCTGCCGGCTGGCAGATTCAGGTCGAACAGCTGAGGCTGGGTATGCGGACGTTGCACGGCGCCAGCCTGGCGGATATCGCCGTCATCGAACTCACCGGCGATCACCACCACCTCGGCACCGGACGCTGTGTTGATGCGCGGGATCTCGCTGGCTGGAATGTCGCGATAGCCCGCTTCGCCCAGCTTGTCCTTGGCTGGCAGGTTGAGCCACAGCTGGAAGCCGCGCATGGCACCGGACTCCTGCTCGGGCATCTCGCTGTGGATGATGCCGCGCGCAGCGGTCATCCACTGCACGCCGCCGCTGCCGAGCAGACCGGCGTTGCCCAGGTGATCCTCATGGCGCATGCGCCCCTCGAGCATGTAGGTGATGGTCTCGAAGCCACGATGCGGGTGCGGCGGGAAGCCGGCGATGTAGTCGTCGGGATTGTCGGTGGAAAACTCGTCGAGCATCAGAAACGGATCGAAGCGCTCCAGGCCGGGGCCGCCGATCACGCGGTTGAGGCGCACACCGGCGCCGTCGGAGGCAGGTTGGCCGGGCTGGATGCTGATGACGCGGCGTTGCGAGGTCATGGCGAGCTCCTTGAAAGGTAGGAATGACGCCATGCTAGTCGCATTGAATCGATATTTTGGTGGAAAATTTACGGGTTATGCATCGATAAAATCGATGCATAACCCTGGCTCAGTCGGCAATCTTCAACTTGCGCGACTCGTGGTAGAAGAAGCGCAGCTTCTCGTACTCGAATGGCGAGTTCAGCTGGCCGTAGCGGAAGCCGGTATTGGCGCGGGTATCGACCACGCGCAGCACGGTAATGCCGGGGTTGCTGCGGCTGGCGTCGGCCACATCGAGGTAGTTGACCGCATTCTCCAGGCTGTAATCCGCCACCAGGCCACTGGTGTCGCGCAGGTTCGACGGGCCGAGCAGCGGCAGCATCAGGTACGGGCCGGCGGGCACGCCGTAGTAACCCAGCGTCTGGCCGAAGTCTTCGCTCAGGCGCGGCAGGCCCATCTTCGTCGCTGGGTCCCAGACGCCGCCCACCCCGAGGATGGTGTTGAACAGCAAGCGAGCGGTGCTGTTCATCGCCCGCTTGCCCTTGAGCTGCAGCACGCTGTTGGCCAGCGTGGGAATCTCGCCGAGGTTGTTGAAGAAGTTGTGCACGCCGGTCTGCACCAGATTGGGCGTGACGTAGCGGTAGCCGTCGACCACGGGCAGGAACACCCACTGATCGAAACGGTAGTTGAAGTGGTAGACGCGGCGGTTCCACGACTCCAGTGGGTCATAGACCTGCAGGGCATCGCTGGAGGCGCGTTCGAACTCTTGTTGATCCAACCCAGGGTTGAATTGCAGGTTCTGCAACGGATTGGTGAAACCGTCTGCGTCGACCTGGCCTTCGGCCAGTGTCTGCCCGCTGGCCAGTAGCAGGGCGAGAATAAGAGTGCTGTGCTTAACCACGGAAGAACTCCAGCATGGCGTCGCTGTTGACGCGATAGTTGAGGTTGCCGCAGTGCCCGCCACGCGGGTAAAGGGTCAGGCGGTCGCCGAAGGTGCGGCGCAGGAAGCCGATATCGCCTGGGCCGAGGATCAGGTCGTCGGCATTGTGCATCACCGAGACCTTGTCGCTGCCTTTGAGGTAGTCCTCCAGGGCGTAGAGGCTGCTCTTGTCGATCAACTGGTTGAGGCTGCCGCCGTCATAGCGCGCACGCCACATGGGCATCAGTTGTTCGGCGATGTAGCAGTCGAAGTCGCAGCGCAGAGCCATCTGGAAGAACGGCGTGAGGCTGGTGCTCTCGGTGATGCGGTAGTCGCGTGGAGTGATCAGGCCACGGCGGTTGAGCAGGTCCGAAGTGAAGACGATATCGGCAGACGAGAAGCGGAACGAGGTGCCGATCAGCATTGCCATCTGCTCGTCGGAGAGCTTTTCCTTGGATTGCTGGAAGTCGTAGAGCATGGCCTCGTTGATATCGAGGTAGCCCTTGTCGTTGAAGTAGCGAGTCAGCTTGCCCAGCACCAGATCATAGAAATTGGTGCTGTTGTCGATGCCTTGCACCTTGGTCTGCACCAGCTTGTCCAGGTTGCTGACAGAGGTGTAGAGGTTGACCGGCGGGTTGAGCAGCAGCACGCGTTTGAAATCGAAGGCACGCCGGGTTTCGTCCAGCTGGCTGACGAAGGCGGCATGCAGCGCCCCCAGGCTGTAGCCGGTCAGCAAGAACTCGCTGACCTCCAGCTTTGGATGCTGAGCACGCACGGCCTGCATGGCGCGGTACAGATCGTCGGCATCATCCGGGCTGTAGCCTGGCGTGGCCGAGCGCGAGGCAGCTGCCATGAAGTCGTAGCTGGTCGGTGACGACAGCTGCACGACATGGAAGCCAGCGCCGTAGAACAGCTTCTTCAGGTATTCGGTGGTGCCGCTGGCATAGTGCGCGCCGGTGCCGGAGATGATGAAAATCAGCGGCGCACGACCGTTCTGCTGGGCCAGGCGGTAACGCAGCTTGGTCACCGGCCAGAAGTTGTCCAGCAATTCGAACTCACGATCCGGGCGCAGGCGTACCGAGTAGTCGCGTTGCCGGATGTCGCCATCGGCCGGCAGCGTCGGGCGCAGCTCCGGCGGCGTGGTGGCGATGGTCGCCTCGAACGGGTTGGACAGTGGGTAGCCGTAGCTTTCGGCATCCACGTCGGCGGCCATCGCGGAGGCACAGAAGACCAGGCAGCCGAGCAAGGCGGCGAGTCGGGCAAGGCTGGGCATGTATTAAGTCCCTTTGAATAAGAGAACGTCTGGGTTGAGCAGCTGGCTTATGACAGCAGCAAGCGGGGCAAAGTGCCAGACTATCCTGCCTTATCTCAAGGAAACATGCGTAGCCGCAACAAGAGGCGCGCGACGACTGACTTCAGGCTTTTTCAATCAGGCGTGGTGGTGCAGCCAGGCATGCTTTGGGCGCTCTGCCGCAGGCTGACGACGGCGTTCGAAACGCTGCCAGACCTTCTCGTGAAAGTAGAAGCCCACCGAGTTGCACAGGGGCTCGATGGCCGCCACCATGCCGCTGGCTGCGACACTGCCAGTCAGGGCATAGGTAACGGCGAAGGCGATGCAGAAGTGCATGATGGTGAAGGTCAGGGTCTTGAGCATGATGCACCTCGTTGAGAATCATTTCGTCATGTAAGAGAGGCTAGTCCTGTTCGTCAGTGTCGGGAAATGTGGCCTTTGCATGGTATTGATAGTGTTGATCAATTGATTTTTGTTCTTAGAGAGTCTCTTTCTATTTATTTTGCCTCGGGGTGTCTGCGTTAAGGTGGCGCTCTCTTTCGGTGGAGTTGGGCGATGCAGATCAGTGATATTCCCTTTGGCGTAACGGACTGGGCTGCGATACCAGCGACCGAGCATCCGGGTGAGCGTGGCGTTGCACGTTGGCGTACTTGCCAGTTCGGTGCGCTGCGTGTGCGCATGGTCGAGTATTCGCCGGGCTACCTGGCCGATCATTGGTGCCGAAAAGGGCATGTGCTGTTGTGCCTGGAGGGAGAGCTGACCACCGAGCTTGAGGATGGCCGGGTATTCGTGCTCAAGCCTGGTATGAGTTATCAGGTGGCGGATGGGGCCGAGGCTCATCGTTCATCGACGATGTCTGGCGCACGCCTGTTCGTGGTGGACTAAGCCGCAATGCTTTGGCGCATGGCTGCCGATGCCCTGGTGCTGGTGCACCTGGGTTTCATCCTGTTCGTGCTACTAGGTGGCTTGTTGCTGCTGCGCTGGCCGCGTCTGATCTGGCTGCATATACCTGCAGTGGCCTGGGGCATCGTGGTGGAGTGTTTGCATCTGGGGTGTCCGCTGACGCCCTGGGAAAACCAGTTACGCCGTGCGGCCGGGCAGGCCGGCTATGACGGCGGCTTTATCGAGCATTACCTGATACCGCTGATCTATCCGGCCGGGCTCACGCCACAGATCCAGCTCTACCTGGGCGCGATCGTCGTATTGGTCAACCTGACCGTATACGCCTGGCTGATCTGGCGCTGGCGCAACAAGGCTTGATCGCGATTTGCCCTGCCTATTCATAAGTCTGATGAAGGCGCGGGTGCTTTATTGCCTTCGCTACACTGCCAATCATTTCAACCAAACATTGAAGGCAGGGCCGCTATGCAAAACCGCATGATGATCACTGGCGCGGGCTCCGGCCTGGGACGCGAAATTGCCCTGCGTTGGGCACGCGAGGGCTGGCGACTGGCGCTGGCCGACGTCAACGAGGCCGGCCTGGCGGAAACATTGAAACTGGTCCGTGAGGCTGGCGGTGATGGCTTCACCCGACGCTGCGACGTGCGTGACTACAGCCAGCTGACCGCTCTGGCGCAGGCCTGCGAGGAGCAGTTCGGTGGTATCGACATCATCGTCAATAACGCCGGTGTCGCCTCTGGCGGCTTTTTCAGCGAACTGTCGCTGGAGGACTGGGACTGGCAGATCTCGATCAACCTGATGGGCGTGGTCAAGGGCTGCAAGGCATTCCTGCCGCTGCTGGAAAAGAGCAAGGGCAAGATCGTCAACATCGCCTCGATGGCGGCGCTGATGCAGGGGCCGGGCATGAGCAACTACAACGTCGCCAAGGCCGGTGTAGTGGCGCTGTCGGAAAGTCTGCTGGTAGAGCTGCGTCAAATGGAGATCGGCGTGCACGTGGTCTGCCCATCCTTCTTCCAGACCAACCTGCTGGACTCCTTCCGTGGCCCGACTCCGGCGATGAAGGCCCAGGTCGGCAAGCTGCTGGAAAGCTCGCCGATCAGCGCGGCAGATATCGCCACTTACATTCATGACGAAGTGGCCAAGGGCAGCTTCCTGATTCTGCCGCATGAGATGGGCCGCATGGCCTGGGCACTGAAGCAGAAGAATCCGCAGGCGCTGTACGACGAGATGGCCAGCATGGCCGAAAAAATGCGCGGCAAGGTCAAATCGATCAGCTGACCACAGGGTCAGCTATTTTCACCGGCAGGCTTGCCTGGTGTGGCCTCCGGGGGTAGGGTGGCCGCCCCGGCCTGCCTGCCGTAATGACTTCGGATACCTCGTGAAACCAGTCCCTCGGGCCCTACTGCTAGTGGCCCTGGTGCTGGCGGCGATCAATTTGCGCCCCGGCATCACTTCCCTTGCACCGCTGATCGAACGCATCGCTGCAGAGCTGTCGCTGAGTCGCAGCTTCATCAGTCTGACCACGGCCTTGCCGGTGTTGTGCATGGGCCTGCTCGCGCCGCTGGCGCCGCGCCTGGCGATGCGCTGGGGGCTCGAGCGCACCATCGTGCTCTGCCTCGGGCTGATCGGCCTGGCGCTGCTGGCACGTCTGGCCGCGCACCAGAGTGCGGTGTTGATCGGCAGCGCCATTGCCCTCGGCGCTGCCATCGCGGTCGCCGGGCCGTTGTTGTCGGGATTCATCAAGCGTCACTTCGCCAGCCAGATGGGGCGCGTGGTGGGCTGGTATTCACTGGGCATGGCCATTGGCGGGGCCGGTGGCGCAGTGCTCACCGCGCCGGCCACCGCGTTGTTCGGTGACGCCTGGCACCTGGGCCTGGCGGTATGGGCGGCGCCTGCGCTGTTCGGGGTCATGCTCTGGCTGTGGCTGCCCAACCAGGCGGGTGCTGCCAATGAGCAGGAAAGCGGTGGCCTGCCCTGGCGGCAGCCGCGCGCGTGGCTGATCAGTTGCTTCTTCGCCATTCAAGCGGGCTTGTTCTATGCCATCGCGACCTGGGCTGTGGCGCGTTATCACGAAGCGGGGCTGAGCATGCTGCGCAGCAACTCGCTGCTCAGTCTGGCCATGCTCATGGGGCTGCCCAGCTCGTTCCTGCTGCCCTGGCTGGCGCAGCGCTACAACGCGCGTTATCCGCTACTGTTGGCTTGCGGTGCGGTCACCTGCGGTTGTCTGGCGATGGTCACCTTCATGCCGCGTTTCGTTCCGGAACTGTGGGCGGTGATCTTGGGTTTTTCGCTGGGTGGCTCCTTCGCCCTGTCGCTGGTGCTGCCGCTGTACGAGGCCGGTTCGCCAATGGCCGTCAGCCGCTGGACGGCGATGATGCTGTTCACCGGTTACAGCCTGGGTTGCCTGACGCCCATTCTCACCGGCTTGGCGCGCGACCTGTCCGGCAGCTACCGTCTGCCGTTTGCAGTGCTCACTGCGCTGGCGCTGGTGATGACGCTGGTGGCGTGGTTGCTGGGGCGTAGCAGGCGTCAGCCTCGCTGAAGAATTGGCAGCAGTTCCTTTCTTGCCCAGGCGTGCTGTGTTAGAAGGCGTTCTGCTTTTTCAGGAGTGCCGGTGTGGAGTCCGAATCCATCGTCTATGGCTGCATCCGCGACTGGCCCTCGGATGACCCCGAGCAACGTCGCCTGCGCCGTGAAACCAATCATGGCGTGCTGGCCGAATTGCCGGCCGGCGAGCTCTGGCCGTTTCTTGGTCGTGAAATGTTCTCCTTCTGCGACCAACCCGGTGCCGGCCTTTACCAGACCCAGGTGATCCACTTCGGCGCCAGCTATGGCGCGATCGAATACGAATGGAACCTGTGGATCGAAGCCTTCGAGGCGCTGCTCAAGCGTCTGTACTGGGCCAGCGCAGTGGTGCATCTGGAAACCGAACTCAACGGTATGCATACCTTTCGCTGGGAGTCCGATAGCGGCTTTCATAGTCCGCAGGAAGGTGGGCTACGCGTGCGTTGCGCTTGGGAGCGCGAAGGCGCCTTGCGCGGTTAGGGGGCGAGAATGATCAACTATCTATGGTTTCTGTTGGCGGCCCTGTTCGAGATCGCCGGTTGCTATGCCTTCTGGATGTGGCTGCGGCTCGATCGCAGCGCCTGGTGGATCGCTCCCGGGCTGCTAAGCCTGGCGCTGTTCGCGCTGATTCTGACCCGCGTCGAAGCCTCCTTCGCCGGTCGCGCTTATGCCGCCTATGGCGGTGTGTATATCGTCGCTTCGCTGTTGTGGCTGGCGCTGATCGAAAAGACCCGGCCAATGCTCAGCGACTGGTTGGGCGCTGCGCTCTGTCTGGCGGGTGCTTTGATCATCCTGCTGGGACCGCGGCTGCACTCATCCTGATCTGCTTATAAGCATCGGAAGTAAAAAGTTCCTTTGTCATCAAATCTTTATATATCGGCAACTGCGCTGAAATAACCCCTCGCCAAGATTCCCCCAGCACGAACGAGCCTACAGCTCGGGTGTTTTCAACACTAAAAGTCCAACAGGGGAATTTCTCGATGATCCGTAAGCACTTCGCCGGTTTCGTAGCCAGCGCCCTGGCTCTGGCCGTCTCCGCCCAGGCTTTCGCCGGTACCGTCACCACTGACGGCGCTGACCTCGTGATCAAGACCAAAGGCGGCTTGGAAGTCGCCACTACCGACAAGGCGTTCAGCTTCAAGCTGAGCGGCAAACTGCAGTGGGATGCTACTCAGTTCGATGGCCTGATGGCCGCTGACCAGAACAAGCCGTTCGACGATACCTTCAATACCTTCATCCGTCGCGGTGAGTTCGGCCTTGAGGGTACCGCCTACAGCGACTGGGATTGGGGTCTGCGCCTGAGCTACGACGAAGCCGATGACACCAGCGTCGACCGTGCCTTCATCGCCTACACCGGCTTGGATATCGGTACCTTCACTGTCGGTCGTTTTGGTGTCGACTATGGTCTGGAGAACTCCACCAGCTCCTCCTGGATCACCGCCATCGAGCGTCCGTTCATGTACGACTTCCTCAATGGGGACGAAGACACCCAGTTCGGCGTGAACTTCAAACACTCTGGCGACAACTATGGCCTGATGGCTCAGGTTGCCACCTACGAAGGTGACAACAACTACAAGAGTGAGGACAACGACGAGCTGTACGGCTATACCCTGCGCGCTCACTGGGCTCCCTACCTCAATGGCACTGACGTCATTCACCTCGCTGCCAACTACCACAACAGCGAGTCCGACGATAACCGTGCCCGCGCTCGTACCCGCATGGGGATTCGCAGCGACAACGACTTCCGCCTGACCTTTGGCGACGTGCGCGTGGCTGACAAGGACGTTGAATGGGTGCTGGAGTCCGGTGCTCAGTTCGGTGCTTTCCGTGCGCAGGCTGAGTACTTCCAGCGTCAGATCAGTGGCGAGACTCTGGCCGGTGCGAAATCCGATGTTGACCTCAGCGGTTACTACGCTCAGGTTTCCTACATGTTCAACGGCGTGCGCCAGTACAAGGCCGCTGACGGCAAGTGGGACAAGCCAGACAACATGAAGGGTTCCTGGGAAATCTTCGCCCGTTACGAAAGCACCACAATCGATTCCGATGCGGCTGCCATTCCGGGCAACCTGGGTCTTGCCGGTATCGTGGCTGACGACGTCAACGACGAGTTCGAGACCAAGGCCATGGTGGTGGGTGTGAACTACTTCGTTACCCCGTCCGTCCGTACCAGCCTGAACTACATCGATTATCAGGTGGACAACATCAACACCTCTAACCAGGTGGGTGGCAAGAGCGTGCAGGATGACGGCAAGGCAATCGTAGGTCGCCTGCAGTACGTGTTCTAAGCAATACCTTCATCCGTTGCTCCTGATTGAGCCCCGCCAATGGCGGGGCTTTTTTATCGCCAAGTCCTTTGGAGATGTTTCGATGCGTCAAATCACTTTGATACTGGTTGCGCTCGGCCTGAGTTCGACCGTCCTGGCCCAGGATTACAGTGCAGCCAAGCCCGGTGAGTTGCTTCAGGTGCCGCTGCAAGCGTTGCACCCGACCCAGGCTGCGGTTGGGTATGACCAGATCTACTACAAGCTCGGCCGCTTCGCGCAAGAGCGCAATAAACTGTTCGACGAATATTGCGAGGCCAACGGGCAGGGCGAGAGTGCCAATGTGCCAGGTGACGCCGATCTGCGGAAACCGGAAAGTTTCACCTGCCAGGATAAGGTCGGTGCTCGTAGCAGCGAGATGAAAACCGTGGTCATTGGTCCCGAAGGCAAGTTGTTCCTTACCGATGGTCATCACACTTTCACCGTGCTTGTGGAGCATCCCAAGGGCGGCGAAAACCTGAACATGTGGGTGCGGGTGACTGACAACTTCGGCGACAGCGCTGACATGGCCAGCTTCTGGCAACGCATGGCGCAGGCGCGCAAGGTCTGGCTCAAGGACGGCAACGGCCAGGCCATCGATCCTCAACAGATACCGAGCCAGCTCGGTTTGCAGCATCTGGCCAACGACCCCTATCGAGCGCTGGTGTACTTCACTCGCGAGGTGGGTTACGACAAGCCGCGTTCTGGCGAAGTGGCCCCTGAGTTTCTGGAGTTCTATTGGGGCAACTGGCTGCGTTCGGTGATGTCGCTTGATACATATGACCTAAGTGACCGTGGCGATTACCGCGATGCGGTCGAAACTGCTGCGAAGAAGATGGTGGCGCTCGCGCCGGAAGACGAAGTCGGCAGCAGTGGATTCAAGGCCCGTGAGTTGGGTGTTTACTCGTCGATGGACCGCAAGGAGTTGAACAAGGTGGCCGGCCGCAAACTGAACTACGCCACCAGCTACAAGAAGGCTCTGGCCGGGAAAAGTTGAAGGCTGTGATTGAAAAGGCCCAGCACTTGGCTGGGCCTTTTCGCGGTTTGTCAGTTGTTTTTTTTGTAGTTGTCCAGGGCCATCTGGATCATCTGGCGAGCTTCGGCGGCGCTGCCATAGCCGTTGAGTTCGACTTTCTTGCGGCCTTCTGGCAGTTGCTTGTAAACGCGGAAAAAAGCCTCGATGCGCTGGCGCTCGATCAAGGATAGGTCATCGATGTCCTTGATGTTGTCGTAAGTCGGATCGATATCGCTGCTGGGTACGCCAATGATCTTTTCATCCGCTTCACCGCCGTCGATCATCTTCAGATAGCCGATCGGACGGAACTTGATAAGGACGCCTGGATGAAGAGGCTCGCGAGTTAGCACCAGGCCGTCCAATGGGTCGTTGTCGCCACCCAGCGTGCGAGACAGCGAACCATAGTTGGCAGGGTAGACAACAGGCATGGACTGGAAGCGGTCGACGAAAACCAGACCTTCTTCGTTGATCTCGTACTTGGTGAAGCTGCCTGCTGGAATTTCCACCGCCATGTGTACGTTGTTCGGTGCATCTTCTGCCTGGGTCGCGTGAAAAGGATGAGTAATCGACTGCTGGGCGATTGCCGTACCGCTGCCGAGCAATAACGCGATTCCGAGGGCGAGAAGGGACTTTTGCATGGTTAACTCCTTTACAGAGCTCAAAGTTATAAGGGTTGGCCTTCTCATATTGCAGGTGCATTGTTAGAGATATATTGCAGTCTGGCCTCTGGAACTCAGCTCATGTCCGTCACCATCATCGACTCCCTTCACGCTCTGTCAGCAGAGACCTGGGATGCTCTGTTACCGCAACAACAGCCGTTCCTGCGTCACGCCTTCCTCAGTGCGCTGGAGGACAGCGGCAGCGTTGGCGGTCGCAGTGGTTGGCAGCCCTCGCACCGGCTCTGGTGCGATGAGCACGGCAAGGTGCAGGCAGCGTTGCCGGCTTATCTGAAGCAGCACTCTTACGGCGAATACGTATTCGATCACGGCTGGGCTGACGCCTGCCGACGCGCCGGCATCGCCTACTACCCCAAACTGCTGGGCGCCGTACCGTTCTCTCCGGTGACCGGAGCGCGTTTGCTCGGCGACGTCGGTGCGGCTGCCGAGCTGCTCGATGCGTTGGCAGCCGAATTGAGCGATGAAGGCTTGTCGAGCCTGCATATCAACTTCACCAGCCCGGCTTGCGACACTGTGCTGATGCAGCGGCAAGGCTGGTTGGAGCGCATCGGTTGTCAGTTTCACTGGCACAACCGTGGTTATCGTGATTTTCAGGACTTTCTCGATACGCTCAGCTCGCGCAAACGCAAGCAGATACGCAAGGAACGGGAGCAGGTGGCGGGGCAGGGCATTAAATTCGACAGGCGTCATGGCGCCGAGTTGAGCGAGGCGGACTGGGATTTCGTCTACCACTGCTATGCCAACACTTACCACGTGCGTGGTCAGGCGCCCTATCTGACACGGGACTTTTTCAGCCTGCTGGCCGAGCGCATGCCCGAGATGATTCGGGTGGTGTTCGCCACGCAGCATGGTCGTGCGCTGGCGATGGCCTTCAGCCTGGTCGATGGCGATACCTTTTATGGCCGCTATTGGGGCTGCCTGGCCGAATTCGACCGGCTGCATTTCGAAACCTGCTTCTATCAGGGCATGGAGTTGGCCATCGCCGAAGGTCTGCAACGCTTCGATGCTGGCGCGCAGGGTGAGCACAAGCTGATTCGCGGTTTCGAGCCGGTCATCACTCGCTCCTGGCATTATCTCTGCCATCCTGGGCTGCATGCTGCGGTTGCCGAGTTTCTCGAGCAGGAGCGCTCTGGCGTGCGGGTTTACGCTGAGGAGGCGCGCAGTTATCTGCCTTTTCGCCAGGCCAGCGGGGGCTGATCGAGCGATCAGGTTCTCGGCGCGAGGCCGAAACAGCTGTTTGCCGGAAGTTCCCCGTGTCGGAGATTTCTGTAAAAACTCCAGAGCTTTCAGCAAGAAGCCCGCTCACGTCTGCCACTAAATTCCGCCCTTCACTTTCGTTACGACCGTTTTTGTCTGCGCCGATTGGTCAGACCAGCTTTGCTGGGCTAGACCGATAATAGAAGTGTATGCAGCCGAAGTAGGGTGGTAACGCGATTCGGTGGCCGCAGGCGCAAGCCAGGGAGGTCAGGGAAAGTGCTCAGGCACGTGCCGATGCTGTGACGAAGTGGTGGAGAATTCACTGCGCCGGTATCTGTCCCTGAACGTGCTCATCAGACATCGGTGTGACGAGGAAGAGAGACCGGAGCCCGCATCCGCAAAAACGGGTGCGCTTTGCCAAGCTGGGCACGGTGCCCAAGAACAACAAACGAGAGGGGAGCCCCCCAAATGACAGCTAGTACTCCAATGCTCGTCACCTTCGTGGTGTACATCGCAGCCATGGTGCTGATCGGCTTGATCGCCTATCTGCGTACCAAGAACCTTTCCGACTACATCCTCGGTGGCCGCAGTCTCGGTAGCTTCGTTACCGCACTGTCCGCCGGCGCTTCCGACATGAGTGGCTGGTTGCTGATGGGCCTGCCTGGCGCGATCTTCGTCGCCGGCATCTCCGAAAGCTGGATCGCCATCGGTCTGGTCATCGGCGCCTACCTCAACTGGTTGTTCGTTGCCGGCCGTCTGCGCGTGCAGACCGAGCACAACGGTAACGCCCTGACCCTGCCGGACTACTTCACCAACCGTTTCGAAGACAACAGCCGCATCCTGCGCATCTTCTCGGCGCTGGTGATCCTGGTTTTCTTCACCATTTACTGCGCCTCCGGCGTGGTGGCCGGTGCTCGCCTGTTCGAGAGCACCTTCGGCATGTCCTACGAGACCGCGCTGTGGGCCGGCGCTGCTGCGACCATCGCCTATACCTTCATCGGCGGCTTCCTGGCAGTGAGCTGGACCGACACTGTGCAGGCCACCCTGATGATCTTCGCGCTGATCCTGACCCCGGTCGTGGTGATGATCGCTACCGGCGGCTTCGATCCGGCCATGGTCGCCATCGAGGCGGTCGACGCGACCAACTTCGACATGCTCAAGGGCGCGACCTTCGTCGGCGTGATCTCCCTGATGGCCTGGGGCCTGGGCTATTTCGGCCAACCGCACATCCTGGCGCGCTTCATGGCCGCTGATTCGGTGAAGTCGATCCCGGCTGCCCGCCGCATTTCCATGACCTGGATGATCCTGACCCTGGCTGGCGCTGTTGCTGTCGGTTTCTTCGGTATCGCCTACTTCGCGGCGCACCCTGAAGTCGCCGGCCCGGTCGCTGAGAACCCGGAGCGCGTGTTCATCGAGCTGGCCAAGCTGCTGTTCAACCCGTGGATCGCCGGTATCCTGCTGTCCGCCATCCTGGCGGCGGTGATGAGCACCCTGAGCTGCCAGTTGCTGGTGTGCTCCAGTGCGCTGACCGAAGACTTCTACAAGGCTTTCCTGCGTAAAGACGCTTCGCAGACCGAACTGGTCTGGGTCGGCCGCGCCATGGTGCTGCTGGTCGCACTGATCGCCATCGCTCTGGCGGCTAACCCGGAAAACCGCGTACTGGGCTTGGTGTCCTACGCCTGGGCCGGCTTTGGCGCTGCGTTCGGTCCGGTGGTGATCCTCTCCCTGCTGTGGAAGGGCATGACCCGCAACGGCGCTCTGGCCGGTATGCTGGTCGGTGCCGCCACCGTGATCGTATGGAAGAACTGGATCGGTCTGGGTCTGTACGAGATCATCCCGGGCTTCATCCTCGCCACCCTGGCCATCGTCATCTTCAGCCGTATCGGTCAGGCGCCGAGCCAGTCGATGCTGAGCCGCTTCGACAAGGCCGAGAGCGAATACAAGTCGGTGTAACTCTGCTGGCTTGAAGCGAAGGCGATGATTGCTACGCAGTCATCGCCTTTTTCGTTTCTGGCTCTAAGATAGGCGCACTTTTTTAACGGATGCTCTCATGACCAGCAATGACCCGCTCCATGGCCTGACCTTGCAGGCGATTCTCACCGCCCTGGTGGACCGCATCGGTTGGGACGGCCTTGCCCATCAGGTTGACGTGCGCTGTTTCAAGCATGAGCCGAGCATCAAGTCGAGTCTGACCTTCCTGCGCAAGACGCCTTGGGCACGGGCCAAGGTGGAGCAGCTCTACCTGCAGCACTTCAGTTAAGTTCGAGCCCTAGGGCCTGCAAGGCCTGGCGGTAGCTGTTACCGGCCATGCGCAGGCTGTTGTTGTGGTTGGCGCCGTCGATCAGCAGCAACTGCTTCGGCTCGCTGGCCGCGTCGAACAGCGCCTGGCTGAAGCGTGACGGTACGTAGCGGTCATCGCGACCATGAGCGATCAGCACCGGGATGCCGACATCGCCGATCTTGCTCAGTGAATCGAACTCCTGCGATAGCAGCCAGCGCACCGGCAGCGAGGTGTTGGTAACCGCGGCCGCCACATCGCCCAGATTAGTGAAACTGGATTCGACGATCAGCCCGGCGGCCTGCGCGGCTTCCTCTTCACTTGCCAGTTCGTGCGCCAGGTTGACGGCTACGGCGCCACCCAGTGAATGACCATAGATGAAGCGTTTGTTCGCCTCGGGCTGCAGGCGCACCAAGTGCTGCCAGGCGATCAGGGCGTCCTGGTAGACGCTACGCTCGGAGGGCAAGGCGCCACGGCTTTCGCCGAAGCCGCGGTAGTCCACCGCCAAGACCGAGAAGCCCATGGCATGTAACTGTTCGATGCGAAACAGCTGGCCGGTCAGGTTCCAGCGTGAGCCATGCAGATAGAGCAGCGTCGGGGCGTCCTTGCGGGGGGCCGGCCACCACCAGGCATGCAGGCTCTCATCGGCAGTGAGGTCGGGGGATTGCAGTTGCACGTCCTCGACGCCTGCAGGCAGGCCGCTGAACCAGCGGGCGGTGCCGGGCTCGATGCGAAACACCAGCTCGCGTTCGGTCTGCTCCAGTTTGGCGCAGCCTATCGGCAGCAATACCAGCAGGCAGCCCAGAAACATCAGGCTCAGGCGACGGCGGCGCAGCAGGGCTAACCAGGGTGAGGGCATCGGCGTGCTCATGAACGGCAACGGATAATGCAGCCATGGACTGCACATCCGATGCCGGGTTTCGCCAGGGACTGAGCGCTGTGGTTACCAGGTATTACCGCCGGCTGATCTGCGCTGTGCTCATCGGCGTATCACACAGGGTGGAACTGCCGGGTTCGAGGTAGGGCGCAAGGATCGGCGCCATGCCTTTGAGCACCTGCACCGGCAACGCCGAGGTGAAGGTGAAACGCTCGGCATCCCGCCCCGGTACGAAAGCGGTGAGGGTGCCGTAGTGCCGTGGGCCGAGGAAGAACACGAAGGTGGCCGTGCGGTTCATCGCCCTGGAGCTGATCACCCGGCCGCCCGCACCCACGCTCTCGATACGGTTGTCGCCGGTGCCGGTCTTGCCGCCCAGCGTCAGGCTATGGCCGTCCTGTAACTGGAAAGTACCTTGCAGACGCCGTGCTGTACCGCCCTCAACGACTTGGGAAAGGGCATTGCGCAAGGCTGCGGCGACCTCGGACTGCATCACCCGTTTGCCACCATGGGGCTCGCGTTCGACCCGCGTTTCATAAGGGGTGCCGGCAGCGAAATGCAGTTCGTCGATGCGCAGCACCGGCTGCCGGATACCGTCGTTCTGAATGATGCCCATCAGTTCGGCCAGTGCCGCCGGCCGGTCCCCGGAGCTGCCTAGTGCGGTGGCCAGTGAGGGAACCAGATGCTGGAAGGGATAACCCAGGTTCTTCCAGCGCCGGTGGATATCGGAGAAGGCTTCGACCTCCAGCATGATACGGATGCGGCTATCACGAGCGCTCTTGTGCCGGCTGCGGAACAACCAGCCGTAGACTTCCTGGCGCTCGTCGATGCTGGCTGCCACGGCGTCGCTGAAACTCGCCTGCGGGTTGTCGATCAGGTAACCCAGCAACCACAGCTCCAGCGGATGTACGCGGGCGATATAGCCCTGATCCGGCAGACTGTAGGCGCCGGGGCCGTAATCCTTGTACAGGCGTGCGATACGTTGGTCGGTGAGCTTTTCCTGCGGTAAATGCGCCCGCAGGAACGCGGCGAAGGTTTCCTCGTCGGCCTGCGGCAACAGGTAGCGGTGCACGGCGCCGAGGCGCACCGAAGTCTGGCGCAGGCCGCTGATGAAGGTCTCCAGGCGCTGCTGCTCTGCCTGGCCCTGATACTTGCGCCAGAACCGCAGCAGAAACGTGCGCCCTTCCTGGTCGGCAAAACGCTGCAGGTATTCCTGGCGGCGCGGGTCCTTGTCGTCCTTGAGCAGTTCGGCGCTGCTCTGGTAGGTGCTGTAGCGCACCAGGTCGCGCATCAGGCGCACGAACGGCAGGTTGATCGATTCGCGCAGCGACTCGCGCAGGGTCGGGTTGCGGCCATTGTCCTCGCGGCGAAAGTTGCCGAAGGTGTGCAATCCGCCGCCGGTGAAGAAGCGCTCATTCGGGCTGGCGGAGTAGCGCCGCTCCAGCGCGGCGTCGAGCATGCTGGCCAGACCCGCCCCCGGGTTGGCTTGCAGGTAGCCCACGGCCCAGCGGTTCAGGTAGTCCTGCTCGGCGATGTCCACTTGGCGCAACTCGGCCGGGCTCTTGTTCGCGTGGCGCTGATGCAGCTCGGCGATGATCTCCAGATAGGTGGCCAATACGCGCAGTTTGGCAGTGGAGCCAAGCTCCAGCTTGCTGCCCTCGTTGATGTCGAAGGGTTGGTCGGTGCTGTCGGTCTGCACCCGTACCCGGCTGCCGGTTGGGGTGCGTTCGAACAGGGTGAAGCTGTAGCGCACTTCCGCGGTTTTCTCCGGTGACAGCAGGCGCTCGCCGAACAGGCCGATCTTGCCGGCGAACTCTGGATCGGCCAGGTTCTGCAGGTAGGTGCTGGTCTGCTGCTGCAGGTCACGCTGCAGGGTGCTACGTGCGGACAGGTCGAGGCGATCGAGATCGTAGAGTGGCATGCCCAGCAGATTGGACAGACGCGAGCGCGCTACGCTGATGCCTTTGTCACTCTCCACGGCGCGAAGGTTGGGCTCCTGCTGCCAGTCGCGGTACTGCAGCTTCTGTATGAGGGCGGCGTCGCGCAGGTCGGCATCGACCAGGCCGCCGCTGGCGATCAGGCGTATGTGGCTTTCGGTCAGCGCCTCCATGTCACGGCGCCCTTGTGCGAGGTAGTAGGAGGGCCGGCGTTGGGCGATCATCAATGACAGCATCTGCCGCAGGGCCAAGCCGCGCTCGGCAAGGCTGGCGTCGGGCGAGCGACGCGGATCGAGCAGGGCGTTACTGCGCTCGAAGTCGGCGCCGTACCAGATGCGCAGGCCGTCAGCCAGGCCGTTCACCTCACCATGACCAGGTGCTGCAGACAGCGGCACACTATTGAGGTAGTCGCGGACGATGCGTTGACGCGCTTCGAGCGTCTCCGGGCCATGCTGATAGGCGCGCACGCTGGCGGAAATCATCTGCCGCAACTTTTCCCCGGCAGACAGCGTCAGCCCATCCGGGGAGTGGCGGTACTTCTCCAGTTGCGTGGCCAGGGTGCTGCCCCCGGCGGACTGATCCTGCACGTCGAGCATTTTTCCAAGCTGCGACAGCGCCGCCATGGCGAAGCGCGGCCAGTCCACCGCCGGGTTGGCCAGCGGTTGCGCGGGGTCGAGCAGCTCACGGTTCTCGATGAACAGCAGGCTGCTGACCACCAGCGGCGGGATGCTGGCGAAGTCGGCATAACCCTGTTGCGGGTAGCGAAATTCGTAGAACGGCGTGCCACGACAATCGCTGATGCTCAGGCCACTCTGGCTCTTCTCGGTAAAGGGCGGGAATAGGCCGCGGCGGCTGTAGGCCATCAGTTGTTCGGAGAAGCGCGACTGCTCGGTGACCTGATAATCGCGCTGTTGCAGGCGCTCCAGCATCAGTGGCAGGTAGGCATAGCCCTGGCGTTTGTCGAAGGGACCATCGGTCGGGTAGATGATCCGCTCGCTGGGACCTGGTTCGACCTTGTACGTGAGGTCAGCAGCATAGCGACTGAGCTCGCGTGACTGAAAGTGGGCGCTGCGTGACTCGAACACCAGCAGGGCGGTAACCGCGAGCACCAGCAGGGCCAGTAACAGATAGAGTGTCAGGCGCCAGTGATGCCTTGCAGCAGTGGCCGACTTCGTCCTGCCCTGCGTGCTCGCCGAGGAGGTGAGGTCAGGTTGCTGTGGATTACGTTGCCATGATGCGCCCATAAATCACCGGCCTGGCCTGTCAGCATCATTCAAAGCCGCGAGGTTGCCTCTTGCCGGATGCTGACCTTGGGCCGGCTGGGCTGCGGTTGTCTCGTCTGTCTTGTTATCAGCTTAGACCCTTGCGCGCCGTCTGGCTGGCCGTTTCCACTCATGGCCAGGGTTGTACCTGGATGATGGGCTGGCCTGCTAGACTCGCTGCAACCCACAAATGCAGGGTATCGGTATGCAGCGCGACCATCGAGAACAGCTCCAGCAAAGCTGGCAGGCCAATGCCGATGCCTGGGCTGCCGCGGTGCGTGAACAGCGCATCGAAAGTCGCCGCCTGGTCACCGATGCTGCGATCATCCAGGCTGTGCTGGCATTGCAACCCAAACGTGTGCTGGATATCGGTTGCGGCGAAGGTTGGCTGTGTCGTGGGCTGGCCGAACATGGTATTGAGCCGGTCGGTGTGGATGCTTCGGCGCCGTTGATCGAGGCGGCTCGCGCTGCGTGCGACGGGCGCAGTCAGTATCGCGTCTGCGGCTATGCCGAACTCGAAGAACACGCCGAGCAACTTGGACGTTTCGAGGTGTTGGTCTGCAACTTCGCCCTGCTCGAAGAGCCGCTGCAGCCGATTCTGCGCAGTCTGCACAAGTTGCTTGTACCTGGCGGCAGCTTGCTGATCCAGACCCTTCACCCCTGGCGTGCCAGTCATGGCGAGCCTTACCAGGACGGTTGGCGGGTGGAGGACTTCGTTGGCTTCGGAGAGGGCTTTCAGGCGCCCATGCCTTGGTTCTTCCGCACTCTGCAATCCTGGCTGACGCTGATCGCTGAAACCGGCTGGCGTCTCGAATGGCTGCAGGAGCCGCTGCACCCCGAGAGTGTTCAGCCGGTGTCCTTGCTGCTGTTGCTCAAGCCGCTCTGATCATGCAACTGCTGCTCAACCTCGATGTTCCCGATCTGCCAGCGGCAGTTGCCTTCTACCAGCAGGCGCTTGGCTTGAGCGTCGGGCGCAGGTTGTTCGACGGAACGGTGGTGGAGATGCTAGGCGCTGCCGTGCCGCTCTATCTGCTGCACAAGACGGCTGCCAGCCAGGCGTGCACAGAGGCGCACGTGCGGCGCAATTACGATCGTCACTGGATGCCGCTGCATTTGGACCTGGTGGTCGATGAACTTGACTCTGCATTGGCGCGGGCAATCGCTGCTGGCGCTCGGCAGGAGGGTGACATTCATGAGTATGACTGGGGACGGCTGGTCACGCTGAGCGATCCCTTTGGCCACGGCTTGTGTTTCATTCAGTGGCGCGATGAGGGGTACGACCTGGTAACGACCTGTACGGGAGAAATCGATGCGCAAAATTGACTTGGCCGGCGTGCAGGTACCATTGATAGGCCAGGGAACCTGGCGCATGGGCGAAGATCGGCACCAGCACGCGCGTGAGGTGACGGCGCTGCGTGAAGGACTGGACCTGGGCTTGAGTCTGATCGACACCGCCGAAATGTATGGCGAGGGTGGCGCCGAGCAGGTGGTGGGAGAGGCCATCGCCGGTCGTCGTGACGAGGTGTTCCTGGTCAGCAAGGTTTACCCGCACAACGCCAGTCTGCAGGGTGTTCAGGCCGCCTGTGAGCGCAGCCTGAAGCGTCTGGGATGCGAGCGTATCGACCTCTACCTGCTGCACTGGCGTGGGCGCTATCCGCTTGCCGAGACGGTCGAAGGTTTCGAGCGGCTGCGAGCGCAGGGCAAGATTGGCGCCTGGGGCGTTTCCAACTTCGACCTGGATGACCTGCTGGAGCTGGATCAGCCGGCATGCAGCGCCAACCAGGTGCTGTACAACCTGGAGGCACGTGGTATCGAGTATGACCTGATGCCCTGGCAACAGCGTGCCGTTATGCCGCTGATGGCCTATTGTCCGCTCAGCCAAGCTGGCGCACTGCTGCACGAGCCTACATTGCTCGAGGTGGCCCAACGGTATGAGGTAACGCCGGCTCAGCTGGCATTGGCCTGGACGATCAGGCAGGACGGCGTGATTGCAATCCCCAAGGCTGTCGGCAGCGCGCACCTGCGCGATAACGCAGCGGCAGCTTCGATAACCTTGAGTGTGGATGACCTGGCCCTGCTCGACGCGGCCTTCCCGCCGCCGCGTAGCAAGCATGCATTACAGATGGTATAGCGAGCAGCGCTGCCCGGTTGTATGCGCCGTGCGCACCGAGTCTAGGTGAGGACCTGGATTGGCCTGATGCGATCAGTTGGCTGGGTCGGCAGCCAGACGCCCTGCATCCTTGAGCAGAGCCTTGAGGAAGGCATCCTGCAGCTCAGGGTCGTTGCGGGTAAGTTCGATCAGGCTCTGCTCCAGCTCGCTAGCCTCCTCTTCCAGGCCCAGATCGGAAAGGCGCTTGACCCGATGCACCCACTGGGCGACATCGCCTCCCTCGAGGTCGTCGAAGATCAGGTCATGCGCTTCACGCAGCTTGCCGCGCAAGGTATGACTGACCATGAGGGTCGTATCAGCGCGTGCGACATCGTCACCAAGGCGGTCTTCGACGCTTAGCTGCAGCGTGTTCAGGCGCGTGATGTCTTGTTCGGTGAAGGGGCTGTCCAACAGATTGAGGCGCAGCACGCCGCTGCTGTCGGTGAGCAGCTCGAACTGCTGGTCACCTGCCTTGACCTGTACAGGACGCTCGGACCAGGGCAGGTTGGTGTATTCCATGCGACGGTCGCGCTGCAGCTCATCGATACTTGCCAGGTTCTGTTCCGCGCGGCCGTTGGACTCGACGTTCATGAATGGGTTGAGGCCGGCCATGCCGTAGCTGATCCAGTCACGGGTCGCGGTTTCCGGCAAGCTGCCGAGCAACACCACGTTGAGTATATTGGCGCCCACGCCGGCCACCACCGCGACTGCCCCCATCGGCACTTCATAGATCTCGCGCCAGGGCTGGTAAGGCGTGTAGCGGTCGTAGCGACGGGTCACTTCGAAAGCTGTGACCTCGTAGCTCTTCTGGTCATGCACACGCACGCGGCGCTGCGGTAGCTCCAGTACCTTGGGTTCGCCGGCATCGATCTGCAGTTGGTGATCCAGCAGCTTGCGCTCGACGCGCTCCTCATGCTCGCTACGCTGCGGCAGCTGGTTGGCGCAGCCGCTGAGAAAGAGGGCGCCGCACAGGGCGGCGCCGATGAGGCGAAGGTTGTTGCTCGTGTGCATGATGTCTCGGTAAGGCGTTATCAGCGGCTGATACGGGCTTGCAGGAAGGACAGAATGTCGGCCAGCGGCACCGCTTGCGCGTCGGTTTCGGCGCGGCTCTTGTACTCGAGGTTACCCTCGGTCAGGCCACGGTCGCTGACGACCACGCGGTGCGGAATGCCGATCAGCTCCATGTCGGCGAACTTGATGCCGGGGCTGGTTTTCTTGTCGCGATCATCCAGCAGCACTTCGTAACCGGCGGCAGTCAGCTCGGCATACAGCTTGTCGGTGGCTTCGCGAACCTGCTCGGTTTCATAGCGCAGCGGCACCAGGGCGATCTGGAAGGGCGCCAGTGCGTCGTTCCAGCGAATGCCGCGCTCGTCGAAGTTCTGTTCGATGGCGGCAGCCACGACGCGGGATACACCGATGCCGTAGCAGCCCATGGTCAGGGTTACAGGCTTGCCGTTCTCGCCGAGCACCTGGCAGTTCATGGCCTCGCTGTACTTGGTGCCGAGCTGGAAGATGTGACCGACTTCGATGCCGCGCTTGATTTCCAGGGTGCCCTGGCCATCCGGGCTAGGGTCACCAGCGACGACATTGCGCAGGTCGGCAACTTCAGGCAGCGGCAGGTCGCGCTCCCAGTTGACGCCGAAATAGTGCTTGTCTTCGATGTTGGCACCGGCCGCGAAATCGCTCATCAGCGCTACGCTGCGATCGATGATGCAGGGGATCGGCAGGTTGACCGGGCCCAGCGAGCCAGGGCCTGCACCGATGGCCGCACGAATCTCTGCTTCATTGGCCATCTGCAGCGGGCTGGCAACCAGCTCCAGGTTGGCAGCCTTGATCTCGTTCAGCTCGTGGTCACCACGGACGATCAGGGCGATCAGCTTGCCTTCTTCGGCAGCGTGCACCACCAGGGTCTTGATGGTCTTCTCTATGGCCAGGCTAAAACCCTGAACCAGTGCGTCGATGGTCTTGGTGTCGGGCGTGTCGACCAGGCGCATGTCTTCGGTCGCAGCGCCGCGCGCTGTCTCACGCGGGATGGCTTCGGCCTTCTCGATGTTGGCGGCGTAGTCGGAGACATTGCTGAAGGCGATGTCGTCTTCGCCGGAGTCGGCCAGTACGTGGAATTCGTGCGAGCCGGTGCCGCCGATGGAACCGGTATCGGCCTGTACCGGGCGGAAGTTCAGGCCCAGGCGGCTGAATACGTTGCAGTAGGCCTGGTGCATGCGGTCATAGGTTTCCTGCAGGGAAGCCTGGTCGGCATGGAAGGAGTAGGCGTCCTTCATGATGAACTCGCGGCCACGCATCAGGCCGAAGCGCGGACGGATCTCGTCACGGAACTTGGTCTGGATCTGGTACATGTTGATCGGCAGCTGTTTGTAGCTGTTCAGCTCGTTGCGGGCCAGATCGGTGATCACTTCTTCGTGGGTCGGGCCGACGCAGAACTCGCGATCATGACGATCCTTTACCCGCAGCAGCTCGGGACCGTACTGCACCCAACGACCGGACTCCTGCCACAGTTCGGCAGGCTGAATGGCTGGCATCAGCACTTCCAGTGCGCCGGCTGCGTTCATTTCTTCGCGCACCACGGTCTCGACCTTGCGCAGTACGCGCAGGCCCATCGGCAGCCAGGTGTACAGGCCGGAGGCCAGCTTGCGGATCATGCCGGCACGCAGCATCAGCTGGTGGCTGATCACCACGGCATCGGAAGGGGTTTCTTTCAGGGTCGAGAGCAGGAACTGACTGGTACGCATGTTTGGCCGTTCTGTCGGTTGCGAGGGCTTGGAATAGGCCGGCATTGTACGGTGCCTATACAGTGGCGTACAGGACGGGTGCAGGCGCGAAAGTGCTGCTGCGCGTGCCGGGAGGAGTAAAGAGTGGGATTGACTGCACTTGAGGTTCAGAACCTGATTCGTATGGGGCTGCCGATGGCCGAGGATATCGATCTGCGGATCGACCGGCTGGACGAGGAGGGTGTGCTGGCACGCGTGCCTTTTCATGCCAAATTGGTGCGTCCGGGCGGCACGCTTTCCGGACCGACCATCATGGCGCTGGGGGATGCGGCGATGTATGCGGTGGTGCTGGGGCGTCTCGGCCGCGTGGAGATGGCAGTGACGTCCAATCTCAATATCAACTTTCTGGTCAAACCCAAACCGGTGGATTTGTTGGCAGAGGCGCGAATACTGCGCTTGAGCCGGCGCCAGGCAGTTTGCGAAGTCTCGTTATATTCGCTTGATAATGAGAATGAATTGGTAGCACATGTGACGGGGACTTATGCTTTGCCTCTTTAAAGTGCCGAGGCATAAATAAAGAAACCCGGCCTAGGCCGGGTTTCTTTTATACCGCTATCGAGTAGCGCTGAAGTTACAGAACGCTCAGCGGGTATTCGACGATCAGGCGGAAGTCGTTCACGTCGCCTTGAGCGTTGTCGCGGTAGAAGGCGTTACGAATACGGAAGGACAGATCCTTGGCCGCACCTTCCTGGATCACGTACTTGGCTTCGATATCCAGCTCGCGCTCGGTGTAGCTATCAGCAGCAGTACCGCGGATGTAACGGGTCATGAAGCTCAGGCCCGGTACGCCGTAGGATGCCATGTTGATGTCGTAGCGAGCTTGCCAGGACTTCTCGTCTTTCTGGTTGAAGTCGGAGTACTGAACCGAGTTGGCCAGCCAAATGGTGCCGCCACCGTCTACGCCGTAGTCGTAACCACGGTCGCCGGACGCACGTTGGTGAGCCAGGGTGAAGGTGTGAGCGCCCAGCGAGTAGGCACCAGCAAGGCTCCAGATGGTGTTGTCTTCGTCGCTGGCAGTGTTGGTGTACTGCTTGTCGTAGTCGGTCTTGTAGATATTGAAGTCGAAGTTCAGAGCTTGTTCTTCAGCCAGCGCCAAGTTGTAGTTGACGTTGCCGTAGTACTTTTTCCAGTAATCTTCCACATCGGATGCGTGGAAAGCTGCGCTCAGGTCGTCGGTGAAGGAGTAGGAAGCGCCCACGATATTGGCATACTTCAGGCCAGCTTCGCCCTTACCATTGATATCGTCGCGGCTGGTTCCGGTCTGGCTGCTCATGGCGGTGAAGCGACCGGCACTCAGTTCCAGGCCTTCGATCTCGTTGCTGACCAGGTAAGTACCGGTAGCGACTTCCGGCAGGATGCGGCTGTCGTCGGTGGAGAATACGGGGCTGGCAACGAACTGGTTACCGTATTTGAGTACGGTGTCCGAGATACGGAACTTGATGGCGCCGCCAACTTCGCTCTGGGTGTCATCGCCACGACCGTCGTCAGTCTGAGCGAACTGGCCAGTGCCGTAGCGACCACGACCACTGTCGATCTTGATGCTGCTCAGGGAGTGAGCGTCGAAGCCAACACCTACGGTGCCTTGGGTAAAGCCAGATTCGTACAGCAGGCGGATGCCCAGGCCGGTTTCTTCACGGTAGCCTTTGTCGCCGGTACCGGCAGTGTTCGGACTGTTACGGAAGTCGCGGTTCATGTACAGAACGCGGTTGAAGATGTTGAAGCTGCTGTCTTCGATAAAGCCATTCGACTCGGACTGGCTCGACGCCACGGCCATTTGGCTGGTGCCCGCGGCTACTGCCAGGGCGATTACGCTCCACTTCATCACTTGCATCGTGATTGCTCCTTGGGTTTAGAAGAGTTGCGCTGCCCACTGTTTTGTTATATGGACAGCTCTTTCTTTTTGTGTCGGCGATAACTTATAGCACGCAGCCAATATTGGCGATAGTTGCAGTCTATTCGTTACGACTTCGTTCATGCTTGTGTCGCATCGCGTGAAGAAAAATGTCGCAAATCTATAGTTCTGCACTTGCGTCTCGTCGCGCCGACGCTTCCGCGGTTCTGAGGTGCCTGGGACCGCTGTTATTGATCGACTGCACGGCTTGCCGGGCATTGCTTTCACAGTTAGCAAAAGTCGTGCTCAAAACCTGCCTGTCTTGCTAAAACCCTGATTTTTAGGCGCAGGGCAGCGCTCGCGGTAGCGCCGGTGCTGCTTCTGGTGCTGATTCGTCAGGGGGTGTCGAGGCCTGCGGTTGGCTTTCAGCAGGTGCCGTTAGCTCATTGCCTGCGCATTAACCGGTAACGCTTGGCACTGTCCATTACGGGAAGAAACAAAATGGTGCACGCCTGCGGTGCGTATGTGTTCAAGCTGCCTTGGGTTGGTGCGTGGTCGTCGGGTGAACTCTCGGCTGGGCCAGCGTATGCTGCGCGCCATTGCTCCCCTCCCTCTGGGGTTACGCTCTATTAATAAGGAGGATCGTCATGTTCGCTCTGGATTCACGCCTTCAGCAGGATTGTCTGGTGATCGGGGACTTTCCCCTGTGTCGTTTGCTGCTGATGAATGACTCCAATTACCCTTGGTTCATCCTTGTTCCTCGGCGTGAGGAGGTCAGTGAGTTGTTTCAGCTAGACGCTGATGATCAGCGACAACTGTGGCAGGAAACCACGCTTCTGGCCGAAACGCTGAAGGACATCTTCGCGGCCGACAAGATGAATGTCGCCACGCTTGGCAATGTCGTCAGTCAGTTACATATGCATGTGATCGTGCGTCGACTTGAGGATGCTTCCTGGCCTGCTCCGGTATGGGGGCGGCATCCGGCGCAGCCTTACAGTGAGCAGCAGGCGGGTCAGGTCGTCGATAAGCTGCGCTCGGTGTTGGCTGAGGACTTTCACTTCGCCGGAGCCTTTGCATGAGCCTCGAATCACGAATCATGGAGCTGGAGAGCCGCCTGGCTTTTCAGGATGACACCATTCAGGCGCTGAACGATGAGTTGGTCGAGCAGAGCAAACGCATCGAGCGGATGCAGTTGCAGTTGACGGTTCTGGCGCGACGCCAGGAAGAGCTGAGTGGCCAGGCGGGTATTGACCAGGATGAGGCCCCGCCACCGCACTATTGATATGAAAAAGCCCGGTTTCCCGGGCTTTTCTTTGCGTACCGCTCAGCGCCGCGAAGGGGTTGCTGCGATCACGTCTTCCGCCTGCAGACCTTTGTCGCGCTGCATGACCGAGAACTCCACGCGTTGGCCTTCGACCAGGACGCGGTGGCCCTCGCCACGAATGGCGCGAAAGTGAACGAAGATATCGTCACCCGAGTCGCGGGAAATGAAGCCGAAGCCCTTGGAGGTATTGAACCACTTGACCGTGCCGGTCTCGCGATCATCCTGGGGAGCGCTGGTGCTGGCGCTAGCTTGTGGTGCGGCCGGGCGTTGCTCTGCGCTACGCGGCTGCCTGCTCTGTTGTGCTGCAAGGCTCAGCGCCACGGCGATAACCAGGGTCAGCAGCGGTAGCCAGATGGCGGGTTGGCTGCCGATGCTGGGCAGCGGTGCAAGCAGGATCAAGCTCTGTACCACGGCAGCCAATATCAACAGAGCCGAGGACAGCCCCAGTAGTTGTTGGCGAGTGGCGGGGAGAGTCTGTTGCTGCGATGCGGCCAGCAGGTTGAGCAAGCCGGTCAGGGCCAGATAGATGGCATCCGGCGTGGTAAGAAAGGAAGTGGATAAACCGGGTACGGCAGACAGCATTAGGGCGGCGAACCCTGTCACGAGATGGGCAATCTTCAACATCTTTGATGAACTCACTGATCGAATGATGACTCACGGTGCTACGGAGAGAGCGCACGTTGCTAACGGCCAGCTGAACGGCCGTGGCGCGCCTGTAAACAAAGTTGGTGGCGCCGCAGGATGGTAACGCGGCGCGCGGGGCTATTTAACAGCAAAGCCGAGGGCTTCTCAAATCAAGCGCTTAGCATCGTTTCGCTGGTAATCGGGTGAACCTGATTGCGCCCGGCGCGTTTGGCCTGATAGAGGGCGTCATCGGCGCGGGTGAGCAGCGATTCGAATGTGTCGCCTTCGGCGGCCATGGCGCAGCCGAAGGACGCAGTTATGCTGTCCAGAACCTGGTCTGTGCGCCTGACCTTGATTCTCAGCGACTGAATCTTGTGGCGCAGTTGCTCAGCGAAATTGAGAACCTCATTGAGGTTGGCGCAGTTGCGCAGCACCACGCAGAACTCTTCGCCACCGTAGCGTGCGGCAAAGGCCTGCGGTGGCAGCAGATCGCGCAATAATTGTCCGACGTGTTGCAGTACGCGATCACCCAGTGGGTGGCCGTACTGGTCGTTGAACTGTTTGAAGTGGTCGATATCCAGAATCACCAGGGCCAGGCCCTGTTGTGATTCGTCCAGTGCGCGTTCCAGTAAGCGGGTAAAGGCATGGCGGTTGAATACGCGGGTCAGGCTGTCGAGCGTTGCCGCAAGATGGGCGCGCTCCAGCTGGCTGCGCAGGTGAGTGATTTCTTGCTGTGCGGCGCGCAGGCGATAGAGGAATTTTTCCTGCTGGTCTTGCATCAGCTGGGTGCTTTCCTGCAGTTCGCTGAGCACGCTGGGTAGGTCATCGATGATGGGCTCCTGCAGTGCGCTCAGGCCATGGCTCAGGCTCTGCTGGTAATGCTGGCCACCGATCACGCTGCGTGAGACGTCGCCTTCGATGTCATCGACCAGTTCGATTACCTGCTGCTGGCCTGCGCGAGCTTCTTCCAGCTCGCCGCGGATAATGTAGTCGCGGAACAGCCGGCTGGCGGTTTCCGGCGGGAATACGTCGAAGTCTTCGACCACCTTGTCCAGGCGGCGGTTGAGCTCGGGTTCGCTGCCTCTGCTGTAGGTGTACCACAGTGCATAGTGCACCGGGTTTGGTGGGATGTCGTGACGCATCATCAGTGGCACGGCTTGCTTCAGGAGTTCGGCCGCCTCGCGGGTTTCCTCCGGATACAAATCGATGATGCTGGGCGGTTTGGCTGGCTGACTCATGAATGTCGGAAACTCAATGACGATTTGCCAGAGCATAGATCAGGGCAGGGCTGCATGCCTAATGAAAAGGCCCGGATTACCGGGCCTCTGAGCATCTCAAGCAGCGAGCAGGCTGCGCAGCATCCACGCGGTTTTCTCGTGCACCTGCATGCGTTGGGTCAGCAGGTCGGCAGTCGGCTCGTCGCTGACCTTATCCAGCAGCGGGAAAATGCCGCGGGCAGTGCGTACGACAGCCTCCTGGCCTTGTACCAACTGCTTGATCATATCGTCGGCGCTGGGTACGCCTTCCTCTTCCTTGATCGAGGATAGGCGGGCGTAGGCGGCGTAGGTGCCCGGCGCCGGGAAGCCCAGTGCCCGGATCCGTTCGGCGATAGCGTCAACCGCGAGGGCCAGCTCGGTGTACTGACCTTCGAACATCAGGTGCAGGGTGTTGAACATCGGACCGGTGACGTTCCAATGGAAGTTATGGGTCTTCAGATACAGGGTGTAGGTGTCAGCCAGCAGGCGCGAGAGACCTTCGGCGATGGCGGCGCGATCCTGTTCGGCGATTCCGATATTGATTTCCATGGCTTTTCTCCTTTCAGGTGAGCCCGGGGTGTCTATCCCGCAATGTTGATGAGAGCTTAACACGCAGGGCGTCGGGGGTGATCTTGGCTTATATCAATGAAAGCGATGATTAGAGGCTATTGATAGCGGACGGTTCAGCTGGGGCCAATAAAGCTTGCCGCTGGCTGGGCGTCAATCTTGTGCGTTGCCAAATGTTTGCAGGTCTTTCGTGCTGGCTCGGGCTCAATCAGTAGCTGCTCGCAGCGGTGAACCTGCTCGGCAGTTTCAAGGCGGAAATTTTCCAGCAGAGCGCAGGGGCAGATCGTTGCGGCCTTGGTCCATGGTCGGTGTCTGGGTAGGCGGCGCTGTTCATTTATGGAAGGTGTCTGCGGGGCGGCTGCGTCATGACGATTTACGCTATATAATCCCGCTCTTTATCGAAGCGCGGCGTGCGGTTGGGCGTTCGCTGCGGTGTAGCTCCTGCCCAGGGCGTTGGGGGCTGCCTGACCTATCCAAGACCTCAGAGAAGCGAAACACGATCATGATGCGCAGCCACTATTGCGGCCAGTTGAACGAGAGCCTGGATGGCCAGGAAATCACCCTTTGCGGCTGGGTACACCGTCGCCGTGACCATGGCGGGGTGATTTTCCTCGATATCCGTGATCGTGAAGGCCTGGCTCAGGTGGTATTCGATCCTGATCGTGCCGAGACCTTCGCCAAGGCCGACCGTGTACGTAGCGAATATGTAGTCAAGATCACCGGCAAGGTACGCCTGCGTCCGGAAGGCGCGCGCAACGCCAACATGGCCAGCGGTGCCATCGAAGTGCTGGGCTACGAGCTGGAAGTGCTCAACGAGGCGGAAACCCCGCCGTTCCCGCTCAACGAATACACCGACGTCGGTGAAGAAACCCGCCTGCGCTATCGCTTCATCGATCTGCGTCGTCCGGAAATGGCCGAGAAGCTCAAGCTGCGCTCGCGCATCACTTCGAGCATCCGTCGTTACCTCGACGACAACGGCTTCCTTGACGTCGAAACGCCGATCCTGACCCGCGCTACTCCTGAAGGTGCGCGCGACTATCTGGTACCGAGTCGCACCCACGCCGGCAGTTTCTTCGCCCTGCCGCAGTCGCCGCAGCTGTTCAAGCAGTTGTTGATGGTCGCGGGCTTCGATCGCTACTACCAGATCGCCAAGTGCTTCCGCGACGAAGACCTGCGTGCCGACCGCCAGCCGGAATTCACCCAGATCGACATCGAGACCAGCTTCCTCGATGAAAAAGACATCATGGACATCACCGAGACCATGGTGCGCAACCTGTTCAAGGAAGTGCTGGGCGTCGAATTCGGCGAACTGCCACATATGACCCTGGCCGAAGCCATGCGCCGCTTTGGTTCGGACAAACCGGACCTGCGCATTCCGCTGGAGCTGGTGGATGTGGAAGATCAGCTCAAGGACGTCGAATTCAAGGTCTTCGCCGGCCCGGCCAACGACCCGAAATGCCGCGTCACTGCGCTGCGCGTTCCGGGCGGGGCGAGCATGCCGCGCAAGCAGATCGACGACTACACCAAATTCGTCGGCATCTACGGTGCCAAGGGCCTGGCCTACATCAAGGTCAACGAGCGTGCTGCTGGCGTTGACGGTTTGCAGTCGCCGATCGTCAAGAACATCCCGCTGGACAACATCAATGTCATCCTCGATCGCGTTGGCGCTGTCGATGGCGATATCGTGTTCTTCGGTGCCGACAAGGCCAAGATCGTCAGCGAGGCCCTGGGCGCGCTGCGTATCAAGCTGGGTCATGATCTGAACCTGCTGACCTGTGAGTGGGCGCCGCTGTGGGTCGTCGACTTCCCGATGTTCGAGGAAAACGACGACGGCAGCCTGACCGCTATGCACCACCCGTTCACCTCGCCGAGCTGCAGCCCCGAGGAACTGGAAGCCAACCCGGCCGCCGCGTTGTCGCGTGCCTATGACATGGTGCTCAACGGCACCGAGTTGGGTGGCGGTTCGATCCGTATCCACGACAAGGCCATGCAGCAGACCGTGTTCCGCGTGCTCGGCATCAGCGAAGAGGAGCAGCAGGAGAAGTTCGGCTTCCTCCTCGATGCCCTCAAGTACGGCGCGCCGCCCCATGGTGGTCTGGCCTTCGGCCTGGATCGCCTGGTGATGCTGATGACTGGCGCACAGTCGATCCGCGAAGTGATTGCCTTCCCGAAAACCCAGAGCGCGGCCTGTGTCATGACTCAGGCGCCGGGTATCGTCGACAACAAGTCGCTGCGCGAGCTGCACATTCGCCTGCGCGAGCAACCCAAGGCCGAATAAGCCTGCAAAAGAAGCCTGGAGATCCCAGGCTTCTTCGTTATGGGGCGCAGAGACTCAAGCACTTACGCCCCGGTAATCGTGAAACCTTATAGATGGAGTGAGTTATGGCTGGTCATTCCAAATGGGCCAACATCAAGCACCGCAAAGGGCGTCAAGACGCCAAGCGCGGCAAGATCTTCACCAAGTTGATTCGTGAACTGACGGTCGCCGCCAAGCACGGTGGCCCGATTCCTGCGGACAACCCGCGCCTGCGTCTGGCCGTGGACAAGGCGCTGACCAATAACATGTCGCGTGACGTGATCGACCGCGCCATCGCTCGTGGTGCCGGCAACAACGAGGCCGACAACGTCGTCGAGTTCAGCTACGAAGGTTACGCGCCAAGCGGCGTGGCGATCATCGTCGAGGTGATGACCGATAACCGCAATCGTACTGCCGCCGAAGTGCGCCATGCCTTTACCAAGTGCGGTGGCAACCTGGGCACTGATGGTTCGGTCGCCTACATGTTCGACCGCAAGGGTCAGATCAGCTTCGCGCCGGGCGTCGATGAGGATGCCCTGATGGAGGCTGCGTTGGAGGCTGGTGCTGACGACGTGGAAATGGGCGAAGACGGTTCAGGCCTGGTGTCGACCAGCTTCACCGAGTTTCATGCCGTCAACGAAGCGCTGAGCGCAGCTGGTTTCAAGGCCGAGGAAGCGGAAATCGCCATGATCCCTTCGATCAGTGCGCCGATCGCCGATCTGGAAACCGCGCAGAAGGTATTCAAGCTGATCGACATGCTCGAAGATCTGGATGATGTGCAGAACGTCTACCACAACGCCGAAGTGGCCGACGAGATCATGGAGCAACTGAGCTAAGCAGCTTATCGCCCGGATGCGTAGGGTGGGCCTCAGCACGCCAGGGGCGCGCTACATGTTGGGCTGAAGCGGATCACCGCCCAGCCCAGCCTGCGGTTTTCTCTGGTTTCACCAGTGCGTCACGAGTGACGGCGCATTAGGACCTCCGTATACTCACCAACTGGATAAATAGACAGTTGCTGATATGACCCTGATTCTAGGCATCGACCCGGGTTCGCGTATTACCGGCTATGGCGTGGTGCGTGATACCGGGCGCGGTTGCGAGTACGTGGCGTCGGGTTGCATTCGTACCGGCAACGGGCCGCTGGCCGAGCGCCTGCAGATCGTCTTTCGCGGCGTCAGCGAAGTTATTCGCACCCATGGCCCGGTGACCATGGGCATTGAGCAGGTGTTCATGGCGCGCAATGCCGACTCGGCGCTCAAGTTGGGACAGGCGCGAGGTGCCGCTATCGTCGCCGCAGTGGAGGCTGGGCTGGAAATCAGCGAATACACCGCCACTCAGGTCAAGCAGGCTGTGGTCGGCACCGGGACAGCGGACAAGCAGCAGGTGCAGATGATGGTCATGCACCTGCTCAAACTGGTGCAGAAGCCGCAGATCGACGCCTCCGATGCCCTGGGTATCGCCTTGTGCCATGCACACCATCGACAGAGTCTCATTCCTCATGGGCTGGCCGGCGCCAAGCGGCGCGGTGGTCGCCTTCGTTTGTAATCGAATCAAAGGAAACAGCGGTGATCGGACGTTTGCGCGGCACCCTGGCGGAGAAGCAGCCGCCGCATTTGCTTCTGGATGTGAATGGCGTCGGTTATGAGCTGGAAGTACCGATGACGACCCTTTATCGTCTGCCTGCGGTGGGCGAGCCGGTAACCCTGCATGCCCACCTTGTGGTGCGTGAAGATGCGCATTTGTTGTATGGCTTCTTCGAAAAGCGCGAGCGTGAGCTGTTTCGCGAACTGATTCGTCTCAATGGTGTCGGCCCCAAGCTGGCGCTTGCATTGATGTCTGGGCTGGAGGTCGATGAGCTGGTGCGTTGCGTACAGGCTCAGGACACCGCGGCGCTGGTCAAGGTGCCTGGAGTCGGCAAGAAAACTGCAGAGCGTCTGCTGGTCGAGCTCAAGGATCGCTTCAAGGCCTGGGAGTCGATCCCGTCCATTGCGCCCTTGGTGGTTGAACCTCAACTGGCTCAGGCAGTCTCAAGCGCGGAGAATGACGCCGTCAGCGCCCTGATCTCCCTCGGTTACAAACCGCAGGAAGCCAGTCGAGCCGTTGCTGCCGTCAAGGAAGATGGCATGACCAGTGAAGATTTGATCCGACGCGCCCTGCGCGGCATGGTTTAGTGGAACCCTATTGATGATCGAAGCCGATCGCCTGATTACCGCCAGTCCACGTGAGCGCGAAGAGCAGCAGGACCGGGCCATTCGCCCGCTGCGCCTGGCCGATTACATCGGTCAGCCCGTCGTGCGTGAACAGATGGCGCTGTTCATTCAGGCTGCGCGGGGTAGGGCTGAGGCGCTCGACCACACGCTTATCTTCGGCCCGCCAGGACTGGGCAAGACCACCCTGGCCAATATCATCGCCGAAGAAATGGGCAGCTCGATCAAAAGCACCTCCGGCCCAGTGCTCGAACGCCCGGGCGATCTGGCTGCGCTGCTGACCAACCTGGAAAGCGGCGATGTACTGTTCATCGACGAGATTCACCGTCTGTCGCCGGTGGTCGAGGAAGTGCTGTATCCGGCGATGGAGGATTTTCAGCTCGACATCATGATCGGTGAAGGCCCAGCGGCCCGCTCGATCAAGCTGGATCTGCCGCCGTTCACCCTGGTTGGCGCCACCACTCGTGCCGGCATGCTGACCAATCCGCTGCGTGACCGCTTCGGTATCGTCCAGCGCCTGGAGTTCTACGGTATCGACGACCTGGCCACCATCGTCTCGCGCTCTGCGGGGATTCTCGGCTTGCCTATCGAAGCCAAGGGCGCCTATGAGATAGCCCGTCGCGCGCGTGGCACCCCGCGTATCGCCAACCGTCTGTTGCGCCGTGTGCGCGACTTCGCCGAAGTGCGTGGTAACGGCCATATCACGCAGTTGATCGCCGATCAGGCGCTGAATTTGCTGGATATCGACGAACGCGGTTTCGATCATTCCGATCGCCGCTTGCTGCTGGCCATGATCGAGAAGTTCGACGGCGGTCCGGTGGGGCTCGATAGCCTGGCGGCAGCGATAGGTGAAGAGCGCCATACCATCGAGGACGTGCTCGAGCCCTATCTGATTCAGCAGGGTTACATGATGCGCACGCCGCGCGGGCGCGTGGTCACTCGTCATGCCTATCTGCACTTCGGGCTGAACATCCCCAAGCGCGCTGGCGAGCAGGTCGCTGGCGATCTTTTCGCGGCAGGTGACGAATGACGAAAAAATTGTTACCAGCCCGGATTGGCAAGCAGCAGGCCGGGGACTAGAGTATGCGCGCGCAAAACGGAGTCCAGCCGTTCAGCCACCATTGCCGGGTCTATTACGAAGACACCGATGCAGGCGGCATCGTCTACTACGTCAACTATCTCAAATTCATGGAGCGGGCTCGCACCGAGCGCCTGCGTGAGCTGGGTTATGCCCAGTCGACGCTTGCCGGTGAGGGCCTGTTGTTCGTCGTGCATTCGGCCGAGGCGCGCTATCACGCGCCGGCGCGACTGGATGATGAGCTGGTGATCAGCGCCGATGTGATCGAATTGAACCGTGCCAGCCTGCGCTTTCGTCAACAGGTCAGGCGGGCTACGGATGATGTGCTGCTCTGCGAAGGGCAGTTTCTGGTGGCCTGTGTGCGCGCCGACAACTTGAAACCCCGGGCTATCCCCGAAACCCTGCGACATGCGTTCGCCGGGACGCAGGCGCCGGGTTTAATTGCAGCAGGAGAGTAAGCGTGGAAGCTAACGCCGTTGACCATATGTCGATGTGGAGTCTGATCAGTAACGCCAGCTTTGTGGTTCAGCTGGTCATGCTGACTCTGGTGGCCGCCTCGGTCATTTCCTGGGTGATGATCTTCCAGCGCAGTAATGCCATCCGCGCCGCCAAGCGCGCGCTGGACAATTTCGAAGATCGCTTCTGGTCCGGCATCGACCTGTCCAAACTGTATCGCCAGGCCGGCAGCAACCCCGATCCGGATTCCGGTCTGGAGCAGATCTTCCGTGCCGGCTTCAAGGAGTTCTCCCGTCTGCGTCAGCAGCAGGGCGTCGACCCGGATGCGGTGATGGACGGCGTGGCCCGTGCCATGCGCGTGGCTATCTCCCGTGAAGAAGAAAAATTGGAGACCGCTCTGCCGTTCCTGGCAACCGTCGGTTCCACCAGCCCCTATATCGGCCTGTTCGGCACCGTATGGGGCATCATGAACTCCTTCCGCGGTCTGGCTCAGGTGCAGCAAGCCACTCTGGCTACCGTGGCACCGGGCATTGCAGAAGCGCTGATCGCTACCGCCATCGGCCTGTTCGCAGCAATCCCGGCGGTCATCGCCTACAACCGTTTCTCGGCCCGTGGCGAGATGCTGATCGGTCGTTACTACACCTTCGCCGACGAGTTCCAGGCCATCCTGCACCGTAAAGTGCACACCTCGGAAGACTAAGGCGAGCGAAGAGGACAGGTTTTAACCATGGCGAGAATTCGCAACAGACGCAAACCGGTCGCCGAGATGAACGTGGTGCCCTACATCGACGTGATGTTGGTACTGCTGGTCATCTTCATGGTCACCGCGCCGATGCTTAATCAGGGCGTCAAGGTCGATCTGCCCAAGGTCAGCAGTGAAGCGCTGCCGCAGGACAACGACGCTCAGGTGCTGACCATTTCCATCAAGGCCGACAAGACCTACTACTGGAACATGGGCAGCGAGGTCGACGTCGATACCGAGCAGGAGCGTGCTTCGACCCTCGAGCAGATGACTCAGGCCGTGTCGGCGATCATTGCCGAGAACCGTCGTCAGGGTAAGCAGGTGCAGGTATTCGTGCGTGGTGATCGCACGGTCGATTACGGCACTGTGATGTCGGCCATGGGCGGTCTGCAGCAGGCCGACGTGGGCAACGTCGGACTGATTACCGAGGCTCCCTGATGCAGCAAACCGAGCGTTCGCAATCGGAAAGCTACTTCTGGCCCGTGGTTTGGGCGGTGGGTCTGCACGTCCTGATGTTCGCCATGCTGTTCGTCAGTTTCGCCTTCACCCCGGAACTGCCTCCGGCACGCCCAGTGGTGCAGGCTACGCTGTATCAGTTGCAGTCGCAGAGCCAGGCCACCACGCAGACCACGCAGAAGGTTGCAGGCGAAGCGCAGAAGACTTCGGCGCCGCAGTTCGAGACCGAAAGGCTGGAACAGAAGAAAGCCGAAGAGCAGAAGCAGGCCCAGGCCGAAGCGCAGAAGGTAGCCGCGGCCAAGAAAGCAGAGGAACAAAAGCAGGCCGAAGAAGCTCGAAAGGCCGAAGCGGCGAAGAAAGCTGAGGCAGAGAAGGCCGCCGAGCAGAAACGCCAGGCTGATATCGCCAAGAAGCGCGCCGAGGAAGAGGCAAAGAAGAAAGCCGCTGAAGAGGCCAAGAAAAAGGCCGCTGCAGACGAGGCTAAAAAGAAGGCGGCAGCCGCCGAGGCGGCGAAGAAGAAAGCGGCCGAAGATGCCAAGCGCAAGGCTGAAGATGCCCGGCGCAAAGCGGCCGAAGACCAGAAAGCGGCAGCGTTGGCCGAGTTGCTGTCGGACAACGTACAGAACCAGCAGGCGCTGGCCGAAACCCATGGGGATCAGGTGGCCGGTAACCTCGATGATCTGATCATCAAGCTGATTACCGAGAACTGGCAGCGACCGATGTCGGCGCGCCGTGGCATGAGTGTCGAGTTGTTGATCCAGATGCTGCCCGACGGCACCGTGACCAACGCCAGCGTATCGCGCTCCAGTGGCGATGCGCCGTTCGACAACTCGGCCGTTGCAGCTGTACGTAACGTCGGGCGTATTCCCGAGATGCAACAATTGGATCGCGCTACCTTCGACAGTCGGTACAGGCAGCGTCGCGTCATTTTCAAACCGGAGGATTGAGCTCTGTGAATACCCTGATTCGTATCGCCCTGCTGGGGCTGGTCATGCTGGTCGGTAGTGTCCAGGCGGCCGATCCGCTGGTGATTTCCCAAGGCGCTGACCGTGCCACCCCGATTGCCGTCGTGCCGTTCGGTTGGCAGGGTGGTTCGGTGCTGCCCGAGGACATGTCGCAGATCATCGGCAACGACCTGCGCAACTCCGGCTACTTCGAGCCCATCCCGCGGCAGAACATGATCAGCTTGCCTACCCAGGCCAGCGAAGTCATTTATCGTGACTGGAAAGCACTGGGCGCCCAGTACGTGCTGGTCGGTAACATCGTGCCCAACGGCGGCCGGTTGCAGATTCAGTACGCGCTGTTCAACGTCAACACCGAGCAGCAGGTCATGACCGGCAATGTCGGTGGTGGTACCGATCAGCTGCGCGACATGGCGCACCATATCGCCGATCAGTCGTTCGAGAAGCTCACCGGTGTGAAAGGGGCGTTCTCCACGCGCCTGCTGTACGTCACTGCCGAGCGCATGGGCACCAACAACACCCGTTATACCCTGCAGCGCTCCGACTACGACGGTGCCCGTGCGGTAACCCTGCTGCAATCGCGTGAGCCGATCCTGTCGCCGTCGTTCGCACCGGATGGTCGCCGTATCGCTTATGTTTCGTTCGAGCAACGTCGTCCGCGCATCTTCGTGCAGCACATCGACACCGGTCGTCGTGAGCAGATCACCAACTTCGAAGGCCTCAATGGCGCGCCGGCCTGGTCGCCGGATGGCAACCGCCTGGCCTTCGTGCTGTCTCGCGATGGCAACCCGGAAATCTACGTGATGGATATGGGCAGCCGGCAGATGCGCCGCATTACCAACCATTACGCCATCGATACCGAACCCTTCTGGGGTAAGGACGGTCAGACCCTTTACTTCACTTCGGATCGTGCGGGACGTCCGCAGATCTACAAGACCAATATCAATAGCGGGGCAGTGGAGCGTGTGACCTTCGTCGGTAACTACAACGCCAACCCGAAATTGTCGGCTGATGAGAAGACCCTGGTGATGATCCATCGCCAGGACGGCTTCACCGTGTTCAAAGTGGCTGCACAGGACCTGGAAACCAACCGTTTGCGCATACTTTCAGACACAAGTTTGGATGAGTCGCCCACTGTTGCGCCCAATGGCACCATGCTAATCTACGCCACCCGCCAGCAGGGCCGGGGAGTCTTGATGTTGGCGTCCACCAATGGACGCGTGAGGCTCCCTCTTCCTACCGCTCAAGGCGAAGTTCGAGAGCCTTCTTGGTCCCCTTACCTGAACTGATGCGGCGCTACACCTTTTTTGCTTAACACAACTGGGGTTCATTAGGAGTTATATGATGGAAATGCTGAAATTCGGTAAGTTCGCTGCACTGTCCCTGGCTCTCGCCGTTGCTGTAGGTTGCTCCTCCAAAGGCGGCGACGCTGCTGGCGAAGGCGCTGTTGACCCGAACGCTGGCTACGGTGCCAACACTGGCGCTGTTGATGGCAGCCTGAGCGAAGAAGCTGCTCTGCGCGCTATCACCACCTTCTACTTCGAGTACGACAGCTCCGACCTGAAAGCCGAAGCCATGCGCGCTCTGGACGTACACGCCAAGGACCTGAAAGGCAACGGCGCTCGCGTCGTTCTGGAAGGCCACGCTGACGAGCGCGGTACCCGTGAGTACAACATGGCTCTGGGCGAGCGTCGTGCCAAGGCCGTTCAACGCTACCTGGTTCTGCAGGGCGTTTCCCCGGCTCAGCTGGAACTGGTTTCCTACGGCGAAGAGCGTCCGGTTGCCACTGGCAACGACGAACAGTCCTGGGCTCAGAACCGTCGCGTAGAGCTGCGTAAGTAAGCTGCCATGCGAGATTGCCGCCGTATCCTGACCCTTCTGACACTCGCCTTGCCGCTCGTCGCGATGGCGGAGGTTCCCGTACTGGAAAGCAGCTCCATGCAACAGGGCAGCAGCTATCCACCGGCGGGTTATGGTACGGCCGGCTCCTCCGCCGGAGCGGGTGCGCAAGCACCCGCTTCTGCGCAGGGTATGCTGTTCAACCAACTCGAGCAGATGCAGCAGGAAATTGCGCAACTGCGGGGCATGGTCGAAGAGCAGCAGAATGAAATCCAGCGCCTCAAGCAGGAAGGCCTGGAGCGTTACCAGGATCTGGATCAACGCATTTCTTCCGGTGCTGCTGCCGGTGGAGCTCCCGCACAGAATTCAGCCGATGGCGCGGTAAACGCCAATGGCACCCCGACGCCACCTGCCGCACAGCAGCAGGCCAGCGCCGAGCCGGGTGATCCGGCCAAGGAAAAACTCTATTACGACGCCGCCTTCGACCTGATCAAGGCCAAGGATTTCGACAAGGCGTCGCAGGCGTTCGGCGCCTTTCTCAACCGTTATCCCAGCAGCCAATATGCGGGTAACGCCCAGTACTGGCTGGGTGAGGTGAATCTGGCCAAGGGCGACTTGCAGGCAGCCGGTCAAGCCTTTGCCAAGGTCAGCCAGGCTTATCCGAGTCACGCCAAGGTGCCGGATTCACTGTTCAAGCTGGCCGATGTCGAGCGTCGCCTGGGTCACAATGACAAGGCTCGTGGCATTCTTCAGCAAGTCATTGCCCAGTACCCGGGCAGCTCGGCCGCCCAGCTGGCTCAGCGCGATCTGCAACGGCTGTAGATCGACACTCGATGAATAAACCCGCGCCCGTCGCGGGTTTTTCTTATCTGGCTTCGCGTGATCCATTAGAATGCGCGCTCGCATGCGAGGCGGGGTTTCAGCTCGGCTGATGTCCTTGCCGCCATGCCTTGTCGAATGTCGGCCGACGCCGGCGTTCCTGTCTTTCACGCAACGGAGGCGGATGGCCTGTTTCGTCATCACGCCCGTGGCTACCATGCAAGAAACCCTGCGCATCACCGAGATTTTCTACTCGTTGCAGGGGGAAACGCGTACCGCCGGCTTGCCGACAGTATTCGTGCGCCTTACCGGCTGCCCCCTGCGCTGTCAGTACTGTGACACCGCCTACGCCTTCAGTGGCGGCGAGATCGTCACCCTGGACAGTATCCTCGATCAAGTGGCTGCCTATCGGCCGCGCTACGTCTGCGTGACCGGCGGCGAGCCGCTGGCCCAGCCGAACTGCATCCCCTTGCTCACGCATCTGTGCAATGCCGGTTACGAGGTGTCGCTGGAAACCAGTGGCGCGCTCGATGTATCGGCAGTCGATCCGCGCGTCAGCAAGGTGCTCGACCTGAAGACCCCGGGCTCTGCCGAAGTCGAGCGCAATCGCTACGAGAATGTCCAGTGGCTGACTCGTAATGACCAGGTCAAGTTCGTCATCTGCTCGCGTGAAGACTACGACTGGGCAGTATCCAAACTGATCGAGTATGACCTGGCCGCGCGTGCCGGCGAGGTGCTGTTCTCGCCCAGCCACAAACAGGTCGATGCACGTGCACTGGCCGACTGGATCGTGACCGATAACCTGCCAGTACGCCTGCAACTGCAGTTGCACAAGATTCTCTGGAACGACGAGCCGGGACACTGAACATGAATGACAAGAAAGCGGTCATCCTCCTTTCCGGTGGCCTGGATTCGGCCACGGTCATCGCCATGGCCAAGGCCGAGGGTTACGCCTGTTACAGCGTGAGTTTCGACTATGGCCAGCGCCATCGTGCCGAGTTGCAGGCCGCCGAGCGCGTGGCGCGGCAGCTGGGTGTGGTAGAGCACAAGGTGATCGGCCTGAACCTCAACGGCATCGGCGGTTCGGCGTTGACCGATAGCAGCATCGCCGTGCCCGAATCGCCCACTGAAGGTATACCCGCCACCTACGTGCCAGCACGCAACACGGTGTTCCTGGCGCTGGCGTTGGGCTGGGCCGAGGTGCTTGAGGCGCGCGATATCTTCATTGGCGTCAACGCGGTGGATTACTCGGGCTACCCGGATTGCCGCCCCGAGTTCGTCGACGCCTTCGAGCGGATGGCCAACCTGGCGACCAAGGCGGGTGTGGAGGGGCAGGGCTTTGTCATTCGCGCACCGCTGCAGCAGATGAGCAAGGGCGAGATCATCCACGCCGGTATGCGCCTGGGCGTGGATTACGCACTCACGGTCTCTTGCTACCAGGCCGATGATGACGGCCGCGCCTGTGGCAAGTGCGACAGCTGTCGCCTGCGTGCAGCCGGTTTCACCGCAGCCGGCGTGCCTGACGCTACGCGCTATGTGTGAAAATTTTTTCGCGAAGTGTTGATTTCCTGAATTAAATCAGTATCATGCGCCTCGCGTTGGGTCGTTAGCTCAGTTGGTAGAGCAGTTGGCTTTTAACCAATTGGTCGTAGGTTCGAATCCTACACGACCCACCAGATCGCAAAAGCCAGTCGCAAGACTGGCTTTTTTTTGCTCTCGGAAAAGCCCTCTGGCCGATGTTGCCCTGCCTGTGGCGATAGGCAGCCAGGGGGTATACTCGCAGCTCGCTCAAGAGCGCCGCAGGTTCGATGATATGACGCAGATTTCCGAACGCCTTCTGGTTCAAGCCCACCTCGATGCAAAGCAGCCCAAACCGCTGACTGCCGAGGAGGAAGCTTTCTATCGCCGTGAAATCGCCGCCGAGCTGAAGAAGCAGAATGCGGTGCTGGTAGCGCATTATTACTGCGATCCGGTCATCCAGGCGCTGGCCGAAGAAACCGGCGGCTGCGTTTCCGATTCCCTGGAAATGGCCCGCTTCGGCAATCAGCATCCGGCGCAGACCGTGGTGGTGGCCGGGGTCAAATTCATGGGCGAAACGGCGAAGATCCTCAACCCGGAAAAGCGCGTGTTGATGCCTACCCTGGAGGCAACCTGCTCGCTCGACCTGGGTTGCCCGGTGGACGAATTCTCGGCCTTCTGCGACCAGCACCCGGAGCGCACCGTGGTGGTTTACGCCAACACCTCGGCCGCAGTGAAGGCGCGCGCCGACTGGGTGGTGACCTCCAGCTGCGCGTTGGAGATCGTCGAGAGCCTGATGGACAACGGCGAGACCATCATCTGGGCACCGGACAAACACTTGGGCAACTACATCCAGCGCGAGACCGGTGCCGACATGCTGCTGTGGGACGGCGCCTGCATCGTGCACGAGGAGTTCAAGTCCAAGCAGCTGTTGGACATGAAAGCCCTGTATCCGGACGCCGCCATCCTGGTGCACCCGGAGTCGCCGCAGAGCGTGGTGGAGCTGGCCGATGCGGTGGGCTCCACCAGCCAGTTGATCAAGGCGGCGCAGACCCTGCCGAACTCGACCTTCATCGTCGCCACCGACCGTGGCATCTTCTACAAGATGCAGCAGCTGTGCCCGGACAAGACCTTTATCGAGGCGCCAACCGCCGGTAACGGTGCCGCCTGCCGCAGTTGCGCGCACTGCCCGTGGATGGCGATGAACACCCTGGAGCGCGTGCTGACCGGCTTGCGTCAGGGCTCTGGCGAGATTCATGTTGATCCGGCGCTGATCCCCAAGGCGATCAAACCGCTCAAGCGCATGCTCGATTTCACTCAGGCAGCGCGGATGAAAGTCGCGGGCAACGCCTGATCAGCATGTAATACAAAAGAAGCCCGGCACACGCCGGGCTTTTTGCTTTTCACGGTTCGAGTCAGTTCGCCCAGTTATCCGGTTCATTGACTACATTGAGCAGCGCGCGCAGGCGGCCATAGTCACGTCCATTGAAGGCAAAGGCTAGGCGGGTCAGGTCGCACAGTTCCGGCTCGTCGCGTTCCTGCTCGCAGTACGCTTGCTGGGTGAAGCCGCCTTCCTTGCACAGGCTGGCGAAGTCGCCGTCCAGCTTGGCAAGAGCCGCCTCGTTGAGCGGATGATTGAGGCGAATCACGAAGCGATCCTTGAGCCAGCGGCTCGAGTGGAAGTTGCGGTAGAAGCGGGCGATTTCGTCCACCGCTTCTTCGGCGCTGTAGACCAGGTGCATCAGGTTGAGATCGGTGGGCAGGATGTAGCCGTTATCGCCAAGCTGACGACGGATGAAGCCCAGTGCATCTTCCCAGTAGCTGCCGCCCGGTTGGTCGAGCAGTACCACGGGAACCAGCGGGCTCTTGCCGGTCTGGATCAGGGTCAGCACTTCCAGCGCTTCGTCGAGGGTGCCGAAACCGCCAGGGCACAGCACCAGACCGTCGGCCTCCTTGACGAAGAACAGCTTGCGCAGAAAGAAGAAGTGGAACGACAGCAGGTGATGGCTACCACGCATGGTCGCGTTGGCGGTTTGTTCGAAGGGCAGGGTGATATTGAATCCCAGGCTGCTTTCCGCGCCAGCGCCTTCATGAGCGGCAGCCATAATGCCGCCACCGGCACCCGTGACCACCATCAGATCGCGGTGTGCCAGTAATGCGCCGAGCTCGCGAGCCTGCCTGTACAGTGGATGGTCGGGTGGCGTTCGTGCCGAGCCGAACACCGTGACCTTGCGCCGCCGTTTCAGTTGTTCCAGCACGCCGAAGGCATGCTCCATCTCACGCAGGGTCTGCATCATGATCTTGGCGTCCCAGCGGTTACGATCCGCCTGGGCCATATGGATCACCGTGGTTAGCATCTCGCGGTACAGCGATAGGTTGGGGCTGTTGCTCGGGGTTGCCAGAGCGACCAGCTCTTCCACCTTGCTGCTCAGGTCGACCTCGCTGGTTTGCACGTGGCGCGACAGATAGTCGTCCGGTTCAAAGGGCATGGAAACTCTCCTCTTCTTGGCCTGTGAGAGGCGAGTAGCCTCTCGCTTTGGCCGGTTCCTTGATTATGGAGTGTTGAGCAGCTTGCCACAGGCCGTCTGCCGTTTCGTTGCCACCTTTTCGTAAGAGCTTGTTCACGATCTGCTGCGCGTCGGCCCTGCGGCGTTAAAAACTGGCTCGGAATGCTCATTTACAACTCGTAAAGTCGCACGCGACTCCGACCGTTCCTCGTCTATTTTTGCGGGGCCGCCATCGGTGTTGCAGTGCTCTAGCTCGCGAGATCGTGAACGGGTTCTAAGCACCGGTTACAGGGCGATCTGTTCACCAAGTTCGGGAATGTTGGCGATCCAGTTGCGGCGTTCACGCAGAGCGGCTTGTAGGGCCTGCATCTTCTCCAGCTCGCCGTGCACGAGATACAGCTCGGGGTGATGCTCGAACCGGCTGGCCCATTCGAGCAACTGCGATTGCCCGGCATGGGCGGAGAAGCCGCCCAGGGTATGTACCTTGGCCTTCACCGCGATGCGCTGGTGCAGCACTTTGACCGTTTCGGCACCATCGACGATCAAACGACCCAGCGTGCCCTTGGCCTGGAAGCCGGGGAACACCAGATGGCAGTTCTCGCGCCAGAGGTTGTGCTTGAAGTGATGAACGATACGCCCGCCATTGCACATGCCGGCACCGGCGATGATGATCGCGCCGCTCTTGATCCGGTTGATCGCCATCGACTCTTCGGCCGTCGGCGTGCAGCGCAACACTGGCAGCCAGTCCTCGACTCGCTTGACACCCTTGGCTGCCAGCGCCGCGCGATCGGTAGCCGCGAACTGGTCGTGAAAGCGGCTGTAGATGGCGTTGGCGCGGATCGCCATGGGGCTGTCGAGGAACACGGCCTGCTGTGGCAGACGGCCTTCCTGATAGAAGCGGCCAAGGTAATAGATCAGGTCCTGGGTGCGGCCAACGGCGAAGGAGGGGATCAGCACATTGCCACCCTCGCTATGGGCTTGCTGCAGGATGTCGGCCAGCTCTTCCAGGGTTTCGTCGCTGGGTCGGTGATTGCGGTCGCCGTAGGTCGACTCCATCAGCAACACGTCCGCTTGATTCAGCTGGGTCGGCGCCTGCATCAGCGGAGAACAGGTATTGCCCAGGTCGCCGGAGAACACCAGATGACGGTGCAGGTGGTGATCCTCTACCTGCATCTCGACGATGGCCGAGCCGAGGATGTGGCCGGCATTGTGGAAGGTAACCTGCACGCCCTTGGCAACCTCGACCGCTGTGCCGTAGGCATGCGCGCGGCGTTGGCTGAGCGCCTGTTCGGTATGGGCGATGGTGTAGAGCGGTTTGATTGCCGGCTTGCCCTGGCGGGCGCGCCAGCGGTTTTCCCATTCGGCGTCCTTCTCCTGGAGGAATGCCGAATCCAGCAGCATCAGCTCGAGCAGTTCGCAGCTGGCCTCGGTGGCGTGGATCGGGCCTCGATAACCTTCGGCGACCAGGAGCGGCAGCAGCCCGCTGTGATCGAGGTGGGCGTGGGAGATCACCACCGCATCCAGGCTGCGCGGGTCGAAAGGAAATGCACTGCGGTTCAGATCCTCCTCCTGGCGGCGTCCCTGGTGCATGCCGCATTCGAGCAGCACCTTGGCGCCATCGCGGCTCTCTACCAAGTAGCAGGAGCCCGTGACTTGCTGGATCGCGCCGATAAAGGTGAGCAGGGCCATGGTTCTATCCTCGTCGTGATGATGAGGCGAGTCTGTCGATTTTGTCCGTTGCTGGCCTTGATGCAGGTCAGCCAGCCTGCGGGGCGGTTTTCTCAGCATAGTTGGCCTATGCCCTGCCGTTTGTCTGAGCGCACAAGCTCGGGTCAGGCTTCTGATTTACTTGTACAGAGCAGGCCGTATTAGTGCTGTGATCGCTGCAGCGCAGCCATGTCGCTGGGCTCAGTGTTATGCATCAATCGGTCATCAACTGCTGCTGAGGTGCTTCGCTCAAGACTGGTGGGCGAAAAACAAGTGACCCCGACTGGCTGGTGGAACCTCACCTGCCAGGTCGAGTCTGCTGTGTGGTCAATAGGAAGGGAGGGGCAGGTATGCCCAAGCTGATTCTGGAGATCGAAACAGACCTCTATCGCATGCTGCAACAAGCTGCACGAACCAACCAGTTGAGTCTGGCGGATGAGTGCATGCGTCGTCTCGAAGGTGGCGTACGGCGCTCGCGTTATATGGAGGCTTTGCTCGCCGAGCTGCGCGCCGATGACGCGCAGCGCCGAGCGGAAAGGGACTTATGTCAGTCCCGGGTCAGAGGCCGCAGTCGCTCTTGTCGAACACTTCGACGGTCACCGGGCGGTTGTTGCGGTATTCGCTGAACTGGTAGCGTAGCTGTGCCCCCTGGGCCAACAGGCTGCGGTAGCCCGGGTTGCGGCAGACGCTGGCGGCCAACTGAGCGCGCACGGTGTCGGGGTTGCCGCGCATCTGCGCCGCATGCGCTTCACGCACGCTGAGATGGTTGATCAGCGTGTGCCCTTCCACGGTATAGCCCTGATCGAGAATGTCCTCATTGATCGCCCGCGGCGTGCCCTCGCTACTCTGCCGGGCGACTTGCTCCAGGGTGCGAGTCAGTTCCATCTCCTTCAACGAGGCTGCCTGGGCAGTGGGAAGCAGCAGGCTGAACGCGAGAGCGGGGAGGATGTAACGCAGCATGTCTTGTGACTCCTGAAAGCGTGAACGTGGGTTGGACAGGGGCTCGCGGCGAATGTTCGCGCCGCTGGCTATTTGCCCGCGTGAAACAAAGTGTTACCGATAGGGACATGCTGGCCTTTGGCCGCTGCCCGTCACCACGACCAAAGGCCGGGGATCATCGGCCAAACCTGCACGTCACAGACTGTGAGCCGCCGTTGTAGTCGGATGTCGCCAGTACGGACCTGCCTGAAGTCTGCCTCTGGTTATCGCCGAGCTGCACGGTGTTCAAGCAGCGTGCAGGAGAATAACAATGACAATGCTCTTTCGGCGCTGGCCATCGCATGTGGTGGTCGGCAGTTTACTGGTTTTGCCCGTTACGCAGGTGCAGGCATCCGGTTATCACTTTGGTTCGCAGTCGGTGGCGGCGCAGGGTTCGGCGCATGCCAACGGTGCCGAGGCCGCCGACCCCTCGACCATTTTCTACAACCCGGCGGGCCTGGCACGGCTCAAGGGCACCCAGGTCACCTCCGGATTGAGCATTCTGCTCCCGGATGGCAAGTACGAAGACAAGGGCAGCAGCGATGTATTCGGCAATCCTGTATCGGGGGATGCGGGCGAGTTTCTGCCCGATGCCGCCGCCGCCCCGAACTTCTATTTTTCCCACGAGATCAACGACCGGGTGACGATCGGCCTGGGGATCTTCACCCCGTTCGGCGCCAAGCTCAATTACAAGGAGGACTGGGCCGGACGCTACGGCATCCAGTCGGCCAGCCTGGAGACGGTGACCTTCAACCCAAGCATTTCCTACCGTTTCAACGAGCACCACAGTGTCGGCTTTGGCGTGTCGGCGCAGTACATCAAGTCCATTCAGCGCGGTGCGGCGGATGTCAAAGGTGCTTCGCGGCAGTTGGCGGGGCAGTTCGTCACGGCCAATCAGGATCTGACCGAACTGGCTGCATCACCGCTTGGTCAGTTCGCCATTCCGTTGTTCTACGGCATCGATGTGCCCAGTGAGATCAGCAGTTGCGACGGTCAGGCCGGTGATGCTTTCGTCGACTGCGTGGCGAAGAATTTCTCTGACAACGTTCAGGGCGATGGCTACTTCCGGGTCAAGGGGGATGATTGGGGATTCGGCTGGAATATCGGCTACATGTGGGAGCCGACCGAGTCGACGCGCTTTGGCGTGTCCTATCGCTCCAACATTCGCCACACCTTGGAAGGTGAGACCAAGTGGAGCTTCTCTGGCGTATCGGGCAGCGTGCCTTCACCCGATACCGATCTGAGTGGCGGTATCGACCTCGGCATCATCACCTTGCCGCCTGCCGACGCGTTGGGGCAGGTGCTGGACCCGGACAACTGGATCAACCCCGGCGATTTCGCCGGCTCCAGGCTGCATCCCAACTCCAAGGGCAAGACCGCTATCGATACGCCGGAAATGCTTTCCTTCAATGCCTTCCACCAGCTCAACGACAAGGTGGCGCTGATGGCGGATGTGACCTTCACTCGCCATTCACGGCTGGACGAAGTACGCATTGGCATCGATCAGGTCGCCGGTTATCCCTACTTCAATGGCGTTACCGAGGGCGACCTGAACGTCAAGCAGGACTGGAAGGACAGCTACAAGATCTCCCTGGGCATGAACTACCAGTACAGCGATGACCTGCTGTTGCGTACCGGTGTTGCCTACGACCGCTCGCCGGTCAATTCGCCGCAGTTGCGTCATCCGGCCTTTCCCGATGCGGACCGCTACTGGCTGTCGTTCGGTGCCAACTACAAGGTGACGCGCGATACCTCGCTGGACTTCGCCTACAGCTACGTGCAGTTTTCCAGCGGCAAGATGGACTACCAGGACGGCTGCTCCCCGGCCGGCTGGGTGCCAGGTTCCGGCGGGCTGTACCAAGACAGTGGCGTACGCTGCACCGGCAACGGTGGCAACTTCAAGGGCGAGTACGAGACGCGTATCCACTTCATCGGGCTGGCGTTGAACCACAGCTTCTGAGTCGCCTTGACAGCGAACGGGGATGCTAGACTCGCGCCCCCGTTCGTTGTCGCTCCCGCCATGACCCATCCAGCCCCACATGCCGTTGCCCGACTGCGCACAGAGCGCCTGGCGCGCAGCCTCAAACCCTTCGTTGCCCGTGGCTCGCGTGCCGAGCGTTGCCCGCACTGTCGGGTGCAGCCGACCCATTGCCTGTGTGCCTGGCGCCCGCAGGTCGAGGCCAATGCCGCCATGTGCCTGGTGATGCATGACATCGAGGCGCTGAAACCGAGCAATACCGGATGGCTGATTGCCGACGTGGTGCCTGAAACCCACGCCTTCGGCTGGACGCGCACAGCTGTCGATCCGGCGCTGCTGGAGCTTTTGGCCGATCCGCAGTGGCAGCCGTATCTGGTTTTCCCCGGCGAGTACGTGGCGCCGCAGCGCGTGGTAGAGGAGGTGACGCTGGTGCCCGGCAAGCGTCCGCTGTTCGTGCTGCTCGATGCCACCTGGACCGAGGCGCGCAAGATGTTTCGCAAGAGCCCCTATCTGGATGCGCTGCCGGTGCTGAGCCTGACGCCGGCGCAACTATCGCGCTATCGCCTGCGTCGTTCTACCCGTGGCGAGCACCTGTGCACCGCCGAGGTGGCCGCCATGTGCCTGGAACTGGCTGGCGACCTGCGTGCCGGCGAGGCGCTGGACGATTATCTCGATGTGTTCAGTCAGCACTACCTAGCCGCCAAACGGCGTTTGCCGCTGGATCTCAACGACGCTCTGCACCAGCGTTTGCAGACGTACCGCTGAGTTCACTCGGCAGTGGCTTGGGCCACAGCTGCGCCAGCAGCATGCCGCCGAACATCAGCGCACAACCCAGATAGCCGCGCAGCGCCAGGACTTCGCCGAGCAGCAGGGCGCCGGCGATGGCAGCGAACACCGCCTCCAGTGAGAGAATGATCGCCGCATGCGAGGCGATGGCATGTTGCTGCGCGACCACCTGCAGGGTGAAGCCCACCGCCACGCCGAACAGGCCGCCGTAGAGAATGGCCGGGCCGGCGGCAATGATGCCGTCCAGTGTCGCGGTCTCGAACAGCAGCGCCAGCAACAGGCTGATCAGCGCGCAGGTGGCGAACTGGATGAAGGCCAGACGCAGCGGGTCGTGACGGCTGGCGAAGAAGCCCACCAGCAACACATGCACGCCCCAGACGAAGGCGCCGGCCAGTTGCAGCCAGTCGCCGGAGGCCACGGTAAAGCCTTCGCCGACGCTGAGCAGGAACATGCCGACCACCGCCAGGCTGGCGCCCAACCAGATGCCGGCGCTGCTGCGCTGGCCGATCAGCAGGCCGAGAATCGGTACCACGATCACGTACAAACCGGTGATGAAGCCGGAGTTGGTCACCGTAGTGAACAGCAGGCCGACCTGCTGCAGGTTGATCCCTAGCGACAGCGCCAGCCCCATGATCACACCACCCACCAGCAGGTTGCGATTCAGTGGTGCGGGGCGATGCTGCTGGCGACGTTGCAGCAGGGCCAGCACGGGCAGCAGCACCACGCAGGCCAGGGCAAAGCGCAGGCCGGTATAAAGGAAGGGGCCGATGTTATCCATACCCAGACGCTGGGCGACGAAGGCGCTGCCCCAGATCATCGCGGTAATCAGCATCAACAGGTCGGCGCGCAGGGCTTGGCTTCGCATTGGGGCGTCTCGGCGGGAAAGTTGCGCATCCTGCCGCAAAGCATTGAGCTTGACCACCCCGTCACAGCTCGGCATGCTGAGCGCCGCCGTCGGTCCGAGTGGGGAGTCTGTGATGCTCATTGAGCAGGCTTGAGCGGGTCGTCAGGCGAAAAGCACTGCCATACTCACCTCAGTGCCACTTATAACAAGAACAGGATCTGCCAATGGCCGCCTACGAAATCCTGATTGCTGACGACCACCCGCTGTTTCGCAGCGCGCTGCAACAAGCTCTGACCCTGGGCCTGGGGCCTGAAGTGCATCTGGTAGAAGCTGCCAGCATCGCAGAGCTTGAAAACCACCTGGCCGCCAAGAGTGATTGGGACCTGGTCCTGCTTGACCTCAATATGCCCGGTGCCTACGGTTTTTCCGGTCTGGTATTGCTGCGCGGGCAGTACCCGCAGATCCCTGTGGTGATGATCTCCGCTCAGGAAGAAGCCTCCGTGGTCAACCGCTCCCGCGAATTCGGGGCCAGTGGCTTTATCCCCAAATCCAGCCCACTGGAAACCCTGCAGCAAGCGGTGCGCCATGTCCTCGATGGTGACACCTGGTGGCCGCCGCTGGCCGAGGAGGGGGCGCCGGTTTCCGCCGAGGCCAAGGCAGCCAGTGCCGGCCTGGCCAGCCTGACACCGCAGCAGTTCCGCGTCTTGACCATGGTCTGCGAAGGGCTGTTGAACAAGCAGATCGCCTACGAATTGAGCGTCTCCGAAGCGACGGTCAAGGCGCATGTGACGGCGATCTTTCGCAAACTGGGCGTGCGCACCCGCACTCAGGCGGCGTTGCTGTTGCAGCAGATGGAATCGATCCCCGCGCAGTGAGCTGCGCATCGGGGCTGCGTTGAAAGCAGGCTCGGCCTGCTCATTTACAGCCCGTAAACTGCGCCGGCTCATTTGCTATCGTTTAGCTCGCGATCTCGCATATAGGTGCTCGTGCTGCGGATGCAGTAAGCTGCGCGCCTCTTCCAGAAGGGGTGAGGCGCATGTCGCCATTCAAGGGCCAGACCGGCCTGAAACGTATCCTCAACGCCGCCAGCTATTCGCTCGATGGCCTGCGCGCCGCGTTCTTCGGCGAAGCAGCCTTTCGCCAGCTGGTGTTGCTCAATCTGGTGCTGATTCCATCGGCTTTCGTCCTTGACGTCAGCCGCGGTGAGCGTGCGCTGATGGTAGCCGTGTGTCTGCTGGCGCTGATCGTCGAGTTGCTCAATTCGGCCATCGAGGCGGCTATCGACCGCATTTCTCTGGAGCGCCACCCGCTGTCGAAGAATGCCAAGGACATGGGCAGCGCCGCGCAGTTCTTGGCGCTGGGCATGATCGCCTCGGTCTGGGCAGTCATCCTGCTTGGCTGACGCTCAGACGATCGGCGGCAGAACGATCTGATCGCTGCGGCTGACGCCAGCGGTCAGTGCACGACACTGTTCAAGAAATTCGCGCATCGCCGCTGTCTGGTACTTCTGCTTGTGCCAGATGAAGTAGAACTGCCGGCGCAGATCCAGCTCCGGAGTTTCCACCGGCATCAGGCTGCCGCGACGAAAGGCGTCGCGCAGCGCCAGGCGTGAGATGCAGCCGATGCCCAGGCCGGATTCCACGGCGCGCTTGATTGCCTCGGTGTGCTCCAGCTCCAGGCGGATATTCAAGTTGCGCGGGTGATGACGCATGGCCTGATCGAAAGTCAGTCGTGTGCCCGACCCTTGCTCACGCAGAATCCAGGCTTCGTGCGTCAGCTCTTCCAGGCTGGCACTGCCGCGTTGGGCCAGCGGATGTTGCGGCGCGCAGAACACCACCAGTTCGTCTTCGACCCAGGGTTGCACCTCGATATCCGGGTGCTGGCAGTCGCCTTCGATCAAGCCCAGGTCCAGCTCGTAGTGGGCGATTTGCTGCACCACATGGGCGGTGTTGTGGACCTGCAGCTTCACCCGGCATTCGGGGTGGCGCTGCATGAAACTGCCAATCAGCAGGGTGGCCAGATAGTTGCCCACGGTCAGGGTGGCGCCGACGTTCAGCGAGCCATAACCGCTCTTGCCCCCCAGCAGGCGTTCGATTTCGCGCGCCTGGTCGATCAGGGCTACGGCCTCGGGCAGTAGCTGTCGGCCTAGGGCATTGAGCGCGAGGCGTTTGCCGGCGCGATCGAACAACTGGCAGTCGGATTGGCGCTCCAGTTCGGTCAGCGAAGTGCTGGTTGCAGACTGCGACAATGCGAGCGATTGCGCGGCGCGCGAGACGCTTTCATGCTGCGCCACGGCAACGAACACCTGAAGTTGTCTGAGAGTAAATCGCATATCGATATAACCGATAACCTATATCTTGATAATCCACTTAACAGATATTGTTGCCGCGAATAGAATGCCGCGCAATCGCGCCTTCGGCGTCGTAGTTTTTCGAGGAAATCATCATGAGCAATATGAACGTCGAGCGTGTGCTCAGCGTCCACCACTGGAACGATACGCTGTTCAGCTTCAAGTGCACCCGCGACCCGGGTCTGCGCTTCGAGAATGGTCAGTTCGTGATGATCGGCCTACAGCAGGACAGCGGCCGCCCGCTGATGCGCGCCTACTCCATCGCCAGCCCGAACTGGGAAGAGCACCTGGAATTCTTCAGCATCAAGGTGCCGGACGGCCCGCTGACTTCGCAACTGCAGCACTTGAAGGAAGGCGACGAGATCATCATCAGCAAGAAGCCCACCGGCACGCTGGTGCTCGATGACCTCAACCCCGGCAAGCACCTCTATCTGCTCAGCACCGGCACCGGCCTGGCGCCGTTCATGAGCGTGATCCAGGACCCGGAAACCTACGAGCGCTTCGAGAAGGTGATCCTGGTCCACGGCGTGCGCTACGTGAACGAAGTCGCCTACCGCGAGTTCATCACCGAGCACCTGCCGCAGAACGAATTCTTCGGCGATGCGCTGAAGGACAAGCTGATTTACTACCCGACCGTGACGCGCGAGCCGTTCGAGAATCAGGGCCGTCTGACCGACCTGATGCGCAGCGGCAAACTGTTCGCCGATATCGGCCTGCCGCCGATCAACCCGCAGGACGACCGCGCCATGATCTGCGGCAGCCCGAGCATGCTCGACGAGACCAGCGAAGTGCTCGACAGCTTCGGCCTGAAGATTTCCCCGCGCATGCGTGAGCCGGGGGATTACCTGATCGAGCGCGCCTTCGTCGAGAAGTAAGCGCCTCCGTTAAAAGACAAAGCCGCCCAATGGGCGGCTTTGTCGTTTCAGTTGTAGGGTGCGCCGTGCGCACCGGGGTATTGCTTGCTGGAGCTCGGTGCGCACGGCGCACCCTACGGGGCTTTACAGACGCTTGGCGTCGATGATCAGCACTGGCTCGCGCGGTACGTTCTGGTGCATGCCGCGGTTGCCGGTGGGGACCTGGGCGATCTTGTCCACCACGTCCATGCCACGGGTGACCTTGCCGAATACGGCGTAACCGAAGTCACGCGAGCTGTGGTCGAGGAAGGCGTTGTCCTTGTGGTTGATGAAGAACTGGCTGGTGGCCGAGTCGCGGACCTGAGTACGGGCCATGGCCAGGGTGCCGCGCACGTTGTGCAGGCCATTGTCGGCCTCGTTCTTGATCGGCGCGTTGGTGTCCTTCTGGCGCATGTCGGCATCGAAACCGCCGCCCTGAACCATGAAGCCCGGAATCACCCGGTGGAACTGGGTGCCGTTATAGAAGCCACTGTCGACGTACTTGAGAAAGTTCTGCGTGCTGATTGGCGCCTTGTCGGCGGCCAACTCCACTTCCACTTCACCCAGGCTGGTGGTCAGCAGGACCTTGGGATTTTCTGCGGCCAGCAGGCTGGAGGACAGCAGCAGGGCGCCGGTGGCGAGAACGAGTTGCTTGAGCATGATGGTCAGTTTTCCTTGTTGGCGGTCTCGCCGAGAAAGGCGAGCAGGGCGTTATTAAAGCGTTCTGGTTGATCCAGTGGTGTGGCGTGGCGCGAGTTTTCGATGATCAGCAGGCGCGCGTTGGGCATTTCTGCCACGTATTCGCGCTTGCGTTCAACGGGCGTGTAGTCGCGGTCGGCGGTGATCACCAGGGTAGGACAGGTGATGCGATCGAGGCGTTCACGCACGCCCCAGCCGATGATCGCGTCAAGACTGGCGAGGTAGGCGCGTTTGTCGTTCTGCGGCCAGCGTTCTTCGACCTTGCGACGCAGTTCGGCCTGCTCCGGTTTGGGGAACAGCAGCTTGCCCAGCGCCTTGGCGATGGTGTCCAGGCTGAGCAGGCGCGAGAGCGTCCAGCGTTTACCGATTTCCAGCCAGTCGCGTGCGCTCTTGGCCTTCACCTCTGGGCCGCTGTTGACGATAGTCAGGCTGCGCAAAAGCTCGGGGCGGTCTACGCCAAGCTGGAAGCCGATCATCCCACCCATGGAGATGCCTACCAGGTGCACGGGTGCAAGCTGCAGGTGGTCGATGAGGGCGGCGACATCCTCGGCGAAATCGGCGATGCGATAAGCCTCGCGCGGCTTGTCCGAGCGGCCGTGGCCGCGCACGTCGAGGGCGATGACCCGATAGTGCTGGGCGAGCACCGGGATCTGGTATTCCCAGTCGCGCGTGCTCGAACCCAGGCCATGTACCAGTAACAGAGGCGTGCCGTGGCCGTAGTCTTCGTAATGCAGTTGGCAACCGTCGTTGTCGAAGTAGGACATGGGCAGGCTCTCAGTTGGGCGACTGCGGCGCGGCGAAGGCGGCGTCCAGCGGCGCCGCGTCGAAGTTCTTGATCAGCTCGATGAGAATCTGTGTAGCCGGACCGAGTACGCGCTCCTTGTTGCTGTAGAGGAAGAAGCGCGGTTTGCGCAGACCGCCCTGGGTCAGGGGCAAGGGTTTCAGCAGGCCTTCCTGCAGTTCACGGACGATCAGGTGGCGTGGCAGCCAGGCGAATCCCAGGCCGCTGCTGACGAAGGTGCGTGCGGTCGGCAGGCTGCCCACTGTCCAGCGCTGTTCCGCGCCCAGCCAGCCGGCGTCGCGCGGCTGCAAGCGGCCACTGTCACGGGTGACCACCTGCATCTGGCCTTCCAGGTCCTGAAAGCTCAGTTCGCGTTGCAGGCAGTGCAGGGGGTGTTCCGGGTTGGCGACTGCGACGAATTCCACTTCACCCAGCTCGATGCCCAGGTGACCGGTGATGTTCAGCGCACTGATGGCCAGGTCGGCGGTGCCTTCGAGCAGCACTTCCTCGACGCCGGACAGCACCTCCTCACGCAGGCGTACGCGGCAACCGCGGCTTTGCGGCATGAAGGCGGTCAGGGCACGGACGAGGTTGGCGGTGGGGTAGGCGGCGTCCACCACCAGGCGCACTTCGGCTTCCCAGCCCTGTTCCATGTGGTGGGCCAGGTCTTCCAGCTGGCTGGCCTGCTTGACCAGTTGCCGTGAGCGGCGCAGCAATACATCGCCGGCTTCGGTGAGCACGGCCTTGCGACCGTCGATGCGCAGCAGCGGTACGCCGAGCTGTTCCTGCATACGCGCCACGGTATAGCTGACCGAGGACTGCGAGCGATGCAGCACTTCGGCTGCCTGGGCGAAGCCGCCCTGATCCACCACGGCCTGCAGCGTGCGCCATTGATCCAGGGTTACGCGAGGAGCTTTCATCACATCATCCTGCCTGAGTCGGCTGTTATCGCCGACGATCTCCACCTACACTGGCGATCCCATGTTGGAGAGCACCGATGAAAAAAATAATCTGCTTGCTGCTGGCCTGTATGCCGTTGGCTGCCTATGCCTACCCCATCGAGGTGGAAAAACAGTTCAACGGCGCCGAGGTCTCCGCCACCACCCAGGAAATCGACCACAACATGGCGGCGCTGATGCTCTACAACTACGGTCAGAGCGAAGCCGAGTGCAGTGCCGTGTTCCAAAATGGCCCCGAGGCACCGCGCATCCGGCGTACCGTGTTGGCGCCAGGCGCCAGCAACAACATGGCGGTCAAGTTCACCCGTAGCGTGATTCGTCTGCGGATCAAGCTGACCTGCAACCTGAAGTGATGAAAGCCTAGATGCGACCAGTCGATAAATCAAATTAGTCGATATATGTAAGCGGATATTTACGCTTTTTAATCGAAAGTCGCATCTCTATTCTCTGCTCCATCGACTCTTGTTCACCTCGATGGAGCCTCAGACATGTCCCGTATTCTCGTAATCGAAAGCAGCGCCCGCCAGCAAGGTTCGGTCTCCCGCGAGCTGACCCAGCAATTCATCGCCAATTGGCAGGCTGCGCACCCGGCTGATCAGATCCAGGTGCGTGATCTGGCGGCCGAGCCGGTGCCGCATCTCGACGCCACGCTGCTGGGTGGCTGGATGACCCCGAGCGAGCAGCAGAGCGATGCCGAGAAAGCTGCCCTGGCCCGCTCCAATCAACTGACCGATGAGCTGCTGGCCGCCGATGTGCTGGTGCTGGCTGCGCCGATGTACAACTTCGCCATCCCCAGCACCCTCAAGGCCTGGCTGGACCATGTGCTGCGCGCTGGCGTCACCTTCAAGTACACCGAAACCGGTCCGCAGGGCCTGCTGACCGGCAAACGTGCCTTCGTGCTCACGGCTCGTGGCGGTATCTACGCCGGTAGTGGCCTGGATCATCAGGAGCCCTACCTGCGTCAGGCGCTGGCCTTCATCGGTATCCACGATGTGCAGTTCATTCATGCCGAAGGCCTGAATATGGGCGCCGAGTTCAGCGAGAAAGGCCTGGCCCAGGCCAAAGCCAAGCTGGCTGAAGTGGCCTGATCCGAGACTCTCCTGGCGCCTGGGCTCCTGGGCGCTTCTGCCGGGCATTGCGCAAGCAATGACCGGCTTTTTTACGTGGGCCTGGCGACGCGCTCTTACCCGGTGGCGACGGCTTGCACGTGAGGCCGGTGGGGTTCGCCTGCTGTCGATTGTACGTCTGCGATGAACGCGCTAAGGTCGCCGCCTGTTCCTGAGGTGACCATGCGCTATCTGTTGATCGTGACCCTACTGTGGGCGTTTTCCTTCAGCCTGATCGGTGAGTACCTGGCCGGTCGGGTCGACAGCTACTTCGCGGTGCTGACGCGCATCGTCATCGCCGGTCTGCTGTTCGTGCCGCTGACCCGTTGGCGCGGCCATGCCCCGGCCTTCGTGCGCGGCATGCTGCTGATCGGCGCGCTGCAGTTCGGCATCACTTACGTCTGCCTGTATCTGAGTTTCTCGGTGCTGACGGTGCCGGAGGTGTTGCTGTTCACCATCCTCACGCCGCTACACGTGACGCTGATCGAGGATGCCCTCAATCGTCGATTCAACCCCTGGGCGCTGGTCGCCGCTCTGGTGGCAGTGCTGGGCGCCGGGATCATCCGCTACGACGGTATCAGCAGCGGCTTTTTGCTCGGTTTCCTGTTGCTGCAGGTCGCCAACTTCACCTTCGCTGCCGGGCAGGTGCTGTACAAGCATCTGCTGCTCAAACACCCCTCGAGCGAGCCGCAGTACCGGCGCTTTGGCTTCTTCTATCTGGGCGCCTTGCTGATTGCGCTGCCCGCGTTCCTGCTGCTGGGTAACAGCGAGCGTCTGCCTAGCAACGCACTGCAGTGGAGCGTGCTGGTCTGGCTTGGTGTGGTGGCGTCCGGATTGGGACTGTATTGGTGGAACAAAGGCGCCAGCCTGGTCGATGGTGGCACCCTGGCGGTGATGAACAATGCGCTGGTGCCGGCCGGTTTGCTGGTCAATCTGCTGATCTGGAATCACGACGCCGATCTGCTGCGCCTGGCTCTGGGCGGTGCGGTGATTGCGGCGTCGCTACCGCTGGTCAATCTGGGGCGTACGCGTCGCACGCCTGCCGAGGTGCGCTGATGCAATTGTCCGGGCGGGGAGTGGCGCTATCGGTTGGCGCCTCGATGCTGTTTGCCGTGCTGCCTGGCTACGTGCAGTGGCTGACGCCGCTCGATGGCGTGCAGATATTCGCTCAGCGCGTGCTTTGGTCGATTCCGTTGGTTCTGCTGCTGGTGCTGCTGGCAGGGCAGACCACCTTGCTGCGCGAGACCTTCGTGCGTCTGCGCCACGAGCCGCTGTTGTTGGCTGCCTGCCCGTTGGCGGCGGCCTTGATCGGCGTGCAGTGGGGGCTGTTTCTCTGGGCACCCTTGGCCGGGCATATGCTGGAAGTGTCCATGGGGTACTTCCTGCTGCCGTTGGCAATGGTGCTGACCGGTCGGCTGTTCTACGGCGAGCGCCTGCGTCCGCTGCAGCGCTTGGCAGTGACCTGCGCCATGCTCGGCGTGCTGCACGAGCTGTGGCGCACCCAGGCGTTCTCCTGGCTGACGCTGATCACTGCGTTGGGGTATCCGCCTTACTTCATGCTGCGCCGCTGGATGCGCCTCGATGCGCTATCCGGTTTCGTGCTGGAGATGCTGATGCTGGCGCCGTTGGCGATTTGGCTGATCGTTGCCTACGGGCCGGTTGGCGCATTCGCTGAGCGTCCGCTGCTATGGTTGCTGGTGCCGGTGATGGCGCTGATCGGTACGCTGGCCTTCGCGGCCTACATGGCGTCCAGCCGGCTGCTGCCTCTGGGACTGTTCGGCATTCTCAGCTATGTCGAGCCAGTGCTGTTGTTCGCCGTGGCGCTACTGGTGCTGGGCGAGACCTTCGATGCGGGGCAGTGGTTGACCTACCTGCCGATCTGGGCGGCTGTGCTGCTGGTCGGCTGGGACAGTGCCCGGCTGCTGCGCAAGCAGCAGCGCGAGAACATCAGGCCGCATTGATACGCGGCGCGGGGATCTGCGTTGGCATGCTGGCCTGCTTCTGCACCTGGTAGTGCACTTGCAACGTGCCGTTGTTGAAGCGGCGTTGCTCGCTCAGCGTCAGGCTGCGTTCCATGCCGGTGGCCAGCAGTGGAATACCGGCGCCGAGCAGGTGTGGTACCAGGTTGATCACCACCTCGTCGATCAGTCCGGCGGTGTAGCAGTTACCCGCCAGCAGGCTGCCGCCGACCAGCCAGATGCGCTGGAAACCGGCCTCGTTCAGTGCTGCCACGGCTTGAGCCGGTGTGCAGTGCGTCAGCTGGATTTCGTCCGCGGCGCGCGGTAAAGCGAGGCGAGTCAGCACCACGCATGGCTTGCCGGGGTAAGGCCAGGGGCCGCCACGCTTGAGCAACGCCTCGTAGGTGCCGCGGCCCATCAGTAGGGCATCAATGCCGGAGTAGAAGTACTGAAAGGCGTACTCTTCATCGGCCTCCCGTGGCGAATCGAACCAGTCGATGCGGCCATCGGGGCGCGCGATATAGCCGTCGAGGCTCGACGTGACGTGGTAGATCAGCGAAGCGTTCATGGTGCCTCCGCACGCGGGTTATCTGACAGATAGATCGATGGCCGCAGAACAAGTTCGACAGAGGGCGTGCCACTCGTCGGCGCGTTCGCTGATCAGTCCAGCACGTTACGCAGGATTTCGTAGACGATCCCGGTCGCGATGGCGACCAATACAACGTCGCGGCCGATCTGTTTCCATTCGTAGCCTTCGTAGTAAGGCAGGCGCGAGGTCAGGCGGCTGTCGAAGTTCTTGGCGATGCCCGGTGGCAGCGGCTTGCCGCGAGCCAGGTTCTTGGCGATGCCTGGTGGCAGGGAGGAGGTCGGGCCGATCAACTGGCGATTGTCGCCGAGGATGATGCGTACCCTTCCGATATCCACGGTCGGGCCGCGTAGATCGATCTGGACACCATCATCTCGGCCCGGTTTGCCTTTGCCGGGGGGTGGGTTGGCAAGCACTGGCGATGCGGCCAAAAGGACGCACAGGCCGATACTGAGGGCGGTCAAGGGCTTGGTGGGCATGGGCTGGGCTCTTCGGATGGTGATGCGGTTTGGATAAGCGCCGAGCGGTTTCGGTTCCGATCTGCTCCTGCCGGATAGCGACTCCAGGCAGCCGCCCGTCGTCGCCTGAACGCGAGTTTCATGCAAAGAAATTCGGCCCCGGCGGCGGAAACCGTTAGGCTATGCACCGTTTTGTCGATTTCTCTGAGGTAGTGCCCCCGTGTTTGCCCAATTCGCCCTGCATGAACGCCTGCTGAAAGCCGTGGCCGAGCTTAATTTCGTCGAGCCGACTCCGGTGCAGGCGGCAGCGATTCCGCCTGCGCTGGAGGGCAAGGACCTACGGGTGATTGCCCAGACCGGCAGCGGCAAGACCGCCGCTTTCGTTCTGCCGCTGCTCAATCGCCTGCTCGGTGACGGCAACTCCAAGCAGCGTCTGAGCATTCGTGCGCTGATCCTGCTGCCGACCCGCGAGCTGGCCCAGCAGACGCTCAAGGAAGTCGAGCGCTTCGGCCAGTTCACCTTCCTCAAGGCCGGTCTGGTGACCGGTGGCGAGGACTTCAAGGTGCAGGCCGCGATGATGCGCAAGATCGATATTCTGATCGGCACGCCGGGCCGCCTGATCGAGCACGCCAACGCCGGCAATCTGCCGCTGGACGAGGTCGAAGTGCTGGTGTTCGACGAGGCTGACCGCATGCTCGACATGGGCTTTGCCGAAGACGCCCAGCGTCTGGCCGAAGCCTGCGGGCCACACCAGACCCTGCTGTTCTCCGCCACCACCGGCGGCAATGGCCTGCGCGAGATGGTCGCCAAGGTGCTCAAGGAGCCGCAGCACCTGATGCTCAACAGCGTCAGCCAGCTCAATGAGGGTACCCGCCAGCAGATCATCACGGCCGACCACAACTACCACAAGGAACAGCTGGTCGACTGGTTGCTGACCAACGAGGCCTACGACAAGGCCATCGTCTTCACCAACACCCGTGTGCAGGCCGACCGCCTGTACGGCAAGCTAGTGACCGCCGGGGTCAAGGCGTTCGTGCTGCATGGCGAGAAAGACCAGAAGGATCGTAAACTGGCCATCGAGCGCCTGCGCCAGGGCGCGGTCAAGGTGCTGGTGGCCACCGACGTGGCGGCGCGTGGCCTGGACGTCGAGGGTCTCGATCTGGTGATCAACTTCGACATGCCGCGTTCCGGCGACGAGTACGTGCACCGCATCGGTCGTACCGGCCGCGCCGGTGGCGAAGGCCTGGCAGTGTCGCTGATCTGCCACACCGACTGGAACCTGATGTCAAGCATCGAGCGCTACCTCAAACAGCGTTTCGAGCGTCGCACCATCAAGGAGCTGAAAGGCGTCTACCAGGGGCCGAAGAACCTCAAGGCGTCCGGCAAGGCCGCCGGCAGCAAGAAGAAAAAGACCGAGAAGAAAGACCCGAAAAAGGCTACCGCATCCAAGCGCAAGACCGGCCCACGCCCGGCTGGCAAGCCATCGTCGTTGGTCAGTGAAGATGGCAGCGCGCCGCTCAAGCGCAAGAAGCCGGCTGCGGAGTAATCTGGCTGTTGTGGGAGGCGCTTTCGGCTCTGGCATCCTGCTTCGCTCTACCTCCTGCATCCATGCAGTCGTAGCGGCGAGTCGCGGCTGAAGCCCCTCCCACAGTTTTACTCCACCCCGACGAATCCTCCGGTCTGGTGCTGCCACAGGCGTGCATACAGGCCGCCCTGGGCAATCAGCTCGGCGTGGGTGCCGGTTTCGATGACCTGGCCTTGGTCGATCACGACAAGGCGATCCATCCGTGCGATGGTCGACAGGCGGTGAGCGATGGCGATCACCGTTTTGCCTTCCATCAGGCTGTCCAGGCTTTCCTGAATGGCCGCTTCCACTTCCGAATCCAGTGCCGAGGTGGCTTCGTCCAGCACCAGGATCGGCGCGTCCTTGAGCAGCACACGGGCGATGGCGATGCGCTGGCGCTGACCGCCGGACAGCTTCACGCCGCGTTCACCGACCTGCGCATCCATGCCACGGCCGCCCTGGCTGTCGTCGAGGGTGGGGATGAAGGCGTCGGCGCGGGCCTTGCGTACCGCCTCCCACAGCTCCTCGTCGCTGGCAGCCGGCTTGCCGTAACGCAGGTTGTCGCGGATCGAGCGGTGCAGCAGCGAGGTGTCCTGGGTCACCACGCCGATGTTGGCGCGCAGGCTCTCCTGCGTCACCGTGGCGATATCCTGATCGTCGATCAGGATGCGGCCGCTTTCCAGGTCATAGAGGCGTAGCAGCAGGTTGACCAGGGTCGACTTGCCGGCGCCGGACGGGCCGACCAGGCCGATCTTCTCGCCGGGGCGAATATCGATGCTGAGGCCGGCGATCACGCCGCCGCGCTTACCGTAGTGGAAGTGGATGTCGTCGAAGCGCACGCTGCCCTGCTGCACCTGGATCGGCTTGGCGTCGGTGCGGTCGAGTACCTGGCGTGGCTGCACGATGCTCTGCATGCCGTCCTGCACGGTGCCGACGTTCTCGAAGATGCCGTTGACCACCCACATGATCCACTCGGCCATGTTGTTGATGCGGATCACCAGGCCCAGCGCCAGGGCGATGGCGCCGGTGGTGATCAGCGACTGGCTCCACAGCCACAGGGCCAGCGCACCGGTGCCGACGATAAGCACGCCATTGAGGCAGGTGATGAGAAAGTCCAGCGCAGTGATGGTGCGTGACTGCAGGCGGAACTTGTCGAGCAGGTCCTGCATGGCTTCACGGGCGTAGCTTTCCTCTTCCTGTGAGTGGGCGAACAGCTTGAGCGTGGCGATGTTGCTGTAGCCATCGACGACCCGACCCATGACTTTCGAGCGCGCCGAGGAGGCGGCGGCCGAGCGCGCCTTGATGCGCGGCACGAAGTACCAGAGCGCCGCGCTGTAGCCGACTATCCACAACGCCAGCGGCAACACCAGGCGCAGATCGGCGGCGGCGAACAGGTACAGCGCGCTGCCGGCATAGACCACTACATGCCACAGCGCGTCGATCACCTGCATGGCCGAGTCGCGTAGCGAGGGGCCGGTCTGCATCACGCGCTGGGCGATGCGCCCGGCGAAGTCGTTCTGGAAGAAGCTCAGGCTCTGCTTGAGCACGTAGCGGTGGTTCTGCCAGCGAATCAGGTTGGTCAGGCCCGGATTGACCGCCTGGTGCGTGAGCAGGTTGTGCAGGCCGAACACCAGGGGGCGGATGACCAGCGCCACCAGCAGCATCCACAGCAGCTCGTTCTGGTGCGCGCTGAAGAAGCTGCTGGCATCCGTGCTGGCCTGGGCCATGTCGATCAACTGGCCGAGGAAGGCGAACAGCGCGACCTCGATCAGGGCAGCGAAGAAGCCGATCACCAGCACGGCCAGCATCAGCGGCCACACCTGTTTCAGGTAGTGACCGTAGAAGCGCAGCATGCCAGCGGGCGGGGCGACGTCAGGGCTGGGTTTGAAGACGTCGATCAGGGATTCGAAGCGGCGAAACAACATTGCAGGCGTCCTGCCTCGGCAGATGAAACGCCGATAGTAACGCCGTTACTGCAAGCGAGTCTCAGTTAAAAGCGGTTTCTGCAGCTCTCCGGCCCAGGCTAGCAATGGAATCTCCAGCTGCGGTTGCCAGATGCGTTTGAACAGCAGTGCCAGGTGTTCGACCTCGCCGCGTTCGAAGGGCAGTCGGTCGATGCGTTCATGCACCTGCCATTGGCCGTTCTGCAGGTGGGCGAAGTCGAAGCGGAAGGGATGAAAACCGGTCATGCCCAGGCGTAGGTCGGTGACGATCAGTCGGTCGTCGACCTGGTCGTAGCGCAGCACGCCGCCGGTGAACCACTCCAGCCGCTGGTGCATGGGCGAGGCCGTCAACTGCTCGCGCAGGTGCGTGCCGCGCGGCAGGCGTTGCAGTTGCGGTGGCTGGTCGTCGAACCAGCCGACCAGGGCCTCGTGATAGTCCTCGCCATCGAGCACGATGACGCGCCACAGCAGCGTATTGAGTGGCGTCGGCGTGGTAAACAGCTGTTCGGCCTGGATGCCCTGGCGCGCCAGCTCGCGTTCCACGCGCTGCTCGGCCATGAATTTGCCGGTCAGGCTGAAACCGATGTACAGCGTCGAGACCACCAGCGCCACGGCCGGTACGCGCCAACTCTGCGCGCGCAGCCCGGTGAACAGGCTGATCAGCACCGCTGCAATCAGCGGCAGGGTATACAGCGGGTCGATAATGAACAGGCTCGACCAGGCCGTAGGTGTCGGCATCAGCGGCCAGAACAGCTGGGTGCCGTAGCTGGTGAAGGCGTCCAGCAGCGGGTGGGTGATCAGCACCAGCCACAGCGTCAGCAATAAACGATTGGCCGAGTAACCCGGGTGAGGGCGAAAGCGCCTGGCCAGCCAGGTCAGCAGCAGGGCAAAGCCGCTGAGAACGAACAGCGAGTGGCTGAAACCGCGGTGGTAGGTCATGTTGGCCACGGCATCGCCGTATTCCATGACCACATCCAGGTCGGGAACGGTGGCGAGCATCGCGCCGTAGAGCAGCGCCTTGCGCCCCTGCCAGCGGCCAAGTAGCGCTCCCTGGATGCTGGCGCCGAGTACCGCCTGGGTTATGGAGTCCATCGAGTGCTTCCGAAAAAAGACAGGCCGCTACGTTAGCCGAGCCACCGCGCGAATGCCGTGGGGAAATTTCAAGCAAAGATTACAGCTATGGCGGGTATCCTGATGGTCATGCTTTCCAAGAACTCGTGGCCATGCTGATCGTCTCCAACAGTGTTCACCTTCCCGATGAAGAAATCGAACTGACCGCCATCCGCGCCCAGGGCGCCGGTGGGCAGAACGTCAACAAGGTGTCCAGTGCCGTGCACCTGCGCTTCGACAGTCAGGCCTCGTCGTTGCCGCCGTTCTATAAGGAACGTCTGATGACGCTCGCCGACAGCCGTATCACCGCTGACGGAGTGGTGATCATCAAGGCGCAGCAGTATCGCACCCAGGAGCAGAATCGAGCCGACGCCCTCGAGCGTCTTGCCGAGTTGATTCGTAGTGCCGGCAAGGTGGAAAAGAAACGCCGCCCAACCAAACCGACCCTCGGCTCGAAAAAGCGCCGTCTGGACGGCAAGAGCAAGCGCGGTGCGATCAAGGCCGGGCGGGGCAAGGTGGATTTCTAGAGGATGACGGTGGCCTCACGTAGGGTGCGCCATGCGCACCCGAATGGTGATGGCATGGGCGGCCCCGCGGCACCCTAGCCGCGAGCCGCCAGATAAGCCTGATAGTCGGGAATGAGGTATTCATGCTGTTGTTCCAGCAGGCTGCTGCTGAGCATGTAGTCGGCGCTGCTCTCGTTGCAGGCTACCGGGATGTTCCATACCGCCGCTACACGCAGCAGTGCCTTGATATCCGGGTCGTGTGGCTGTGGCTCGAACGGGTCCCAGAAGAACACCAGCATGTCCACGCGTTGTTCGGCGATGCGCGCGCCGATCTGCTGATCGCCGCCCAGTGGGCCGCTGATCATGCTTTCCACCGGCAAATCCAGACGTTTGCTCAGCAGCAGGCCGGTGGTACCAGTGGCCAGTAGGTGATGCCCGGCCAGCCGACCGCGCTGACGTGCGCACCAATCGAGCAGAAAGCCTTTGCAATGGTCGTGCGCCACCAGGGCGATGCGTTTGCGCGCCGGCAATTGGGCATGAGTGAAGCTGATACGGCTCATCGAGCCTCCTTGTTCAGTGCAGGCGGGCCAGCACCAGGCAGTTGTCCAGCATGCGGTTGGAGAAGCCCCATTCGTTGTCGTACCAGGCCATCACCTTGAGCAGCCTGCCGCTGACCTTGGTGTGGTTGGCGTCGAAAATCGATGACAGCGGGTTGTGGTTGAAATCGCAGGACACCAGCGGCAGCGCGTTGTAACCCAGTACCGGGGACTGCTCGCTGGCCGCCTTGAGCAGGGCGTTGACGTCCTCGGCAGTGGTCTCGCGCTTGACCTGCACGGTCAGATCGACTAGCGACACATTGATCACCGGCACCCGCACGGCCATGCCGGTAAGTTTGCCGGCCAGCTCCGGCAGCACCAGGCCGACCGCTTCGGCGGCGCCGGTCTTGGTCGGGATCATCGATTGCGTTGCCGAGCGTGCACGGTACAAATCGCTGTGATAAACGTCGGACAGGTTCTGGTCGTTGGTATAGGCGTGAATGGTGGTCATCAGCCCCTGTTCGATGCCCAGCTCGCGCTGCAGCACCTGCGCCACCGGCGCCAGGCAGTTGGTGGTGCAGGACGCGTTGGAAATGATCTGCATGTCAGGCGTCAGCACCTGCTCGTTGACGCCATACACCACGGTGGCATCGGCGCCCTTGGCAGGCGCGGAGATCAGCACCTTGCGCGCGCCGGCGGCGAGGTGCGCGGCGGCCTTGTCCCGCTCGGTGAACAGCCCGGTGCATTCCAGCACCACATCGACCTGATGAGTTTTCCAGGGCAGCTCTGCCGGGTTGCGAATGGCGCTAACGGCGATGCGATCACCTTTGATCCACAGGCTTTCGCCGTCGACTTTAACTTCTTCAGGGAAATGGCCGTGGACGCTGTCATATTGCAGCAGGTGGGCATTGATCGCGCTGTCGCCCAGGTCGTTGATGGCCACGACCTGCAGGTGCTGGCGATAATTCTGGGTATAGAGTGCGCGTAGCACGTTGCGGCCGATGCGGCCGAAGCCATTGATGGCGATTCGTAGTGTCATGGTGAGGGTCTCGTCAATTTGTTGTTGTAATTACAAGATTATTCCCATTGCTATAGAAATCAAGCCCGCTGAGTGGCAGTATTTTGTTGTAAATACGAACAGACGCTAGAAGCTAGCCTGGAGATTCCCCATGCACCCCCGCGTTGTTGAAGTTACCGAACGTCTTGTCGAGCGCAGCCGCGCCACGCGCCAGCGCTACCTGGAGATGATCCGTGCCGCCGCCAGCGAAGGGCCGCAGCGTGGCAAGCTGCAGTGCGCCAACTTCGCTCACGGCGTCGCCGGTTGCAGCGGTGACGACAAGCAGACCCTGCGCCTGATGGATGCCGCCAACGTGGCCATCGTTTCTGCTTACAACGACATGTTGTCGGCGCACCAGCCCTACGAGACCTTTCCCGAACAGATCAAGCAGGCTCTGCGCGACCTGGGTTCGGTAGGCCAGTTCGCCGGTGGCGTACCGGCCATGTGCGATGGTGTGACGCAGGGCGAGCCGGGCATGGAACTGGGCATTGCCAGTCGTGAGGTGATTGCCATGTCCACCGCGGTGGCGCTGTCGCACAACATGTTCGACGCCGCGTTGTATCTGGGCGTGTGCGACAAGATCGTGCCGGGCCTGGTGATGGGCGCGCTGCGTTTTGGTCATCTGCCGTCGATGTTCGTGCCGGCCGGGCCGATGACCTCGGGCCTGTCCAACAAGGAGAAGGCCGACGTGCGTCAGCGTTACGCCGAAGGCAAGGCGACCCGCGACGAGCTGCTGGCGGCGGAAATGGCTGCCTATCACGGGCCGGGCACCTGTACCTTCTACGGTACGGCCAATACCAATCAACTGCTGATGGAGGTGATGGGCCTGCATCTGCCGGGCGCATCCTTCATCAATCCGGGCACACCTTTGCGTGATGCACTGACCCGCGAGGCTGCTCAGCAGGTCACGCGCCTGACCAGGCAGAGCGGCCAGTTCATGCCCATCGGCGAGATCGTCGACGAGCGCTGCCTGGTCAACTCTATCGTTGCTCTGCATGCCACCGGCGGCTCCACCAACCATACCCTGCACATGCCGGCCATCGCCCGCGCTGCCGGCATTCTGCTGACCTGGCAGGACATGGCCGATCTGTCCGAAGTGGTGCCGACCCTGGCCCACGTCTATCCCAATGGCAAGGCCGACATCAATCACTTCCAGGCTGCCGGCGGCATGGCCTTCCTGATTCGCGAGCTGCTCGACGCCGGGTTGCTGCATGAAGAGGTCAATACCGTGGCCGGGCGCGGTCTGTCGCGCTACACCCGTGAACCCTTCCTCGAGGACGGCAAGCTGGTCTGGCGCGACGGGCCGACCGAGAGCCTGGAGGAAAGTGTGCTGCGCCCCGTGGCGCGACCGTTCTCGGCAGAAGGCGGCCTGCGCCTGATGCAGGGCAATCTCGGTCGTGGGGTGATGAAGGTGTCCGCGGTGGCGCCCGAGCATCAGGTGGTGGAGGCGCCGGCGCTGGTGTTCGAGGATCAGCTGGATCTGGTCGAAGCGTTCAAGGCCGGTAAGCTGGAGCGCGATTTCGTCGCTGTGGTGCGTTTTCAGGGGCCGCGCAGCAACGGTATGCCGGAGCTACACAAGATGACGCCATACCTGGGCGTGCTGCAGGATCGCGGTTTCAAGGTGGCGCTGGTCACTGATGGGCGCATGTCCGGCGCCTCAGGCAAGATCCCTGCGGCCATACATGTCTGTCCGGAATCCTTCGATGGCGGGCCGCTGGCGCGGGTGCGCGATGGCGATCTGATTCGCGTCGATGGTCAGAACGGTGAACTGCTGCTGCGGGTCGACGAAGCGGAGTTCGCCTCGCGCCAGCCGGCGGCGCGGCCTGCTCCGGCCAGTGGTTGCGGGCGCGAGCTGTTCGCCTTCATGCGCCACAACTTCAGCACGGCGGAGCAGGGCGCCAGTGCCTTTACCGAGAGCCTCGAGTCGCTGGTCTGAGCGGGTAGGGTGGACAGCGCGAAGCTTGTCCACCGTCGATCCGAGCGGTGGATGAAAAGGTCGTCAGCTGCGCGCCCCGATCCACCCTACGGGTCATCAGATCCCCTGCGGAATCTCTTCGCCGCCCAGTGCGGTGAACAGCTCCGGCAGGAACTCCACCAGGGTCATCATCATCAGGATGAAGCTGGCGTCCTGCTGAGCCAGTGCGTCGTCACCGCCATCCTGTTCGGCCTGCTCCTGCAGTACGTCCTCGAAGCGCAGGCGCTTGATGGTCAGCTTGTCGTCGAGCACGAAGGACAGCTTGTCCTGCCAGGCCAGTGACAATTGGGTGACCTGCTTGCCAGTGGACAGGTGCAGCTGGATTTCCTCGCTGGTCAGGTCCTGGCGCTTGCAGCGCACCACGCCGCCATCTTCGTGGGTGTCACGCAGCTCGCACTCGTCGAGGACGAAGAAGCCTTCGGCGGCGCTCTGGTTCTTCAGCCAGTCGGTGAGGGTGGCGGTCGGCGCGATCTTCACCGACAACGGGCGCACCGGTAGCGAGCCGATGGCCTCACGCAAGGTGGAAAGCAGGTCTTCAGCTTTCTTGGCGCTGGCGCTGTCGACCAGGATTAGGCCCTGTTTCGGCGCGATGGCGGCGAAGGTACCGGATTTGCGGATGAAGGCGCGCGGCAGGAAGGTCTGGACGATCTCGTCTTTGATCTGGTCGCGCTCTTTCTTGTACACCTTGCGCATCTGGGTGTTTTCGATCTCGTCGACCTTCTCCTTCAGCGCATCACGCACTACCGAACCCGGCAGGATGCGTTCTTCCTTGCGTGCGCCGATCAGCAGGAAATCGCCGCTGACATGCACCAGCGGTGCATCGGCGCTTTTGCCAAAGGGAGCGGTGAAGCCGTAGGTGGTCAGCTCCTGGCTGGCGCAGGGACGTGCCGGCTTGCTGGAAAGTGCGGTCTCCAGCGCTTCGGCGTCGAAAGGAATGTCCTGGGTGAGGCGGTAAACCAGCAGGTTACGAAACCACATGAGCGGGTGATTCTCCATTGATGATGAAGTCGCAGGCGGGCGCCATCCTTGGGCTCTCTCGAGCCGGCGCGCAGCGACGGATGAAGGTGGCGGGCCATCAACAGGATCATGATCGGTCCGCCGGCACAGAGCGCGCATTATTCTCCGCTGGCGTGCTCAGGCCAACCCTGACAACGAGCCACTGAGGAAATTCGCTGGTCTCGCCTAAGTTCTTGCTGCGCCGGTAAATTTTTTTGCGAAGAGGGCTTGCCAAGGCCCGGATCGCTCTCTAGAATGCGCTCCACTTCGAGAGTGAAGGGTGATTAGCTCAGCCGGGAGAGCATCTGCCTTACAAGCAGAGGGTCGGCGGTTCGATCCCGTCATCACCCACCAATCTCGCAGTTACGCGCAGCGGTAGTTCAGTCGGTTAGAATACCGGCCTGTCACGCCGGGGGTCGCGGGTTCGAGTCCCGTCCGCTGCGCCATTCTTCTCCTCGCTTCATCCCCTCCTGTGACAACTCTTCGGCGTCCGCCGAAATCTTCGAAAAATCCTTTGTTTGCTTGAACTTATGCGCATTGCTTGGCTCCTATGCCGTAGCCAGTGATCGCGGCGTACTGCTAAGCTCGCGCTTTCACACGACGGCCTTCGGGCGCATCTACAAGGAACAAGCATGAAACAGCATCGTTTGGCGGCAGCGGTTGCCCTGGTGGGCCTGGTGCTTGCCGGTTGCGATTCGCAAACCAGCGAAGTCGAACTCAAGAGCCCAGCGCAGAAAGCCTCTTACGGCATCGGCCTGAACATGGGTCGCAGCCTGTCCGAAGAGGGCATGGATGATCTGGATTCCAAGGCCGTCGCTCAGGGTATCGAGGACGCGCTGGCGAAGAAGGAGCCGCGCATCAAGGACGAAGAGATGGTCGAGGCCTTCTCCTTCCTGCAGAACCGTGCTGAAGAGCGCATGACTGCGCTGAACAAGGAAGCCGCTGAAGCCGGCAAGAAATTCCTTGAAGAAAATGGCAAGCGCGAAGGTGTTGTCACCACCGCTTCTGGCCTGCAGTACGAAGTAATCAAGAAAACCGACGGTGCCCAGCCGAAGGAAAGCGACGTAGTGACCGTTCACTACGAAGGCAAACTGACCGACGGCAGCGTGTTCGACAGCTCCGTTGCTCGTGGTAGCCCCATCGACCTGCCGGTCGGCGGCGTGATCCCGGGTTGGGTCGAGGGTCTGCAACTGATGCATGTTGGCGAGAAGTACAAACTGTACATCCCCAGTGAGCTGGCCTACGGCGAGCAGAGCCCGTCTCCAGCCATCCCGGCCAACTCGGTACTGGTGTTCGATCTGGAACTGATCGGCATCAAGGATCAGGCCGCCGCCGAGCCGACCGAGCAGTAACACTCGGTACTGGTGTACAACGCCCCGTCTTGACGGGGCGTTGTCGTTTCTGGGGCGGTGTAAACCAGGATGTGGTGGTCAGGGTGTTACGCTTATGCACATCATGGGAAACATTCCTAACAAGTCTGAGCTACAACTGAGTCGTGCTCGTGTCAATCAGCAACTTGTTGATTTTCATGGATTTTATATGCTGTATAAAAAATATCCGATCTAACTCGAGGCCCCGTGGCACGGGGCTTTGATAAGCTTGTCGAAAGACTTTGCACAGATTTATCCACAGCTTCGGTGGATAAGCGAGGTGAGCCCTGATACTGCCTGGCTTGCCGAGGAGGCCGAATGAAAACTCCCTGGAAATTGACGCGTTACCTGCCGCTGGCTGCCCGCTTTCTGCGTGAGGGCCGGTTACCGGAGTTGCTCCGCGATCTGGCAGACAAGCGCACACCGCAAGGACAGCGCTTCGCCGCCCTCAAAGAGGACCTGCAACTGCTGCGTGCACTCAGCCTGGCCTGGTTCAAGGGCGAATACCGGCAGATCAGCAGTCAGGCTCTGTTGATGGTGGTGGCTGCTCTGCTGTACTTCATCACCCCGTTCGATGCCATTCCCGACTGGCTGGTCGGGGTCGGTTTCGTCGATGACCTGGCCGTGCTGGCCTGGGTGATGCGCACCTGGCATGGCGAGCTCGAAGCGTTCAAGGTATGGCGTGACAGACAAAGCCCGGAGCGCCTGGTGCTGATCGAGCAGTTACCGGCTGCGGAGCGGGTCGATCCGCTGCATTCCTGATGATTCGTTCGGCCATTGCGGGGCCTGCCGGCTGAGTCACTGAGTCTTTCGGGTCATGAGTGCGGCGGGCTGCCGACTCACTCGGTCATGGCGAGTACCGCATCTTGCTACCTTGGCAGCATGGATCACGCCCCGGCGGCAGACGCCTGTTAAGATGGCCGCTTGCAAGGAAGGGGTCGAGGCTGTCGGCCCTGCTTTCCAACGGAGAGACTCATGAGTGTGCAAATCATTGCCCGTGATGGCGAGCCGGAATACGCCGTGCTGCCCTGGGCCGATTATCAGGCCTTGTTGCAAGCCGCAGGTTGCCAGGAGGTTGCCGCGACCGTTGCGCCATCGCCAACGCCTTCAGCCAATCGCGCACCTCTGGCGCAATTGCAAACGTTACGCGAAGCCAAGGGCCTGAGCGCGGAAGCGCTGGCTCGCAGCGTCGGCATCAGCCCTCACTATCTAGCCATGATCGAAAGTGGCGAACGTCAACCTGACGCTGCGATTCTGCGTTCGCTGGCCTGGGAACTGGGGCTGGAGGGCTGGTCTTGAGCGTGCGTATCAGTCGCCAACACTGGCAGGCATTGCTGACCGAGCTGGACGACGCCCGTCGTCAGCGCCACCTGCTAACCTACCGGGCACTGATCGAGCGTCTCGATCTGCCGACGCCAGCCATGCAGACCCTGACCGCTGCACTGGAGCACTTGGCTGCACTGGATGCACGCGCCGAACGACCGCTGCGCAGCTCACTGGTGATCAGCCAGGGCGCCAGCCGCCTGCCGCGTACCGGATTCTTCGACTGCGTGACACGTCTGGGACGTTTCAGCGGCGCCTCCGATGGCGTGGCAGCCGCCTCCTGGCACGCTGCCGAGGTGGTCAGGGTGTTCGAGTTCGACTACCCCGCCGATGTCTAGGTGGCTCTGGCAACTGCGCGCGCAGCTGGGCTACTGGCTGGCACGGCGTCTGTTTCACTGGCCGGCGGCGTTGCGTCAGCCGCGTCTGTGGCAATGGATGCAGGGCCAATACGGGCGCATGGCCAATCTCGGTGACACCGCTGCGCAGAGTTTCTACGGGCATATCCTGCTGTTTCGCGGCCAGGGTCTTGGCGCGCGCGAGGAGGGGCTGAGGTTGCTGCGTTTGGCCGCTAATGGCGGTGACGGCAAGGCCGCCTATCAGTTAGGCGTGCAGGCGTTGCAGGGCGACACACGGCAGGCTCCGGATGCCTCGCAAGCAGTGCGTTGGTGGGAGATGGCCTTGGCTGCCGGTCATCCTCTGGCTGCCAACCGCCTGAGCCTGCTCTACCGCGACGGTGCGCCGGGACTTGAGCCGGACCCGCAAGCCGCAGAGCGCTATGCCGCCATGGCCAACCAGGGGCTTCCCTCAGGCCGCTGAGCCTTCGAGGATATGCAGGCTGTAGCCAGGCACGGCCTTGGCCTGGCGCTTGGCTTCGGAGGCCAGCTCGGCCAGGCGCGAGGCATCGAGCAGCGCGCAGTCTTCCGCTCTCACGTGTACTACGCCGATCGACAGTGACAACAGTGCGTATTCTTGGCGTTGTCCATGGCGGTTGTGGGCGATGAAGCAGCCGGCCTGCAGATGCTCGTCACGGTAGAAGCGTCGGCACTGATTCTGGAAGTCCTCGATCAGTTTGCCGAGTTTTTCGCGCCAGTCGGATGAGCCAAGCACCAGCATGAAGTCGTCACCACCGATATGCCCGACGAAGTCGCGCGCCGGATCGACCCGATCGTTCAGGCATTGCGCCAGGCACAGCAATACCTCGTCGCCCTTGGCATAGCCGTAGAGATCGTTGAAGGGTTTGAAGCTGTCGAGATCCACGTAGCACACCGCAGCTTCGCGCTGCTGTTGCAGCAGGCGACTCAGGCATTGCTGGATCGGCACGTTGCCTGGCAGCAGGGTCAGCGGATTGGCGTGACGTGCCTGCTGCAGCTTTTGCTCGGTGATCAGTTTGAGCACGTCGATGACCCTGCCCAGGCCCAGGTAGCGGCCGTTCTGGATGATGATGAAGTCTTCCTCGATACGCTGGCGTGCACGGCTGGTGAGCAGGCGACTGACCTTCTGCAGTGACTGCGTCAGCTCCACGGCCAGGAAATCCTGGCTCATCAGGCGGCTGATGGGTTTGCGTGCGAACAGGTCGGTGGCGAAGGGCTTTAGCAGCGCCTCGGACAGCGAGTGGCGGTGGACGATACCCACCGGCTGACGCTGCGCATCCAGTACCGCCAGGGAGTTGAGGTTGGCCTGGGCACGGAAGACATCCAATACCTCGGCGATGGCCGTGTGCTGGTCGACTGCGGGTTGGTCGTTGAGCAGGGCACTGAGGTCATGGCTGTCTTCACAGAGGCTGGCTTGATTGCTCTGCACCAGGGGCAGCAGTTGGCGGGCATCGCGTGGTGGTTTTTCCTGCGGCCTGCTGAGCAGGTAGCCCTGCACCAGATCGACCCCCATTTCCGCCAGTACGGCCAGTTCTTCGGGCAGCTCGATCCCTTCGGCAATCACCTGGGCCCGAGATGCTTCAGCCATTTTCAGGATCGAGCCGACGAACTCGCGCTTCACTGCGTCCTGATGAATGCCATCGATGAAGTGGCGGTCGATCTTCACGTACTCCGGGCGCAGTTCCGACCACAGGCGCAGGCTGGAGTATCCAGCGCCCAGATCGTCCAGCGCGATGGAAAAGCCCATGGCGCGATAGTGGTGCAGAGCGTTGTCGAGCAGCGCGAAGTCTTCCGTGGGCGACTGTTCGGTGAGTTCGATCACCACCTGGCTGGGCGGGATGCCGAAAGCCTGCAGCAATTTCAGGGTGCGCCCTGGTTGGTGGCTGGGGTCGAGCAGCGACTCCGGCGAGACGTTGAGAAACAGCTTGCCGTCCAGGCCCTGTGCGCTGAAGCCTCTGCAGGCACTCTTGCGGCAAGCCATTTCCAGCTCGCTCAGGCGCCCTGCGTGACGGGCGACAGCGAACAGCGTCAATGGCGAGTGCAGTGGACTGTTGGAAGGGCCACGGGTCAGTGCCTCATAGCCGAGGATGCGCTGTTCGGACAGCGAGACGATAGGCTGGAACAGGCTACTGAGGTCGCCGTGAGCGAGGATGTTGCCCAGCGCGCTCAACTGCTCGGTGACGGTCATGGTGTTCTCGATCTGTAGAAAAACGAAGGGCCGGCTTATGGCCGGCCCTTCATTTCACGACAGTTCGATGACGATATGATGACGCTCGATGAGTCGTCTCAGTGCAGCGCCAACGAGGGGTTCAGGCCCAGGTAGTCGAGCAGGATGCGCCCACTTTCCGAGAGGTAGGCATCGTCTTCCGGCGTGCTCTTCTCATCGGCGACTGGCAGTGCATCTTCGTCTTCCTTGGCCAGTTCCTTGAGTGGCTCTTCACCCTTGGCCTGGCGGCGGTTGTTCTCCAGTGCCAGTTGCTTGGCTTCGACTTCAGCCTGGCGCGCACGGCGTGCTTGCTCGTTGAGGCTGACGGTGGTTTCTGCCATCAGTTTCTTGGCCAGGGTAAGGCGATCGCGGGTGAAGACGAAGTCCGGGTCCTTGATGGTGCGCTGATCGTGACGGGCTTTCAGCTCGGTCAGGAAGGGCTTGATCGGGTCCAGTTCGGGGGTGATCGCCGGGCGGATGCTGTCCCAGGGCAGCGCAGCGGGCAGGGCACTTTCGCCGATGTCCTTGGTGTCCATGACGTCCGGATAGAGGATGTCGGGGATCACGCCCTGATGCTGGGTGCTCTGGCCGGACACGCGATAGAACTTGGCCAGGGTCAGTTTCAGTTCGCCATGGTTGAGCGGCTGGATGGTCTGCACCGTGCCCTTGCCGAAGGTCTGGCCCCCGAGAATCAGCGCGCGGTGGTAGTCCTGCATGGCGCCGGCGAAGATTTCCGAGGCCGACGCGGACAGGCGGTTGACCAGCACGGCCAGCGGGCCGGTGTAGTAGATGCCCTTGTTCTCGTCGGCGAGCACGTCGACGCGGCCGTCGGCATTGCGCACCAGTACGGTGGGGCCTTGCTCGATGAACAGGCTGGTCAGCTCGGTGGCTTCCTGCAGCGAGCCACCGCCGTTGTTGCGCAGGTCGATGACCACGCCGTCGACTTTTTCGGCCTGCAGCTCATCGAGCAGGCGTTTGACGTCACGGGTGGTGCTCTTGTAGTTCGGGTCGCCAGCGCGGAAAGCCTTGAAGTCGAGGTAGAAGGCTGGCAGTTCGATCACGCCAAGCTTGTAGTCACGACCATCATGCTTGAGTTCCAGGACCTTTTTCTTGGCTGCTTGCTCTTCCAGCTTGACCGCTTCACGGGTGATGGTGACCACCTTGCTGGTCTGGTCGCTGGGTGGATTGCTGGCCGGGATCACTTCCAGGCGTACGGTGGAACCTTTCGGGCCACGAATCAGCTTGACCACTTCGTCCAGGCGCCAGCCGATCACGTCGACCATATCGTCGTTGCCTTGGGCAACGCCTACGATCTTGTCGGCTGGAGCGATCTGCTTGCTCTTTTCGGCCGGGCCGGCAGGCACCAGGCGTACTACCTTGACGTGCTCGTTGTCGCTTTGCAGGACGGCGCCGATGCCTTCGAGCGACAGGCTCATGTTGATGTCGAAGTTTTCTGCGTTATCCGGCGACAGATAAGTGGTGTGCGGGTCGTAGGTGGTGGCGAAGGCATTGATGTAAGCCTGGAACACGTCCTCGCCACGGGTCTGCTTGAGGCGCGCCAACTGATTCTTGTAGCGCTTGGTCAGCAGTTCCTGGATGTCCTTGGTTTCCTTGCCAGCGATCTTCAGGCGCAGCACTTCGTCCTTGACGCGTTTGCGCCAGAGTTCATCGAGCTCGGCGCGATCCTTGGCCCATGGGGCTTTCTCGCGATCGACCTGCAACTCTTCATCGATGGTGAAATCGATCTTGTCGACGCCTTTGCCCAGCTCGCCCAGGGCAAAGTTCAGGCGCTCTTCCAGGCGGGTCAGGTGACGACGATAGATGGTGAAGCCTGGCTCGAGGTCACCGCTTTTCAGCAGGTCATCGAACTTGGTGCGCCACTGGTTGAATTCGGCGATGTCGGCCGCAGTGAAGTAGCTGCGAGACGGATCGAGCAACTTCAGGTAGTTGTCATAGATCTGAATCGAACGCTCGTCATTGAGCGGCGGCTTGTTGTAGTGGTGGCGCTTGAGCAGTTCCACTACGTTGAGGCTGGCAATCACCTGGTCGCGGTCCGGCTGCAGGTAGTCCCAACTGGTCGCTGTAGTGGTCTTGGCCGCCAGCGGCAGGGCACTGAAGCCGAGTACGAGGGCGAGGGCGGTGCTTGCTAGAGATCGCTTCATGCTGATTCGACGTAGTGGCAGGTGATAACGCATATTAGGCCGTATCTGAGGGCGCCAGGTTCCGTTGGCGCTAGACAAAAGCCCAGCGGTCAGCGCTGGGCTCGGTTCACTTGCACTATGGAGGCAGCATGAAGGCATTGCAAGGCGTCGAAGGGCGTGCACAGTGGCTGGAACAACCGGCGCAGACCTGTGATGCAGGACAGATTCGCGTGAAGGTGGCCGCCGCTGGGCTCAATCGGGCTGATCTGTTGCAACGCGCCGGGCTCTATCCGCCGCCTCCAGGCGCGAGCCAGGCGCTCGGGTTGGAATGTTCGGGTGTAGTTGTCGAAGTCGGCGCCGGCAGCGCCTGGCAGGTGGGTGATCGGGTCTGCTGTCTGCTCGCTGGCGGTGGTATGGCCGAGGAGGTGGTGCTCGATGCGCGCCACGCCATGCCGGTGCCCGAGGGGCTGAGCCTGGTCGAGGCTGCTGTGGTGCCGGAGGTTTACGCCACGGCCTGGCTCAACCTGTTCCAGCTCGGCGCCCTGCGCCCGGGTGAAAAAGTCCTGCTGCATGCCGGCGCCAGCGGTGTCGGCTCGGCAGCGATCCAGCTGTGCAAGGCATTCGGCAGCCCGTGCTGGGTCAGCGTTGGCTCGCCAGAACGACTGGCCTATTGCGAGGCGCTCGGTGCTCAGGGCGGTGCTCTGCGTGGTGAGGATCTGCACGCGCTGCGCGACTTCGGGCCGTTCGATGTGATTCTCGATCCGGTCGGCGGGCAGTATGCGGCGCTCAATCTGGCTTTGTTGGCGCTGGACGGACGCTGGATCAACATTGGCCTGATGGGCGGGCGCGAGGCCTCGCTGGACCTGGCCCAGGTGCTGGGCAAGCGCATTCAGCTGACTGGTTCGACCTTGCGCAATCGCGACGATCAGTTCAAGGCTGACCTCTTGCGCGATCTGCAGCAACAGGTCTGGCCGTTGTTCGCGGAAGGGCGTCTGAAGCCGCAACTTGAGCGCAGTTTTGCCATCGAAGACAGTGAAACAGCATTCCAGACACTCGCCGGTAACCAGGTCGCGGGTAAACTGGCGTTGCTGATTGACCCCAGCCTGGCCTGAGCTAGTACTGCAGCCCGCGCCTGGCGTGGGCTGTGCTATCGATTGGTGCATTCAATCGATATCATGCCCGTAATCAATAAGCTTTTTTCCGTTAGGTGGCTAATATAGCGACCGTAGATTTCAACCCTCACAGAAACCTTAGAAGGAGTCAGAGATGTCCCTCATCAATACTCAAGTTCAGCCGTTCAAGGTCAATGCTTTCCACAACGGTGAGTTCATCGAAGTCACCGAGCAGAGCCTGCAGGGCAAGTGGTCCGTGCTGATTTTCATGCCGGCTGCCTTCACCTTCAACTGCCCGACCGAAATCGAAGACGCTGCCAACAACTACGCCGAGTTCCAGAAGGCTGGTGCCGAGGTCTACATCGTGACCACCGACACTCACTTCTCGCACAAGGTCTGGCACGAAACTTCGCCGGCCGTTGGCAAGGCTCAGTTCCCGCTGATCGGTGACCCGACCCACCAGCTGACCAACGCTTTCGGCGTGCACATCCCGGAAGAAGGCCTGGCTCTGCGTGGCACCTTCATCATCAACCCGGAAGGTCAGATCAAGACTCTGGAAATCCACTCCAACGAGATCGCTCGTGACGTTTCCGAGACCCTGCGCAAGCTGAAGGCTGCTCAGTACACCGCCGCCAACCCGGGTCAGGTTTGCCCGGCCAAGTGGAAGGAAGGCGAGAAGACTCTGGCTCCTTCGCTGGACCTGGTTGGCAAGATCTAAATTTGCCGACTTCCTTTCCGGCCTGTCTCAGGTTGGAAAGGACCAACTCTGCGCTGTTTGGGCCATTTACCGGCCCTTGTGGTGCCCGATGCCCGGGCGCGATCCGTCCGGGCATTTTATTGCCCGAATTTTCATATTTGAGGAATTTCCGCCATGTTGGACGCCAATCTTAAAGCCCAGTTGAAGGCCTACCTGGAAAAGGTCACCCAGCCGTTCGAGATCGTCGCGTCCCTCGATGACGGCGAAAAATCCCAGGAACTGCTCGGGCTGCTGCAAGACATCGTCGGCCTGACCGACAAGATCACTCTCAAGACCGACGGCAACGATGCCCGCCGTCCGTCCTTCGCCCTGAATCGTCCGTGCGAAGACACCGGCGTTGCCTTCGCCGGTATCCCCATGGGCCACGAGTTCACCTCGTTGGTGCTGGCACTGCTGCAGGTGGGCGGCCATCCTTCCAAGCTGGATGCCGACACCATCGCGCAGATCAAGAGCATCGAAGGCAAGTTCGAGTTCGAGACCTATTTCTCGCTCTCCTGCCAGAACTGCCCGGACGTGGTTCAGGCGCTGAACCTGATGGCCGTGCTCAACCCCAATATCCGCAACGTCTCCATCGACGGTGCGCTGTTCCAGGAAGAAGTCGAGCGTCGCCAGGTCATGGCCGTGCCGAGCATCTACCTGAACGGTGAGGTCTTCGCTTCCGGTCGCATGGACGTGAAGGAAATCCTCGCCAAGATCGACACCGGCGCCGCCAATCGCGATGCCGAGAAAATGAGTGCCAAGGAAGCCTTCGACGTGCTGGTGGTCGGCGGTGGCCCGGCTGGCGCCGCAGCGGCCATCTACGCTGCGCGCAAGGGCATCCGCACCGCTATCGCTGCCGAGCGCTTCGGCGGTCAGGTGCTGGACACCATGGCTATCGAGAACTTCATCTCGGTCAAGGAAACCGAAGGTCCGAAACTGGTGCGTGCGCTGGAAGAACACGTCAAGGAGTACGACGTCGACGTGATGAATCTGCAACGTGCGTCGGCTCTGGTGCCGGCCAGCAGCGAAGGCGGCCTGCACGAAGTGAAGTTCGAGAACGGCGCTTCGCTCAAGGCCAAGACCGTAATTCTCTCCACCGGCGCGCGCTGGCGCGAGATGGGTGTACCCGGCGAGCAGGAGTACAAGGCCAAGGGCGTGTGTTTCTGCCCGCACTGCGACGGCCCGCTGTTCAAGGGCAAGCGCGTGGCGGTGATCGGCGGCGGTAACTCTGGCGTCGAAGCAGCCATCGACCTGGCCGGCATCGTCGCTCACGTGACCCTGCTGGAATTCGCCGATACCCTGCGTGCCGACGCCGTACTGCAGAAAAAACTCAACAGCCTGCCGAACGTGACCGTGATCAAGAGCGCGCAGACTACTGAGGTCAAGGGTGACGGCCAGAAGGTCACCGGCCTGGTGTACAAGGATCGCACCACCGAGGAGCTGCACACCGTCGAGCTGGAAGGCATCTTCGTGCAGATCGGTCTGCTGCCCAACAGCGACTGGCTCAAGGGCACCGTCGAGCTGAGCCGCTTCGGTGAGATCGTCATCGATGCCAAGGGCGCTACCAACATCCCCGGTGTCTTCGCCGCCGGTGACGTGACCACCGTGCCGTACAAGCAGATCGTCATCGCCATGGGCGAGGGCTCGAAGGCTTCGCTATCCGCCTTCGATCACCTGATCCGCCATAGCTGATCGCAACGCTGGAACGACAAAGGCCACCTTCGGGTGGCCTTTGCGTTTAAAGACATCCGTAGGAGCGAGCTCTGCTCGCGAATATCGCAATCCAAGCGATTCGCGAGCAGAGCTCGCTCCCACAGTTACGCCCCGTCCCTGGGGCGGCGCGCTCAGCGCTTCAGACCGCCCAGAGTCAGCGGCATCTGGCGGTTCACATCCTTGTACAGCAGGTAGCGGAAGCGGCTCGGGCCGCCGGCGTAGCAGGCCTGCGGGCAGAAGGCGCGCAGCCACATGAAGTCGCCAGCCTCGACCTCGACCCAGTCCTGGTTCAGGCGATACACCGCCTTGCCTTCCAGCACGTACAGGCCGTGTTCCATGACGTGGGTTTCGGCGAAGGGAATCACGCCGCCCGGCTCGAAGTTGACAATGTTGACGTGCATGTCATGACGCATATCGCTGATCTCGACGAAGCGCGTGGTGCTCCAGCGGCCTTCGGTGCCGGGCATGACGATTGGCTCGATGTCCTGCTCGTGGGTGACGAAGGCTTCCGGATACGGCACGCCTTCGACCGGTTGGTAGGCCTTGCGCAGCCAGTGGAAGCGCACGGCTTCGCTGCCGTTGTTGCGCAGCGACCAATCGCTTTCTGGCGGGATGAAGGCGTAGCTGCCAGGACGCAGGGCATGCTGGGTGCCGTTGAGGCTCAGGTCGCAGGTGCCTTCGACGACGAAGATCACGCCTTCGGCGGTCGGGTCCAGCTCTGGCTTGTCGCTGCCGCCGTTCGGGCCGACTTCGACGATGTATTGCGAGAAGGTCTCTGCGAAGCCGGTCAGCGGGCGAGCGATGACCCACATGCGCATGTTGTCCCAGAACGGCAGGTGGCTGGTGACGATGTCACGCATCACGCCTTTGGGGATCACGGCGTAGGCTTCGGTGAACATGGCGCGGTCGGTCAGCAGTTGATCCTGACCTGGGTGACCGCCATGCGGTGCGTAGTAGTAGGGCGATTTGCTCATCGAGAGGTTGCCTCGGCGGGTGAAGGGCTCGGGGTTCGATCCCCGAGCGGAAAATTGGCTCCCATGCACTATAGGAATTCGCGGCTGGATTCGGAAATTAAATAGTAGAATGCCTGTCAGTGGGTTTCATGATGGGTGGCGCTATGCTCGATCCGGTGTTGTTACGCAGTTTTCTGACCGTTGTGCAGACCGGTGGCTTTACCCGCGCCGCTGCCAGCCTGCACCTGACCCAGTCCACGGTCAGCCAGCAGGTGCGGCGCCTGGAGGAGCAGCTCGGCGCCGAGTTGCTCGATCGCAGTGGCCGCTACGTAGTGACCACCACCGAGGGTGAACGCCTGCTGGGTTACGCCAACCGCATCGTCGCACTGATGGACGAAGCCATGCTGGCGCTCGGGCAAAGTGCGGTGGAAGGCGAGGTGCGCCTCGGCGTGCCGGACGATTTCGCCGCCAATAGCCTGACCCCTTATCTGGCCGATTTCGCCGACGCGCATCCGGGCATTCGCCTGGAGATCACCAGTGGCCTCAGTCATGACGTCTGGCGCGCGTTCAATGCCGGCGAACTGGACCTGGCGTTGATCAAGCAGCGCGCCGGCAGTGCCAAAGGCCTGGCCAGCTGGGCTGAGCCGGTGGCCTGGCTCGACAGCCGCGCGCGCCCGGTACTGGCGCGCAACCCGGTGCCGCTGGCGGTATTCCCACCCAACGGCCTGTATCGCCTGGAGATGACCCACGCGCTGGATGCCATGGGCAAGCCCTGGCGTATCGCCTATGTCAGCAGCAGTTTGCCTGGCGTCAGCGCCGCGGCCGAAGGTGGCCTGGGCCTGACCCTGCTGCCGCGCCGGTTGATCACCGCTGCACACCGCGAACTGGGTGAGGCCGAAGGCTTCGCCCCGGTTGCGCCGGTGGAAGTGGCCTTGCATGCGCGCAACCAGTTGCCCGGCTATGCAAGGGAATTGGCGGCGGCGTTGATCGAGGCCTGCGAAGGGATCATGAGCCAATAGGGCGTCACGGGGCCGGGTAGGGTGCGCTATGCGCACCTTGAAACTGGGCGGCCCCGCCACACCTTACGACAGGATCAGCGCCAATTGAGAATCGGCCAGCCAGCCTGCTCGGCATGGGCGCGCAGAGTCGGGTCGGGATTGACGGTGAAGGGCTTGTCGACCAACTGCAGCAGCGGCAGGTCGTTGCGCGAGTCGGAGTAGAAGCTGGCGCCAACGAGGCTTTCGTTCTGCTCGGCGAGCCAGGCATGCAGACGTGTCACCTTGCCTTCGCGATAGGTCAGTACGCCTTCGGTGCGACCACTGTAGAAGCCGTGCTGCAGCTCCAAATCGATGGCCAGCACCTCGTCGATGCCGAAGCGTTCGGCGATGGCGCTGACCAGAAAATGCGCCGAGGCGGAGATCACCAGCAAGCGGTCGCCGGCGGCGCGGTGCGCGGCCAGGGTGCGGCTGGCGTCACTGTAGAAGATCGGCTCGATCACGTCCTCGACGAAGGGCTCGACCACATGGGCGACCTCCTCGGGCGTGCGGCCAACCAGCGGCGACAGGGTGAAGGCCATGTAGTCCTCCATGGCCAGGGTGCCGGCGGCGTATTGGCGCATCAGCTCCTGCTCGTGGGCCAGGAAGGAGTCGCCATCGGCCCAGCCGATCTTGACCATTTCCTGTGTCCACAGGCTGGCGCAATCCCCGTGAATCAGGGTTTCGTCGAGGTCGAAAATCGCCAGGGCCATCACGCCACCTCCCGGATTGCATCGGCACCAATGGCCAGGCTGACACTCTGGCCATTGTGGTGCAGGTCGGCGGCGGAGCGATTGAGCACGTCCACCAGCAGTTGCACGCCGCGGGCCTCGACCCGGTAGCGCACGACGTTACCCAGCAGGCTGTGGCTGACAATGGTGCCTTCGATTCCCGCCCCGCCGATCTGGATCGCCTCCGGGCGAATTGCTACACGACTGTTGACCGGGCGCAGCAGCAGGCGGCTGGCGGCATCGGCCTCGAGCAGGTTGTAGTTGCCGATGAACCCGGCGGCGAAGGCATCCACCGGCGCGGTGTAGAGAGTTTCGGCGTCGCCGCTCTGGACGATCTGGCCGGCATTCATCAGGAAGATGCGGTCGCTCATGGTCAGCGCTTCCTCCTGATCGTGAGTGACGAAGATGGTGGTCAGGTTCAGTTCCTGCTGGATGGCGCGGATCTGTTCGCGCAGGTGTTTGCGGATACGTGCATCGAGAGCCGACAACGGCTCGTCGAGCAGCAGCAGGCGCGGGCGGGTGACCAGCGAGCGGGCCAGGGCCACGCGCTGGCATTGGCCGCCGGAGAGCTGGTGCGGATAGCGCGCGGAAAAGTCGCCCAGCTCGACCATCTCTAGAGCCTCACGCACGCGCTGCTCGCTTTCGTCTCTGGCCACTTTCTGCATGCGCAGGCCGAAGGCGACGTTCTGCGCCACGCTCATGTTGGGGAACAGCGCATAGCTCTGGAACACCATGCCGATACCGCGTTTTTGCGGCGGCAGCGGCACCAGGTCTTCGCCACCGAGATTGATCTGCCCGCCGTCGACGTCGGTCAGCCCGGCGATGCAACGCAGCAGGGTGGACTTGCCGCAGCCGGAGGGGCCGAGCAGGGTGACGAACTCGCCCTGGCCGATCTCGCAGTTGATGTCGCTGAAGATACGGGTGTCGCCGTAGCTTTTATGCAGGTTATGGATGCTCAGCAAGCTCATGCCTTGTCCCTGTTCAAACGGTTGGCCGCCCAGGTGAATACCAGGACGAAGAAGAAGTAGGAAATCACCAGTGCACTGTTGAAGTGGCCGCTGCTGTTGCGCATGTTGTTCAGGTACACCTGCAGGGTTTCATAGCGGGTGCCGACCAGCATGTTGGCGAAGACGAACTCGCCGAACAGGAAGCTGAAGGAGAGGAACAACGACACCATCAGGCCCTTGCGCAGGTTCGGCAGCACCACCAGGAAGGCCGCCTTCCAGGTACTGGCGCCAAGCAGGTGAGCAGCGTCCATCAGGTCGCGCAGATTGATCGCCTGCAGGTTGTTGGCGATGGCGCGGTACATGAACGGCAGGGCAATGGTGAAGTAGCAGCCAAGCAGAATCCACGGCGTGCCGGTCATCGCCAGTGGTCCAGAGCCGTAGAGCTGCAACAGGCCCACCGAGGACACCACCGGCGGCACGGCGAACGGCAGCAGGATCAGCACGTTCATCAGCGTGTCGAGCTTGGGGAAGTGGTAATGCACCACGAACATCAGCGGCAGGATCAACACCACCGATAACGCCAGGGCGCCGAAGCACACCAGCAGCGATTGGCCGAAGGCGCGCAGGAAGCGCTCATCACTCCACAGCGCGGCGTACCACTTCAGTGTCAGGCCGTCCGGCAGGATGGTCGCCGACCAACTGGTGGATAGCGAGTAGAGCAGGGTACCGGCCAGCGGCAGCAGCAGGATGAGGAACAGCAGCCAGACCACGATGCGGTGGTAAAGGCTGGCGGTGGGGGCTTTCACAGGCGGTTTAAACACTACCTGCGTTGCCGCTGCTTCGTTAAAACCAGGCTCAAAATGCTCATTTACAGCTTGTAAACTCCGCTTTTTCGCCTGTTTTTGCCTCGCATCGGCGGCCTCGCCTACGTTTTTAAACGGCCTGTTAGCGCGTGACATGCTGGCTCCTTTTCAGCAGCAACTGGTGGACGGCGGTGATCAGTACCATCAGCCCGACCAGGATCATCGACAGGGCGCTGGCCAGGTTCGGGTCCAGCGAGATGTCGCCGGAGACCATCGCCGCGATGCGGATCGGCAGCACGTTGAAGTTGCCGGTAGTGAGGTAATACACCGTGGCGTAGGCACCCAGGGCATTGGCCAGGAGGATGACGAAGGTGCCGAGCAGCGCCGGGGTCAGCACCGGCAGGCCGATGTGGCGCCAGAAGTCCCAGGTGCCGGCACCGAGCAATGCTGCGGACTCACGCCAGTCCTGACGCAGGGCGTCGAAGGCGGGGTAGAGCAGCAGCACGCCGAGCGGAATCTGGAAGTAGGTGTAGAGCACGATCAGGCCGTTCTTCGAGTAGAGGTTGAAGCCCTCGATCAGGCCGAGCTGGATCAGCAGCAGGGTCAGCGCGCCATTGAAGCCGAGCAGGATGATGAAGGCGAAGGCCAGTGGCACCCCGGCGAAGTTGCTGGTCATGTTGGAGAAGGCGATGACGAAGTCGCGCAGCTTCGAGTCCACCTGGCGCAGCGAGTAGCTGCCGAGGATGGCGATGGCCATGCCGAACAGGCTCGACCAGAAGGCGATTTCCAGGCTGTGCTTGATCGCCTGCATATAGAACCTGGAGGCGAAGATCTTCTCGAAATTGCCCAGGCCCCAGCCAGCGGGACTGTTCAGACTATTGACCGCCACCCACACCAGTGGCGCCACCTGGAACACCAGGAAGAACAGGGTGAAGGGCAGCAGGCACAACAGCGGCAGCCAGCGTCGCAGGGAGGATGGCGCGCTCATTTCAGCAACTCCGAGCAGTAGGGTTTGTCGTGCGGGACACCGAGCAACTGGCAGATGCTGCCGCACAGTTCGAGCTGGCGTGGGCGCGCATTGGCATCGAGGCTGAAGGCATCACCGATGACGAACAGTGGCACCTGGCGCTCTTCTGGCAGCAGGCCATTGTGCGAACGGTCGACGTTCATGCCGTGGTCGGCGGTGACCAGCACCTGATAGCCGGCATCGACCCAGTTCTGCAGATGGTCGGCCAGCAGCACGTCGGCCATCCGTGCGGCGTTGCGGTACTGGGAACTGTCCAGGCCGTGCTTGTGGCCGGCGTCGTCGATGTTCATCGGGTGCACCAGCAGCAGGTCTGGCGTGTGCTGCAAACGCAGGCTCTCGGCGTCGACGAACAGGTGCGAGTCCGGGTAGTGGTCGGCGTAATAGAAGTGACCATGCTGGATCGGCAGCGATTCATCGCAGGTATGCCGGTCGCGCACGGCGACGAAGGGCGAGCGATTGTACAACTCGCTGACCCAGTGATAGGCCGCGGCGGCGGTGCTCAGACCGGCATCGTGGGCGTAGTGAAAGAGGCTGCGTTCGCGCGACAGGCGCGAAACATCGTTGTGCACGATGCCGCTGTCGATGGGGCGCACGCCAGTGAGGATGGCCTCGTAGAGCGGGCGCGACAGTGCCGGCAGCTCGCAGTCGAGGCGGTAGAACGCCGCGCGCCCGGCGTCGCACCAGGCGTGCAGGTGGCCCATGGCATGTTGCGCCACCGAGTGGCTAAGGCCGTCGAGCACGACGAGGATGACCTTGGAAGGCATGGGGAATCCTGAAAAACGATGGAAGCGTTTCGCGGCTGAAGCGGAATGCCGCCCAGCCGCTCCTACAGGTATTGGCTGCGGGAGCAGCTTGTGGGAGGGGCTTCAGCCGCGACTGTCGCCGCTGAAGCGCCTCCCACCGAGCGCGGGTTATTCCATATTGATGATCACGTTCTCTTGCCACATCTGTGGCAGTGCCTTGGAAGTGGTTTCCCAGGCAGCCGCGTCGGCGATTGGCTTGACCTTGGTGTACTGCTCGTTGGGCAGCAACTTGGCCTGCACCTCGGCCGGCAGGGTCAGGTGCTCGGCGCGGATCGGTCGGGCATTGCCTTTGGCCAGGTTGATCTGGCCGGCGTCGGAGAGGATGTACTCACGCGCCAGCTTGGCCGCGTTTGGGTTCTTGGCGTACTTGTTGATGATGGTGGTGTAGCCGGAGATCACCGAACCATCGGACGGGATCAGCACCTCGAAGCGGTTGGGGTCGATCTGGTCGCGGTACGACAGGCCGTTGAAGTCCCAGACGATACCGACTTCCACTTCACCCTTTTCCAGGGTCTGGATGGTCGGGTTGGACAGCGACAGGCGGCCCTGCTCGGCGATGGCGGCGAAGAAGTCCAGGCCCGGTTGGATGTTTTTCTCGTCACCGCCATTGGCGATGGCGGCAGCCAGCACGCCGTTCACGGCCTGGGCTGCAGCGCTGACGTCACCGATGGCGACGCGGTACTTGCCGTTCTTCAGGTCGGCCCAGGATTTCGGTACATCCTTGACCAGTTGCTTGTTGACGATGAAGGCGATGGAGCCGGTGTACGCCAGCATCCAGTGACCATCGGCGTCCTTGGCCCAGCTCGGGATCTGTTCCCAGGTGCTCGGCTTGTACGGCTGGGTCACGCCCTGCTGCACGGCGATGGGACCAAAGGCGGCGCCGACGTCACCGATATCGGCGGTGGCATTGTCCTTTTCGGCGGCGAACTTGGCGATCTCCTGTGCCGAGCTCATGTCGGTGTCGGAGTGCTTGAGGCCGTACTTGCTATTCAGGTCGCTCCAGGTGTCCTTCCAGTTAGCCCAGCTATCGGGCATCCCCACGCTATTCACCACGCCTTCGGCGCGTGCAGCCTGTTCCAGTGCCTGCAAGTCGGTGCCTTCGGCCATGGCGGAGGTCGCCAGGGCGATGGCCGAACCCATCAGTGAAGCCAGCAGCAGTTGTTTCATTGGAAACTCCTTCGCAGTGAGAGTGTTGGTCTAGATCAGCAATACCCGAGCCAATCTAAGCGCCTTCAATGACAGTTTTATGTCCAGCCATGGTGGGGCAGATGTCTAGGTGTAAGCGGCTGGCGCGCTTCAGAAGCGTAGACCATGGATAAGTAGCTGATTTCGCGGGCTGCGAAGGGGGCTGGCAGTGGCATGCGGCGTGCTTGCAGCAAGGTTGTCATCTATCAGTCATCTAGACTGCCTAGGCTTGTAACCCATCTGAGCGAGCGATTTTTGCCCCGTGATGGGGCTGGACTAGTCCAAAAGGGGAAGTTTTGATGCGCGAAGAAGCGCCACGGGCCGTCACCATCATCTGCCGCGCGTTACAGGAGCAGATCGACCAAGGCCTGTTGCCCTCCGGCAGCAAGTTGCCGGCCGAGCGCAAGCTCAGTGAGTTGTTCGATACCACGCGCATTACCCTGCGCGAGGCGCTCGGCCAGTTGGAGGCGCAGGGGCTGGTCTATCGCGAGGAGCGCCGTGGCTGGTTCGTTTCACCTACGCGGGTGGCCTACAACCCCCTGGTGCGTACCCACTTTCATGCCATGGTCGCCGAGCAGGGGCGAGTGCCGGCTACCGACGTCCTGAGTGCGCGCTTGATGCCGGCCCCCGCGCAGATCTGCCAGGTGCTGGAGTTGCCGGCGTTGTCGAGCGTCTATCAGGTGTGCCGCGCGCGGCGTATCGATGGGCGTCTGGTGCTGTATGTCGAGCACTATCTGAATCCGGCCTACTTCCCCGGCATTCTCGAGTTCGACCTGACGCGTTCGCTGACCGACCTCTACGCCAGCGAGTACGGCATTCACTATGGCCGCGTGCGTTTTGACATGGTGCCCACCGCGCTACATGCCGAGGCCGCTGCCAGCCTCAAGGTGGCGCCGGGCAGTCCGGCGCTGCGCATCACCCGGGTCAACCGCGACCAGCACGGGCGCATCATCGACTGCGACCTGGAGTTCTGGCGCCACGACGCCATTCACGTCAGCGTCGAAGTCCCCGAGTAGGGTGAGGCTGGCTTCGGCTCCGCCCCTGCGCAGGGTGTAGTTCGGAGTCTGATGCGCGCGGCGCAATCTACCGTTCGTCGGCCTCGACGATGTTTTTCCGGCCAATGTCGAAACGCGCTCGCTGCGTTCGACTATCCAGTATCCACCGTCGAGGAACTGGAGCGCGCCATGAAATACCTCTGCCTTGTTTACGCCAACGAACAGGAGCTGCACAGCTCCCCCAACAGCCCGCATGACAGTGAGTGCCACGCCTATGCTCAGCGTGTGCAGGAAAGCGGGCGCATGCTTGCAGCCGAGGCGTTGCAGTCAGTGCAGAGCGCCACCACGGTGCGCATGCGTGGCGGCAAGCTGGCCATCACCGATGGCCCTTTCGCCGAAACCAAGGAGCAGCTCGCCGGCTTCTATCTGATCGAGGCGCGGGACCTCAACGAGGCCATCCAGCTGGCTGGAAATATTCCCGCCGCCCGTGTCGGCTGCGTGGAAGTGCGGCCGGTTCGCCAACTGGATGTCGACCCGGCTGCCCAGCACTGAGTCGCCATCGTTCATCGGGAGAGTTCTTATGGACCGTCGCTATATCCCCGAAGTCGCCACGCGTGAGCAATGGCTGGCCGCTCGCAAGGCGCTGCTCGAGCAGGAAAAGGCCCTGACCCGCCAGCGCGATGCGCTCAATCGTGCCCGCCGTGCCCTGCCCATGGTGCCGGTGGACGAGGATTACCGCTTTCAGGGCCCACGAGGTGAAGTCGACCTGGAGGCTTTGTTCGACGGGCGCAGCCAACTGATCGTCTACCACTTCATGTATCACATGGACCGTGGCGAGGGCTGCGACGGCTGCTCCTGCCTGGTAGATAACATCGGCCACCAGTCCCACCTGCACGCCCGTGACACCAATCTGGTGCTGGTCTCGCGGGCGCCGCTGGCCGATCTCGAAGCCTTCAAGCGGCGCATGGGCTGGACGCTGCCCTGGTACAGCTCGTACGGCAGCCGCTTCAACTACGACTACCACGCCACCACCGACGAGCTGGTTGCACCCGTCGAATACAACTACCGCGACAAGGACGAGTTGCAGCGCCTGGGGTTGAACTACCACGTCCAAGGCGAGCAGCCCGGTGTCAGCGTGTTCCTGCGCGACGCTGGACGCATCTATCACACCTATTCCACCTATGGCCGAGGCGTGGAGATGCTGATGAGCAGCTTCCATTTCCTCGACTTCACGCCTTTTGGACGCAGCGAGGGTTGGGACGGCATGCCCGATCTGGACGACAAGGGGCTCAACTGGACGCGCCTGCACGATGAGTACGAACAGCGTGCGCCCACCCACGACTGCTGCGGCCACAAGGCCTAGCGAAGGAGAAACCACATGAGTCAGCATGAACTGCAAGATGCACTGAACAGTTGGGCCGATGCCTGCCGCAGCAAGGATGTGGCGCGCATCATGGGTCACTATGTGGAAGGCGTGGTCGCCTACGATGCCGTGGGGCCGCTGCGTTTCCAGGGGCGCCCGGTATACCAGGCGCATTGGCAGGCCTGCATGGAAATGTGCAGCGGTGAGGGCCGATTCGAGCCGCATGAGCCGACTTTCACTGTCGACGGCGATCTTGGCGTCACTCATTACCTGCTGCACTGCGGCGGCACCAATGACAAGGGCGAGCTGGAAACCTGCTGGATGCGTGTGACTCAGTGCCTGCGCCGCCAAGGTGGTCGCTGGCTGATCTTTCACGAGCACTTCTCCGCGCCTTGCGATATGGAAAGCGGCAAGGCGCTGTTCGACCTGCAGCCCTGATAACCCGTTCAAAGCCTGCTGCGCGTTGGCCATGCTGCGTTGTAACAGGGCTCGCGCGCGAGTTGGCTCTGCGGCAGCGTTACTGACGACCCAGCGCCGTGCAGGAGAGCTCGTAGTTTTGCTGGCAGGCACTCTGGTACAGGCGCTGGGCCTGGTCGGGGTCACGTGCTACGCCGCCTTCACCGCGTCGATAAAGGTTGCCCAGCACATGCTGCGCCATCGGGTTGCCTGCAGCGGCTGACTGGTTGAGGTACTTGAGCATGTCGCGCTGGTTGGCGAACTCCGGTGCGTCACGCCCGGTATAGAGGTAGGCAAGACTGACCGCGGCCATGGAGTGACCCTTGTCTGCGGCCTGCTTCCACCAGTACTCGGCTTGCTTGATGTTCTTTTCCGGCTGGCCGACGAAGTAGCTGCTGCCGAGCTGGAACTGGCTTTCCAGATCACCGCGTTGGGCCTGCTGGCGCAGTTGGTCTTGTTCGGTCTGGGTGATGGGCTGGTCGACCTGCGGCTGTTCTTGCGGCGCGCTGGAGTCAGGTTCACGCCCGGCGCAGCCCGCCAGTAGCGCAAGGGCGAGCAGGGCGGTGGTGGCGTGACGCAGGTTGATCGGGCTAGGCATGGCAGAAACTCCGTAGGCGAGAAACAGGGCAAGTCGCTATTAGGCTGACCCTGGCCACCATAGTTCGCTGTCGTTGATCAGTCTGTCGCGGTGCGACTTCACACTCGCGCCATGAGCTGCAATCCTGAGCGCTGATTTCGCTTACGAGGCAGTCATGAAAATCAGTGCGGATTTCGACAGTGGCAACATCCAGGTCATCGACGCCAGTGACCCGCAGCGCGTCTTGCTGGCCATGCGCCCGGACCTCAACAGCCACCATTTCCAGTGGTTTCACTTTCAGGTCGAGGGCCTCCTGCTGGGGCAACGCCATGGTTTCAGCCTGACCAATGCCGGGCAGTCGGCCTATAACCGCGCCTGGGACGGTTACCAGGCCGTGGCCAGTTACGACCAGCAGGACTGGTTTCGCGTGCCGACCCGTTACCAGGACGGTCAGTTGCACTTCGAGTTGCAGGCCGAGCATGAGCGCGTCTGGTTCGCTTATTTCGAGCCCTACCCGCGAGCGCGGCATGAACGTTTGATTGCCAACGCGCTGGAGCGCGGTGCTGAATTGGTGGCCAGCGGCAGAAGCCTGGAAGGCCGTGATATCCAGTTGCTACGTATCGGTGGCCAGACGGGCGCGCCGCGTAAACTGTGGATCATCGCCCAACAACATCCGGGCGAGCACATGGCCGAATGGTTCATGGAAGGGCTGATCGAGCGCCTGCAGAATCCGCAGGATGCCGAGGTTGTCGCCTTGCTGCGCGAGGCCGAGTTCTATCTGGTGCCGAACATGAACCCGGACGGCGCCTATCGCGGTCACCTGCGCACCAATTATGCCGGGCAGGACCTCAATCGTGCCTGGCAGTCGGCCAGCTCCGAGCGCAGTCCCGAGGTGCTGTTCGTGCTGCAGCATATGCAGCGTATTGGCGTCGACCTGTTCCTCGATATTCATGGCGACGAGGAAATTCCTCATGTGTTCACCGCCGGTTGCGAGGGCAATCCGGGCTACACCCCACGGCTGGCAGCGTTGGAAGAAGACTTCCGCAGTCGTCTGGTTGCTATCGGCGCCGAGTTCCAGACCCGCTTCGGTTATCCGCGTGATGAACCGGGCCAGGCCAACCTGACCCTGGCCTGCAACGCCGTTGGCCAGGCCTTCGATTGTCTGTCGTTCACCATCGAGATGCCGTTCAAGGACCATGACGATAGTCCGCAGCCACGCACCGGCTGGAACGGCGCGCGCTCGCAGAAGCTGGGACAGGATGTGTTGAGCGTGCTGGCGCAGATGGCTGCGACCCTGAGGTAGGGTGCGCTGTGAGCACCGCTTCTTCAAGCAACAAGCCGGTGCGCACGGCGCACCCTACAGCCATTCAGTGGCGTAGGTCCCAGCCCGAGAGGGGCCTGGGAGACAGGCAAAAAAAAGCCCGTCACGAGGACGGGCGTAAAGTGCCGTTAACACACAGGAGTCAATAGGACGCAGTGATGCGTCCGGTATTACAGAATCGACAGCGGATAGTTGATGATCAGACGGTTCTCGTGGAAGTCCTGGCCGGTGCCATCACGACGCAGGTTGGAGTTACGCCAGCGCACGCTCAGGTTCTTCAGCGTGCCTTCTTGGATGGTGTAGGCCAGCTCGGATTCGCGTGCCCACTCTTCTACATCGGTACGACCGTTGGTGTGGATGTTGGAGCCGCTGGTGTAGCGGTTCATCAGGGTCAGGCCCGGAACGCCGAGGCCAGCGAAGTTGTAATCATGGCGCAGCTGCCAGGAACGCTCGTTGGGGGCGTCAAAAGCGTTGGTGAAACCGTCGTTGACCAGGGTGCCACCGCTGGCGCCGTCCACGCGCATGAACTTGGTGTCACCGCCCATTTTCTGGTAAGTCACGGTGAAGGTGTTGTTGCCTTTCTTGGCGCTGAGCGCGCCCTGATAGACCTTGTTGTCCAGGTCACCGGCCTTGGCGGCGCCTTCATCTTTACCCGTCACGTAGCCGAGGTTCGCGCCCAGTACCCAGTCACCCACAGGTTGGCTGTGAGTCAATTGCAGGTAGCTTTGCTTGTAGATGTCTTCCAAGCGAGCATGCCAGAGGCCTACCATGGTGTTGTTGGCGTTGAAGCGGAACTCACCGCCGGCGAAGTTGAAGTCGCCGCCTTCGACACCGCTGTAGGACATGTCTTCACGACTGGCATCGTGACGCTGGCTGTTTTTCCAGAACTGGCCGCCGTACAGGGTCAGGCCATCGATCTCGCTGGAGGTGATCTGCGCGCCCTGGAAAGTTTGCGGCAGAGAACGGCCGTCGTCAGCACGCAGGACCGGCAGCACTGCAAACCACTCACCGACCTTCAGTTCAGTCTTGGAGAATTTGGCCTTCGCGGCAACGGCAGTGCGCCCGAATTCGTCCGGCACGTTGCGGTTAGTCGCTGGGCCGTGTTCCGGCAGCAAGCCACTGTTGCTGCTGTTGGCATTGCCATCGAGTTTCATGCTGTACATGCCGAGTACGTCGAGACCGAAGCCGACAGTGCCTTCGGTATAGCCGGAGCGAGCATCTAAGATGAAGCTCTGGGTCCAACCCGAGGCCTGACCTTGGCGCTCACCGTTGATCCGCGGATCCGTGTTATTCAGGTAGTTACGGTTGAAGTAGTAGTTGCGCAGGCCGAGGGTGACTTTGGCGTCGTCGACGAAGCCGGCAGCGTGCGTGGCGGTCGGCATAACCAGGGCCAGAGCCGTGCTGCCGAGCAGGGCCAATGGAATGATGTTGCGTGCGGTCATTGTTGTTGTGCTCCCAGTTTTTGAACGAACCATCCCCTGCCTGTCTGCATCAGGACCTGCATGATGGGAATGTTGTGTTTGCCCCGTAGAGGGCGATAGCCCGGCCGAACGCGGCCGGTCATTGCTGGTGGCTGAAGTCAGCCGCCGGCGAATCCGGTGCTATGGCGTGTGGCAACTATGGGGACGAGCAGGCGAGGGGCTGCTGTACTGAGGGAGAGGCGAGGACAGTCATGTTATGGCCCTGATTCTTGTTGTTATCGTTGTCATATGTCGTCATACAACTTGCTGGATTATCGACAGCCTTTTTGTCGCTTGTCAACGTATGGCTAGACGAAAGTCTGAGTGGGCTTTCCACATGTGGCGGCGCTATCGGCTATGCCGAGGGTGTTCAGCGCAGAGCCGGTAAACCATCTGGTATCGAATTTGTTGTGTGATAACGTATGACAAATTCACTTACATCAAGGGTTTATCCATGCCGCATTGCCTGATCGAAGCCGCCCGCGAGGTGAGTGAGCTGATCGCGCCGCAGGAGCTGGTGCAACTGGTGCATGACCAGGCGGCTGCCACGGGGTTGTTCCGACCCGGCGAGGTCAAGGTGCGCCTGAGTCTGTACGAGCACCACTGCGTCGGCGGCGAGCAGGGAATGTTCGTGCACCTGATCTTCTACGTGCTTGCCGGGCGCAGCGATGACGACAAGCGGGCGCTGTCGCGGCGCGTCGTGCGCGCACTGGTCGAGCGCCTGCCGCAGGTGCCGGCGATCTCCCTGGATGTGCGCGACATCCGCCGCGAGGTGTTCAGCAACAGGCGCAACTGCCTGGACGATTAATTCGTTTCGAGCAAACGCGCGCCAGCACCCTGTGCGCCGAGTTCGTCGCTGGGGTTGCGCAGTGGGCAATCCTGCATCGACAGGCAACCGCAACCGATGCAGCCGGTGAGCTGGTCGCGCAGTCGCGTCATTTGCTCGATACGCGCGTCCAGATCGCGCTGCCATTGCGCCGACAGTTGCTGCCAGTCCGCTGCCGTGGGTATGTGATCGCAAGGCAGTGTGCTCAGCGCCACACCGATATCCGCCAAGGGAATGCCCAGGCGCTGCGCCACCTTGATGAGCGCGACGCGGCGCAGCACATCACGCCGATAACGCCGCTGATTGCCGGCATTGCGCTGGCTGTGGATCAGCCCCTTGGTCTCGTAGAAATGCAGCGTGGAAACCGCCACGCCACTACGCTCGGCAACCTGGCCGACAGTCAGCGGGCGTTCGTGGAAGGAGCGGTGCGTGTCCATGGAAAATTCCTGTTGACCTAAAGTTAAGTTGAGGTTTTACCCTCGCAGGCCTTGATCGACAACACCGAGGGTATTTCCATGCAGGACCGCATCCGACTGGTACTGATTTACGGCAGCGTGCGTGAAGAGCGTTTCTGCGACCAGGTGGTGGCCTGGGCGCGGGAACAGATCGAGCAGCGCAGCGAATTCGAGCTGAGCCTGGTCGACCCCGCCGTGATGTTTCGCCAGCCCGGCGAAGCACAGGAGCTCGCCGAGCAACGCCATCAGTCGCTGCAGCAGTTGCTGCGTGCCGATGCCTTTCTGATCGTCACCCCAGAGTACAACCACGGCTACCCGGCGGCGCTCAAGCAGTTCATCGACGAGGTGCCGGCATCCTGGGACGCACGGCCGGTGGGGTTCGTCAGTTATGGCGGGGTGTCCGGCGGGCTGCGCGCGGTGGAGCAACTGCGTCAGGTGCTGGCGGAGTTGCATGCGATGACGGTGCGCGGCTCGGTGAGCTTCACCAATGCCTGGGAGCAGTTCGATGAGCAGGGCCAGTTGAGCGAACCACGGCACGCCAACTCGGCGTTGGCGCATACGCTGGTGCAGTTGAACTGGTGGGCGCAGACGCTGCGCGCCGGACGCGAGCGGGTGCCCTATGAGCGGATCAGGGGGTAGAAACGACGTAGCCCGGAGGCAATTCGGGAGCTTTCAGGGCATCCGCGGATTGCATCCGGGCTACGGAGCAGAGCGCGTGCAATGAATGTAGGAGCCTCGCCCCGAGGCGAAGCTTTTGCGTCTTTAGGCGCATTCGCCGCGAGGCGCGGCTCCTACAGAGCAGGGCTACGTCGTTAATCAGCCGCGGTAGTAGCGCTGCGGCACGAATGGGGTCTTGGCCACTTTCATCGCCACGCGCTTGCCGCGCACCACCGCCCAGACGTCGCTATCGATGGCGACGTGGCTGGCGTTGACGTAACCCATGGCCACCGGCGCGCCGAGGGTCGGGCCGAAGCCGCCGCTGCACACCTGGCCAATCACGCTACCGTCGGCATCGACGATTTCCGCACCTTCACGCACCGGTACACGCTCCTGCGGCAGCAGGCCGACGCGTTTGCGCGCCACGCCTTTTTGCTGTTGCTCGAATACACGCTCTGCGCCCGGGAAGTTGCCGGCGCGCTCGCCGTCAGCGCGGCGCACTTTGGAGATCGCCCACAGCAGGCTGGCCTCGATCGGCGTGGTGGCGCTGCTCATGTCGTGGCCGTACAGGCACAGGCCGGCTTCCAGGCGCAGCGAGTCACGTGCACCCAGGCCGATAGCCTCGACTTCCACTTCGGCCAGCAGGCTGCGCGCCAGGGCTTCGGCCTGATCGACGGCGACGGAAATCTCGAAGCCGTCTTCGCCGGTGTAGCCGCTGCGGCTGACGATGCATTCGCTACCCAGCAGGCGCACGCGGGCGACCTGCATGAAAGTCATCTTGCTTACTTCCGGCGCCAGGCGGGCCAGCACGTCGACCGCTTTCGGGCCTTGCAGGGCGAGCAGGGCGCGCTCTTCGAACAGGCACTCGATCTGGCACTGCTCGCCGATGTGCTTCTTCAGGTGGGCCAGGTCCTGATCCTTGCAGGCGGCGTTGACCACCACGTACAGCGTGTCGTCACCCAGGTTGGCGACCATCAGGTCGTCGAGGATGCCGCCCTGGGCATCGGTGAACATGGCGTAGCGCTGCATGCCCACAGGCAGGTCGATGATGTCCACCGGCACCAGGGTTTCCAGAGCGCGCGCGGCATGCTCGCCACGCAGCAGGATCTGGCCCATGTGCGAGACGTCGAACAGGCCGGCGGCGTCGCGGGTGTGCAGGTGCTCCTTCATCACGCCCAGCGGGTACTGCACGGGCATGTCATAGCCGGCGAAGGGCACCATGCGCGCGCCGAGTTCGAGGTGCAGGGCGTGCAGCGGAGTCTTGGCGAGAGTTTCAGTGGTCATGTCGATTTCCTGTTGGGTGCGTCGCGCGCACCGGTTGGGGCCGCCGTGCGGCCCGTGGTCAGTCGGGTATCAGTCAGCGTAGACCGGGTAGGTGGCGCACAGGTCGGCGACCTGGCCGCGCACGCGCTCGATCACCGCCGGGTTTTCCAGGTCGTCGAGGATGTCGCAGATCCAGCCGGCGAGGGTGCGGCATTCGCCTTCCTTGAAGCCGCGGGTGGTCACCGCCGGGGTGCCGATACGGATGCCGGAGGTGACGAACGGCGACTGTGGATCGTTCGGCACAGCGTTCTTGTTCACGGTGATGTGGGCATCGCCCAGCGCCGCGTCGGCCGCTTTGCCAGTCAGGCCCTGCTTGACCAGGCTGATCAGCATCAGGTGGTTGTCGGTACCACCGGAGACCACGTCATAGCCGCGCTCGACGAACACCGCCGCCATGGCGCGGGCGTTGTCGATCACTTGCTGCTGGTAGGTCTTGAAGCCTGGCTCCAGTGCTTCCTTGAAGCACACCGCCTTGGCCGCGATCACGTGCATCAGCGGGCCGCCCTGAGCGCCGGGGAAGACGGCGGAGTTGAGCTTCTTCTCGATCTCCTCGTTCTTGCGCGCCAGGATCAGGCCGCCACGCGGGCCGCGCAGGGTCTTGTGCGTGGTGGTGGTGACCACGTCGGCGAACGGTACCGGGTTGGGGTACAGACCGGCGGCGACCAGGCCCGCAACGTGAGCCATATCGACGAACAGCAGTGCGCCGACCTTGTCAGCGATGGCGCGGAAACGCGGGAAGTCCAGCACGCGCGAGTAGGCCGAGAAGCCGGCGACGATCATCTTCGGCTTGTGCTCGACGGCCAGGCGCTCGACTTCGTCGTAATCGATCAGGCCGTTCTCGTCGATGCCGTACTGCACGGCGTTGTACAGCTTGCCCGAGGACGACACCTTGGCGCCGTGAGTCAGGTGGCCGCCGTGGGCCAGGCTCATGCCGAGAATGGTGTCGCCAGCATTGAGCAGCGCGAGGTACACGGCGCTGTTGGCCGAAGAGCCCGAGTGCGGCTGGACGTTGGCGTAGTCGGCGCCGAACAGCTGCTTGGCGCGCTCGATGGCCAGCGCCTCGACCTTGTCCACATGCTCGCAGCCACCGTAGTAGCGCTTGCCCGGATAGCCTTCGGCGTACTTGTTGGTCAGGCCGCTGCCTTGCGCCTGCATGACGCGCTGGCTGCAGTAGTTCTCCGAGGCGATCAGCTCGATATGGTCTTCCTGGCGCTGTTCTTCGGCCTGGATCGCCGCGAGCAGGGCGTCGTCATAGCCTTGCAGTTGGTCGTGCTTGCTGAACATGGTGAGGCCCTCTTTATCGTTTTTCTCGGGATGAAAAAGGCCCGCCCCGGTAAGGGGAGCCAAAAGAAACTGGATGAAGCGAAGAACGGTTCCCTCTCCCCTCGGGGAGAGGGTTAGGGAGAGGGGGCTGCGTAGACAACCGCTTTACCCTCTCCCCCGGCCCCCGCTCCGCGCCCCAGCCCTTCGCAGAGCTCAGGGCGCTCAAGCGGGCGAAGCGGTGCTTCGCTTTTTCCGCTTTCGCCCCACAAGTGGGAGAGGGGAGGTTTATTACGCGTCCTGATACGCCTCGATGGACGGGCAGGCGCAGACCAGGTTGCGGTCACCGTAGACGTTGTCCACGCGGCCAACCGGCGGCCAGTACTTGGCTTCGATCAGGGTCGCCAGCGGGTACACGGCCTGCTCGCGGCTATAGGCGTGGTGCCATTCGCCAACCAGCTCCAGCGCGGTGTGCGGGGCGTTCTTCAGCGGGTTGTCGTCTTTATCCAGACGGCCTTGCTCGACCGCGCGGATTTCCTCGCGGATGGCGATCATGGCGTCGCAGAAGCGATCCAGCTCTTCCTTGGACTCGCTCTCGGTCGGCTCGATCATCAGGGTGCCGGCCACCGGGAAGGACATGGTCGGGGCGTGGAAGCCGAAGTCGATCAGACGCTTGGCCACGTCGTCGACGCTGATGCCGCTGCTGTCCCTGAGCGGACGGATGTCGAGGATGCACTCATGCGCCACCAGGCCGCCTTCGCCGGAGTACAGCACCGGGTAGTGTTCTTCCAGGCGACGGGCGATGTAGTTGGCGTTGAGAATCGCCATCTGCGACGCACGCTTGAGGCCGTTGCCGCCCATCATGGTGATGTACATCCAGGTGATCGGCAGGATGCTGGCGCTGCCGAACGGCGCGGCGCTGACGGCACCTTCCTTGCGGGCCATGTGCGCATGGCCCGGCAGGAACGGCGCCAGGTGCGACTTGACGCCAATCGGGCCGACGCCCGGGCCGCCGCCACCGTGCGGGATGCAGAAGGTCTTGTGCAGGTTCAGGTGGGAGACGTCGCCGCCGAACTGGCCTGGGGCGCAGAGGCCGACCATGGCGTTCATGTTGGCGCCGTCGATGTAAACCTGGCCGCCGTTGTCGTGGATGATCTGGCAGATCTCGCGGATACCTTCCTCGAACACACCGTGGGTGGACGGGTAGGTGATCATGATCGCTGCCAGACGATCCTTGTGCTCTTCGGCCTTGGCCTTGAGATCAGCGATGTCGACGTTGCCGCGTGCATCACAGGCGGTCACCACCACGCGCATACCGGCCATGGAGGCGGTCGCCGGGTTGGTACCGTGGGCCGATTGCGGGATCAGGCAGATGTCGCGCTGATCGTCGCCACGGCTCAGGTGGTAGGCGCGGATGGCCAGCAGACCGGCGTACTCGCCCTGGGAACCGGCGTTGGGCTGCAGCGACACGGCGTCGTAGCCGGTGGCGGCGCAAAGCATGGCTTCCAGCTCAGTGGTCAGCTGGGTGTAGCCCGCAGCCTGCTCGACCGGAGCGAAGGGGTGCAGATTGCCGAATTCCGGCCAGGTGACCGGGATCATCTCGCTGGCGGCGTTGAGCTTCATGGTGCAGGAACCCAGCGGGATCATGCTGCGATCCAGGGCCAGGTCCTTGTCAGCCAGCTTGCGCAGGTAGCGCATTAGCTCGGTTTCGCTGTGGTAGCGGTTGAACACTTCGTGCTGCAGGATTGCCGATTGGCGCAGCAGGCCCTGCGGCAGGCGGCTGGCGATCTCTGCAGCCAGGTCACTGACGGCAGGCGCAGCCTGGTCAGCCGCAAACAGGTTCAGCAGCGCCTCGACGGCGGCCTGGTCGGTGGTTTCGTCCAGCGACAGACCCAGACGCTCGGCGTCGATCTCACGCAGGTTGATGCCGGCAGCACGGGCCTTGGCATGCAGCTCGGCGGTCTTGGCGCCGGTCTTGATGCTCAGGGTGTCGAAGAAGTGCTGCTGCTCGACGCTGTGGCCCAGCTTGGTCAGGCCCAGGGCGAGGATGGCGGTGAAGCTGTGTACGCGCTGAGCAATCTCGGTCAGGCCCTGTGGGCCGTGGTACACGGCGTACATGCTGGCGATGTTGGCCAGCAGCACCTGGGCGGTACAGATGTTACTGGTGGCCTTCTCGCGGCGGATGTGCTGCTCGCGGGTCTGCATGGCCAGGCGCAGGGCCGGCTTGCCGAAACGGTCGACCGACATGCCGACCAGGCGGCCCGGCATGTCGCGCTTGAACGCGTCGCGGGTGGCGAAGTAAGCAGCGTGCGGGCCACCGAAACCCAGCGGCACACCGAAGCGCTGGGCGCTGCCCAGGGCAACGTCGGCACCGAACTCGCCCGGCGGGGTGAGCAGGGTCAGGGCCAGCAGGTCGGCAGCCACGGCAACCAGGGCGTTGGCGGCATGGAAACGCTCGACCAGAGCGCGGTAATCGAAGATGTCACCGTTGCTCGCCGGGTACTGCAGCAGCGCACCGAAGTAGGCGCTGGCGTCGGTGATGGTGGCTTCGTCACCGACTTCGATGTCGATGCCCAGCGGCTCGGCACGGGTGCGCAGCACGTCGAGGGTCTGCGGGTGGCAGTGCTGGGAAACGAAGAAGGTGTTGGCAGCCTTGTTCTTCGACAGACGCTTGCAGAAGGTCATGGCTTCGGCAGCAGCGGTGGCTTCGTCGAGCAAGGATGCGTTAGCGATCTGCATGCCGGTGAGGTCGCTGACCAGGGTCTGGAAGTTCAGCAGCGACTCCAGACGACCCTGGGAAATCTCCGGCTGGTATGGAGTGTAGGCGGTGTACCAGGCCGGGTTTTCCAGCAGGTTGCGCAGGATCGGGCTCGGCGTGTGGGTGCCGTAGTAACCCTGGCCGATGAAGTTCTTGAACTGCAGGTTCTTGGCGGCGATGGCCTTGATCTTGGCCAGGGCGTCGGCTTCCGACAGGCCTGGCTGCTCGCCGAGGATGCTGGTGCCCTTGATGCTCTCGGGGATCACGGCACCGGTCAGCGCGTCGACCGAATCGTAGCCGAGCAGTTCGAGCATGGCGGCGGTGTCGGCATCGCGCGGGCCGATGTGGCGGGCGATAAATTCGTTCTGGGTATCGAGCTTGGTCATGGCGGTCACTCAGGCGTCGGCGTTGGCGTTCAACAGACGATCATAGCCGGCCTTGTCCAGCAGGTCGGCCAGCACGGCGTTGTCGGCCAGGCGCATACGGAAGAACCAGGCCTTGTCCAGCGGCGACTCGTTGACCAGCTCCGGGCTGCCTTCCAGGTCGGCGTTGATCTCGACGATCTCGCCGTCCAGCGGCATGACGATATTGCTGGCGGCCTTCACCGACTCCAGCACGGCTACTTCCTCGCCCTGGGCGTAGGACTTGGCTTCCGGCAGTTGCACATACACCACGTCGCCGAGCGCGTCCTGGGCGTAATGGGTGATGCCGACGGTAACCAGACCATCGTTGTCCAGACGCAGCCATTCGTGATCGGCGGTGAAACGCAACTCGCTCATGTCAAATCCTCAGGGGTAATGGTGTCCGCTTCTAGGTGGCGGGCAGGTTGCGAGAGCGTTTGCAATGCCGATGCCAATGTATAAATAGTCAATAAAATCAGCAACTTAACTATACTTTTGGTGGTTGTATACAGTCCTCTGGAACGATATCGCTACGAAACCGGGCGTCGCAAATGGAAAAGTCGAAGTCGCACCAGACGCGGCGCGGCTTTCGCTCGATTGTTGCTTAATCGTTACGGTGTAATGATATCGATACGTCATCTGGCTGGAACCGCTCAAGGGCATTGGGGTCGGTAACTGGGAGGCTTTATAAACAAGGAGATAGACCGATCATGAGACCCCTTATCCCCCTGGCATTCGCACTGCTCGGCGCCACCAGCCTGCAGGCTAGCGAGGCAGTCACCGTGACCCTCGAACAGGCCACCGAAAACGGCACAGGCGCGCCTGTCGGCACCGTGACCATCAGCCAGTCGCCCTATGGACTGGTGTTCACCCCTGATCTTCAGGGCCTGGAGCCGGGCGCGCATGGTTTTCACGTACACACCGAGGCCAACTGCAATGCAGCCGAGGTGGACGGCAAGCTGACACCGGCCGGCGCAGCAGGCGGCCATTGGGACCCGCAGAACGCCGGCCGCCACGGTTTCCCCTGGGAAGACGATGCCCATCTCGGCGACCTGCCGGCGTTGCTCGTCACCGAGGATGGCAGCGCCAGCCAGCCGGTGCTGGCACCGCGACTAAAGCGTCTGGAAGACCTGCATAACCGCTCGCTGATGATTCACGCCGGCGGTGACAATCACGCCGATCATCCGCAGCCGCTGGGCGGCGGTGGGGCGCGTGTGGCCTGCGGTGTGATCAAGGTGCCGACCAGCACCACGCCGATCTGACTCAACGCCGAGAACCGTAGGGTGGGTTAGCGGCGCTGATCGATGAGCGATCTGACAGCGCGGTCGTGGTGCGCCGCGTAACCCACCGGGCGATCTTTCGCGGTGCGCCGATGGTGGGTTACGGCGCTTCTGAATCTGCGGTGCTATCAAGGCTCAAAACAGGCGCCTAACCCACCCTACGGAGCGAGTGCGTCAGTGCTTGCCCGGTATGCCGTACTTGCGCAGGCGTTTGGCGATGGCGGTGTGCGAGGTGCCCAGGCGTGCAGCCAGTTGGCGGCTGGAAGGGTGGCTGTCGTAGAGCTTTTCCAGTAGCGCCTTCTCGTACTCGTCCATGGCCTGTTCCAGGCTGGCGACTTCCCCTTCCACCCTCGGCGCCACTTCGGTGCCGGCGATATCCAGGTCGTCCATCTCTACCCAGTTGCTGTCGCAGATCGCGGCGGCGCGGAAGATCACGTTCTGCAACTGGCGCACGTTACCCGGCCAGCGCCCGGCCAGCAGTGCCGGGAAGGTAGCCGGCGCCAGGCGGCAGGGCAGGCGCTGGATCTGAGCGCAGGCCTGGGCCATGAAGTGCTGAGCCAGCAGCAGAATGTCCTGGCCGCGCTCGCGCAGCGGCGGCACTTCCAGGTTGAGTACGTTGAGGCGGTAGAACAGGTCTTCGCGGAAGCTGCCTTCGGCGACCATCTTTTCCAGGTCACGGTGGGTGGCGCTGAGGATGCGCACATCCACCTTCACTTCGCGGTCGCCACCGACGCGGCGGAAGCTGCCATCGCTGAGAAAACGCAGCAGCTTGGCTTGCAGATAGGGCGACATCTCGCCAATTTCGTCGAGAAACACCGTGCCCTGGTTGGCCAGCTCCAGCAGCCCCGGCTTGCCGCCACGTTGGGCGCCGGTGAAGGCGCCGGGGGCGTAGCCGAACAGCTCGCTCTCGGCCAGGTTCTCTGGCAGGGCGGCGCAGTTCAATGCGAGGAAAGGCGCAGTGCGACGCACGCTGACGGTGTGGCAGGCGCGTGCCACCAGCTCCTTGCCGGTGCCGGTTTCACCGTGGATCAGCAGCGGTGCATCGAGCGACGCCACACGCAACGCGCGGGCCTTGAGCGCACGGATTGGTGCCGACTCGCCAAGCAGCGAGTCGAAGCCTTCGGCATGGTCGTGATGCAGTGCAGCCAAACGCTGACCCATGCGGCTCGGGGCATAGAGGGTGAGCAGGCCGCCAGTCAGGCGACCGTCCTCAGTGATTGGTTGGGCATCGAGCAGCAGCGGCTGACCGGCGAAATGCACCTCGCGCAGCGGCTGATGAAAACCGGCGGCGAGCAGCGATTGCTGCAACGCGTCATCGGCGAACAGCGCGGCGATGCTCAGGCCTTCGGGCGGGCGGCTGCACATGTCCACCAGCGCCGGGTTGGCCAGCAGCACGGTGGCGCGGTCGTCCACCGCCAGCACCGGATCGGGCATGGCCGCGAGCAGCGCATCGAGCTGCAGGCGGCGGCGCTGGCCGGGCAGAATGTCCACTACTTCGACGCTCTGCACACCGTGCACCTGCAGCAGCGCGCCGCGCAGCTCTTCGAGCACGGCGGCGCTCAAGGTCGGTGCGTCGATATAGACGTTTGGCGGTACCATCTCCACCGCATCGAGGTTCAGATTACGCCCGCCAAGCAGCGCCAGGACTTCCTGGGTGATGCCGACGCGGTCGATGAAGCTGACGTGGATGCGCATTGATGATGGTCGAAATGGGCGAACAGGCGGCGATTATGCCTGCTCTGCTCGATATGAGGAAAAGGGCAACACCGTGAGCACAGAAAAACCGAGCCGCGCCGAATACCACCGCGAGCACCAGGCCCGCGCTGAAGCCGAGGCCCAGCGCCTGTTGGCGCGCAAGGCCGAGCTGCAGGGGTGCTGGCTGCCCTGGGTGGCGCAGGAGTTGTACCAGCTCAGCCCGCCGGAGTTTGCCAACATGGTGCGGCGCGAGTTGCAGCGGTTGGCATGAATGTCGAGCTGCATACCAACTGTAGGAGCTGCGCCCCGCAGCGAATGCGATCATTCAGGCGATAAAGAACTCAAGCGCTTCGCCCCGGGGCGGGGCTCCTACAGCCAAGTAGGGCGTACTCGGCTTTGGCTTCCTGCGTCGCTCTACCTCCTGCATCCATGCAGTCGTCGCGAAGCAGTACGCCGTTGGGGGGCGTATTGGGCGTGGGTTGTGGTGCCGGACTCGGCATGGCCCGGCGGACTGTTCGCTGGCGCTCCTGAGTCCGCCCTACGAGGCTGGCGTCCGGTTTGCCTACGCCCGCTTACGTGCACAGCGGCTCATATCCACCTTGCCCACATAGGGATTGCCCCAACCCATCACGCACGCCACCTGCTGGTTGCGCTGCTGCTCCCAGACCTTGGGCGGGTAGGCCTTGCTCCAGGCTTCGTAGAGCTGCCGGTCCTGTTTCGACAGGCGCAGCTTGTAGCGGTCGGACATGTAGAAGTAGGTGCGCGCGATCATCCCGCGGATGGCCGGGCGCGGCATCACCTTGCGTGCCTTGAAGTCCACCACCGTCTCGCAACGGCCATATTGATGCGGCTTCTGCGGCAGCCAGGCGAAGCTGTAGTTGCTGCGATCACCATTCACCTCGCCGATGCTCGGCACCAGGTTGTGCAGGTCGGCCTCGGCTTTGCGGAACTGCATATCGTTGGCTGCGCAGTTCTTGCGACCGCCTTTCTGCCAGCACTGGCGCTGATGGCCGATCACCCAGGCCGGGACGATATGTTCCCACTCGATGCGCTGGGCGCGATTGGCATTCTTGCGTGGCGTGTAGCCACAGGAGCGCAGATCGACCCGATTGCCGCTGTACTTGCAGCCGCAATAGAACTCGGTGGATTGCTGCTCATACAGCGGCCAGGCCAGGCGCTTGGCCTCGGCGAAAGTGGCGGGTGCAGCGTGCAGGGGAAGGGCTGTGAAACAGCAGAGCAGGGACAGTATGCATCGAATCATGGGGCGGCAGGGTAGCCGTCACCGCTGACGATGTGAAGATAGAAATATCAGGTTTTTCAAATGCTTGGGTGATGGCAAGAAGCCTTGATGGCGGGCGGGATGGCGCATTGGTTGCTGCTCGGCTCGTCATCCTGCAAGCAGCACTTCTGCCATCCCGCCCTTACCGTCAGCTGAACCTCGGCAGGCGCTGATCCGAATCATTGCCCTCGCTCTGAGCCGGCTGCGGCAGGCCGTCGACCTTGAGTACCGGCATCCTCTCGCCCACCAGGCGCAGATCGCGGCGGGGCAGGGCGAAGCGCACGTCCAGCTCGCGCAGGGCATCGAGCAGTTGCAGGTTGATCTCCTGCTGAATGTCCATGTACTGGTTGTAGTCCGAGGTCAGCACGATATACACCACCTCGAAGGTCAGCTGGCTTTCATCGAAGCCGAGAAAATGCGCGCGGTCGAACCTGGCCTTGGGCGTGGCGCGGATGATGTCGCCGACCTTTTCCGACACCTGGCGCACCTTGGCGCTGGGCGTGTCGTAATTGATGCCGAACTTGAAGACGATACGGCGGGTATTCATGCGCTTGTAGTTGTGCACGATCTGCCGCAGCAGATCGGCGTTGGCGCACACCACCTGCTCACCGCTGAGGCTACGAATACGTGTGGTCTTCAGACCGATATGCTCGATGGAGCCGGCTACTTCGCCGAACACCACGAAATCACCGATCTCGAACGGTTTGTCGACGCCAATCGATAGCGACGCGAACACATCGCTGAGCACCGTCTGCACTGCCAGCGCCACAGCGATACCACCGACACCAAGGCTGGCCACCAGCGCGGTGATATCCACTCCCAGGTTAGCCAGGATCGACAGCAGCATCACCGACCACACCACGATCAGAATCATGATGCTGATGATGGTGGTCATCACCGGGTTGTAGCTACCGCCGCTCTTGCCTACCACCAGGCTGCGCGACCACAGGCGCACGCCGGTATCGACCCACAACGCTACCTGCAGAGCCAGGGCGACGAACCAGGTATGGCTCAGTGCGCTCTGCCAGGCGAGCGGCAAGTCCGCCAGACGCAACGCCAACAGCAGGGAAAACGCCAACAACAGCACGCGACTGGTGCGGCCGATGACCATGGCGATGAAGTGCGACCAACTGCTTTCCTGATCGGCCGAGCCGGCTTTCAGGCGCTTGTGCAAGGTATTCACCAGGGTACGCAGCACGCTGTAGATCAGCGCCGTGGCGACCAGGACAATCGCCACGTTGAGCCAGACATCGCGTTCAAGCCAGATATTCCACTGTTCCATCGCCAGGGGCCTCCAGAAAAAAGACATATAGGGTTCTGGTGGCGTTGGGGGGCAGAAGTTCCGGGGAAATAGGTGAGAGGTTTGGGTTAGTTCAGTGTTGGGGGAATCGAGCCCTTTCCAGCGCTTTGCAGCGCTTTGCAGTGATCCGCAAAGCCCGGCTTTACTGGCCTTTCTGCTTAGTCAGCACGGCATTTTCCCGCTATGCCTTGCAGTGTCTTCGACACTTTTTCGACAGCTTGCCAAAGTAGTGGTCAGGGGATTTTCTGCGTTTGTTCTACGGCTCTTGACTGCCCTGCGCTTTACTGCTGCTGTTTAATCGATAGGCCGACACGCTTAGCCATCAGAGGCGGAACTGCGTTGCCAACCTGCCTCGCTCTGGAAGATTTTGACCCAACAAAGCGGAACGTCCTCGGAAACGTCTGAAGGCATGCTGCCTCCCTAAGACTTATGGCTCTGTCCTGGGTAGGATGTCCAAAACGACCATTAGAATAGCTGATGCATTTTGTTGTAAGCCCTACAGCAGGCTTGTCCCAACTCAAGCGTCCGTATACGTCTATATGACCTTCATAGCCTCGATGACAAGGCAAAACTAGTCTATCAGGCCAATGCTCACGCCCACCGCCTTCAGGTGTAATTTGAATGCGTTCAAGGTTAATTTCAGATAGCTGCATGGAAAAGTGATCGCTATCAGTTGGGTCGCATTCCCCATGCTTGATTTCGGGTAGGTTTGATATCCAATCCCTTGTGGTCGAATAAGGTGCGCCATTCTTTCCGTGAGTAGGAGTTGGTAGTTCTATTTCGTGGTGTAATGAGGCTAGTAGAATTAGACGGCTTCTCTTTTGAGGTACTCCGTACCATTGAGCCTCTACAACTTTTGTATGATATGAATAGCCGAGAGTTGTTAGTAGTTGGGTGAATCGGTTGAATGTTTCGCTCTTGGTCGCCTTTTTTTGCATGCCTGGTACGTTTTCAATGAAAACATAATCTGGAAGCCAGTGCTGTACGAAACGCCCGAACTCGTCAAGCAAGTTGAGCCGTTTGTCATCCAGTTGACGCTGCCGATTTTGCTTTGAAAATGGCTGGCATGGTGCGCACCCGCTAAATAATAGTGGATTCGATCTGTCCATTAAATTATCTAAGATGCTCGGGTGTACTGTGCGTATGTCTGCTTCTATAAATTGAGCTTCTGGGAAATTCAGTCGAAAAGTTTCTGCTGAATCATGATCAACATCAAGACCCATTTTTATGTTGAAGCCGGCATCTCTGAATCCGCAGCTAGTCCCACCGCAACCAGAGAAAAAATCAAAAACATCTATACGCATGGCTTATTCAACAAGTCTTCTGAGTTGTTCCGATAGAGCGAGTATTGATTGGTTGTCGTTGCTAATGGTTGCCAGTCTACGCACCTGCGTTTCTAGTATTGCTGGTGCGCTTATTTCTTCGCCATCCATCAGGCCTTTTTCAAGGCGTGTGAGTTTAACATATTTGTCTTTTGCTGGTAAGCCTTCGCATTCTTTGGTCATATGATCTTTTGTCATATGCTCCCAAACAAATTCCTCCGGTGTTTTTGAGGGGAGGAAGCTGGTGGTGCTTAATGCATAAACTAAGAAGTCACGTTCAAGTCTTTTTCTATGTTCTGCTAGGTTTGGATCGTTACCGCCATTCTCGGAAAATACTAATTTTCCTGCGGATACACCTGTGAAGTTTAGAATGCTTTCTTTAAGCTTTTCATAATCGGCTTCAGGTATTTTCTTCGGATGTATTACTTCGTTTACTGGGGTTCTGTCGCCATCTAAGAAGAAGTAAGAGGCATCATCTTTTGCCTGGAATAGGCCGGTCATGCACTTGGAGAAAATAGACGGAGCCCCACCCGGATACCAGATTACTTCAAATTGATTAAATGCTCCCTCTCCCAGTGTTCTGAGAGCTTTTCGTACTAGCTCAAATGCAAGTGGGTCTTCCACAAAGATTTTCTTTTTGTTGGCGGGTATTTGTCCTAGATGGAAGAAGGCTTCGGAGGGTTTTATATTTTCTTGAGCAGTTATCTTGTGTGTGGCGGGGTTTGATTGTAGTAGAGTTATTGCTTCGGGCGGAAGCCTGTCTATTATTAGCTTTGAGTGTGTGCCGATGAATATCTGGTGATGCCTTTCTAGCGCTTCTTGGAATAGGAATTCCATTAACTTGATTTGTGCGCCTGGGTGAAGCGAAACTTCAGGCTCGTCAAGAACTATAAGGCTGCGTTCTTCAGTCTTCATTATTTTGTAGACGAGCATGATAATAGCGAATTCTCCGCTTCCGGCAAATGCTTCGCTGTATGTAATTCCTTTGGATTGCAGTATTGCTGTGTGAGAGCGGTTTTCAAATAGGGAGTGTTCAATAAGTCGTATCTCTGAATACTCTTTGCCTATTATATTTGATATCTGCTTGACTGCTTTGTCAGATAGAAGTTCGTTAGCGAAAACTTGTTCTTCTCTGCCTTTAAAGGGTTTGAATGTTTTGAGTCCTTCTCCGATTACCTTTCTTAGTAGTTTTGAGCGTTGTCGGAGAATGTCTTTATTTTGTTTGCCCCGTAAATTCTCCGCGGCATCTCCGTGATAGAGTATTTTGTCGAATGCGCTGATCTCGCTTCGAAAGTCTAGCACTACGACCTTTTTTGTTATGCCCTCCCATCGTGTTCCCTTTCTTCCAGGTACTTTTTTTCCTATTGGTAGAGGAGGTAATAGTTTCATTCCATCGCTTTTTAATGGGCGAGATGGTTCCCATACTTCCCCTTTTCCTGGGCGAGAAATCCGAGTTTGAATGACCTCTACTGTGTTGTTTGAGTGCGGGTCAATGTATCCAAAAATATAACGTGGGCGGCCGCCGCTTTCGTCAATTGGGTCTACATCCGTTTCAAACCAATATTCACTTAAATTTTTGAAGTGCGGGCAGCACGCAATTGCTCGTAGGACCGAGCTTTTGTTGGTGCCATTTGGGCCTACTATTGCAGTAATAGGGAACTTAAAGTCTATTTTCAAATATGGTGTTAGATTTTTAAAGTGAGGGAATCTTATATGTCTAATAAAAGGCTCGTAGTTTTTGCCTTTCATCGCTCCCTGCAATTTTTCTATAACGTCCATATAAAAACTCTTAAGCTGTTAGTTATTTTTCTTGAGATGTTTCGTGCGTACCAGCGCCTAGCTATTTCCTGGGTGATCGCTATCCCGGGTTGGGTTGGCTCAAGTTTCCATACATAAAAAAGGGGACAGATTTATTTTCCTCTCCAGCGCCTTTCCTGCCTGATCGCAAAGCGCCATCTTTCCCGGCTCAAACCCTTGCGGTCAAGCCCTTCAAACGCCAGAAACGAAAAAGCCCCGTCAGTGATGACGGGGCTTTTGCTTGGCTGTCTGGAGCGGGTGATGGGAATCGAACCCACGGCTCTAGCTTGGGAAGCTAGGGTATTACCATTATACGACACCCGCAGCGGGTGCCTTTATACCGGAACCTGCGGCGGAAATGAAGCGCAAAGCACATCCGCTCCGCGCTCGGTGCCCCTCATACCGCCATTGCCTGGAAGTCGCGCAGGTCGCCTTTGACTGGCAGTTGCAGGCGTTTGCTGGGGGCGTTGAAGAAGTCCAGCAGTACGCGTTGGCTCTGCAGCCAGGCGGCCTTGTGTTCCATGTCGAGGAAGTGGCCGGCATCGTCGATCACGGCGAACTGGGCGTGGTCGATGTGCTGGGCGAACAAGCAGGCGTCTTCCACCGAGGTGTATTCGTCACGGTCGCCGTTGACGAATAGTAGCGGGATGTCGATGGCCTGCAGGCATTCCTTGCCGCAGTTCGCTTCCATGCTCAGCACCTGCTTGATGTGCGCGTACATCTGCCGGTACTCGTGTTCATCCAGGGTGCTGATGTGTTTGTGGTTGAAGCGCTTGAACAGCGACGGCAGGTGCTTGCCGATGGTGCTGTTGACCAGCAGGGCGACGTTGTCGCGATCCACCGCGTTCAGGAAGCGCAGGCCCTTGTGCAGGTAGTCGAGCATCGGCACGTTGAGGATCGGCGAGAAGGAGCAGATCGCGGCCTTCTCCAGCGTCGCCGGGCGTTGGGCCAGGGCGAGCATGGAGGCGACACCGCCCCAGGAGAAGGACATCAGGTAGTTGGCACCGTAGAGGTCGATCAGATGCAGCAGGATCGCCGCCTCGTCTTCCTTGCTGATGGGCGTGAAGTCGCTGTTGTAGGGCTTCGACTGGCCGGCATAGGGCAGGTCGAAGGCTACGACGTTGAACTGCGGCTGCAGGTATTTGATCGTTTGCGCGAACGAGGCGGTGGTCGCCAGAGAGCCGTTGACCAGGATGATGGTCTTGCTTGCTGCCGGATTGCTGTAGAACTCCGTGTGTACCTTGTGCTTCCTGTTGATCTCGACGACTGCGGTTTCTGGCCTCATGTCGTTTCCTCCTGGCGCAAGTGAGCAAGGCGAGCGGGCGACCGTTCGCGCTGGAATGAGCAGTTAGAAAAGCGCCTGAGCGTGACAGCATGATGTCAGGCTGGAGATTTTTATAAGTATAGGAATTTCAATCAGTTAGGATCGAAACAGGCGAGCGCTCCAGGCTTTTTCAGGGCCTTGGAGAGGGCGGTGTAACCAGGCAGGAATCCAGTCGGCGCAGAGCGCCATCAACCGAAAAAACACTCCACTGTCTTTCTGTGACCGGCTGGTCACCTGAAGACTTATGGTTCGATTCAAGCAGTTACCTTGCAGCCACGCAAGGGTGAGTCACATCTTTGTGGCCGATTGGCGATGCCGTTGGTCGGGTAGTCAGATTCAGGCGCAGGGCGACGATCAAACGCTGGCGATTTCCGCATCCGTCAGTGCGCGGTATTGGCCGGGGGCGAGCTGCGGGTCGAGGACAATTTCGCCCATGCTTTCGCGGTGCAGGGCGACGACACGATTGCGGAAGTGACCGAACATGCGCTTGACCTGATGGTAACGGCCTTCGAACAGGGTCAGCCGTGCTTGGTGGCTGCTCAGTACGTCGAGCTGGGCGGGTAGGGTAGTGAGGTCTTCGAAGGCGAAGTACAAACCTTGGGCAAAGACCTCGGCGTATTCGGCGGTGATCGGCTGTTCGGTGGTGACGTGGTAGACCTTGGGCTTGCGCTGCTGCGGCTGGGTGATGCGCCGCGACCAGCGCCCGTCGTTGGTGATCAGCAGCAGGCCGCTGGTGTTCAGGTCGAGGCGCCCGGCCAGGTGCAGGTCGTGTTTGTCCGGCTCGTCCAGCAGATCGAGGACGGTGCGGTGTTCGTCGTGCTCGGTGGCGCTGACCACGCCGACCGGTTTGTGCAGCATCCAGTAGCGCGCGCTGCGCCCGGCTTGCAGCAGTTCGTCATCCAGCTCGACGCGCTGGAAGTCACGCACCTCATGGCGCGGGTCGTGAACCACGGCGCCATCCACACGCAGGCGGCCGGCGCTGATCAGCAGGCGGCTGTCCTGGCGGCTGAAGCGGGGGAAGTTGCTGAGGAAGCGATCCAGGCGCATGGCTCAATCGCGCTCGCGGGGCTCAGTGGTCTTCAGCGCACCAGCACAGGCCGGGCACAAGCAGGCCTGGTCGCGTTGCTCGGGTGTCAGGCGCTGCAGCGCGGCAGGGTCGATCTGCGCATCGAAGCACCAGCAGGGTTCGTCACGCCCGGCTGCGACGCTGCACTGGTTGTTCTTGCCGCATAGCGGGCAGTGTTGCGTGTCCATCAGCTGTCGACGCAAACGCGGTCGCGCCCGGCCTGCTTGGCGCGGTACAGCGCGCGGTCGGTGCGGCCGAGCAGGGTATGCAGGCTCTCGCCAGCGTGCCATTGGCTGAGGCCGAGGCTGACGGTGACCTGCAGGCTCTGGCCTTCGACGTCATAGCGCTGTTCGGCGCATTGCTGGCGCAGTTTTTCGGCCAGGTCGTAGGCGGCCTGGCGGTCGGTGTTCTTCAGCAGCAGGATGAATTCCTCACCACCCCAGCGGCAGAGAATGTCGGCCTGGCGCAGCGTGCCGCGCAGTTGCTGGGCGAAGTCGTGCAGCACCTGGTCGCCGGCGAGGTGGCCGTGCTGGTCGTTGATCAGCTTGAAGTTGTCGAGGTCCAGCAGTACGGCGCACAGCGGGCTGCTGTCGCGCTGCGCTTCCTGCAGGGCCTGTTCGGCGAGGATGTCGAAGCCGCGGCGGTTGGGTAGGTCGGTGAGGCTGTCGGTGGTGGCCAGGGCGGCGATGCGCTGCTGATAGCGACGAATCGCCAGGCTCACCAGGGTCAGCACGATGGCGGTGACCAGCAGGCACAGCAGCAGGTTGATGTAGAGCCCCTGGCGGATGCCGGCCAGGGCCTTGTCCTGCTTGTCGACGAAAAGGTACCACTCCAGCTCGGGGATGTAGCGCACGTTGAGGAAGTGCTCGCGGCCCTGTTCCTGGTATTCGAACTGGCCGCTTTGTGGTGTGGGCAGTTTTGCCATCAGGCCATCGAGGCCGGGCACGTCGGCCAGCGAATCGCCGACCTGGGCACCCATCGGCCCGCCCTGGGCGCCGGTCAGGGTGATGCGCCCGGTGGTGTCGACGAAGTAGACGCTGCGTTCGTAGCGCGCCTGGTATTCGTCGATCAGCTTGACCACGGCATCGACCGCCAGGCCGACGCCGGTGGCGCCGATGAAGCTGCCGTCGTAGTCGAGCACCTTGTAGTTGATGAAGATAGTCAGTCGGTCGGCGTTGGCCAGGTCGACGTCGACGTTGATCTCGTAGGGTTCCTTGAGGCCGCGTACGCGGTAGTACCAGACATCGCGCGGCTCTTCCGGCTTGACCTGCTTGAGCACGCCCCTGGCCTGGTAGTAGGTGCTGGTCTTGTCGGAGACGAAGAAGCTGGTGAAGGCGCCGTAGTGCTCCTGCACTTCACGCAGGTAGCGGGTCATCTGGCCGTTGTCCTGTTCGCCGGCCAGCACCCAGTCACGCAGGAAGGTGTCGCGGGCCATCATCGAGGAGATGAGGATGGGGCGCACCAGGTCCTTCTGGATTTCCGAATAGACCGTGTCGGAGGTCAGCGGCAGTTCGGTGTTGATGATGCTGTTACGGATCGAGTCGCGCGAGGCGTAATAGCTCAGCAGCGAGGTGGTGAGAAAGCCGCTGCCAAGCAGGAACAGCAGCAGTAACACCAACGAGGTTTGCGTGTGCCGTTTGGGGCGCAGGGACATGGGTGAATCCGGGAGCGGGTTGATGGCGTGATGCTAGCTTGCCGGGAGGGGATAGCGCCAGTTGTGATCACAATTGGCGCAGTTATGTGGCCCGGATTTCATCCGGGCCACGGACTGTAGGAGCGGATTTATCCGCGATTGGTTTTTCGGGTATTGCGGGGGAGCATAAGGCCGTCGCGGCTGAAGCCCCTCCCACAGGTAGTCGGCGTTGGTGTGGATCGCGGCTGAAGCCGCTCTTACGTGATCGCTGTTTAAGCGGAGTGCCGCCAAGCCGCTCCCACAAGGCTGGTCAGGCCCTGTAGGAGGCGCTCCAGCGGCGAGCGTTTCAGGCCTCTTCCAGCACCACCACACGCTGCCCGGCGCGCACGGGCGAGCCCGGCTGTACGCGTACTTCGCGCACGGTGCCGGCCATTGGGGCGGTGAGCGGGATCTCCATCTTCATCGACTCGAGGATCACCAGCACGTCGCCGGCCTGCACCTGCGCGCCGGCTTCCACCTGCACCTGCCAGAGGTTGCCGGCGATATGGCTTTCGATGCCGTGTTGGCCGGCTGCCAGCGGTGCGTCATCGCCGAGTTCGGCGGCCGCTTCCTCGACTTCGAAGTGCGCCTGGCCGCTGTCGATCCAGCGCTGGCGTTCGGCATCGAAGGCAGCGCGCTGCTGCTGGCGGAAGGCGTCGATGCCGTCTGCCTCGGCATCGAGAAACTGCTGGTAGTCGGCCAGGGCCAGTTCGCTCTGTTCGATGCGCAGCGGGTAGCGACCGAGCGGGAAGTCGCGGCGGATACGCAGCAGTTCGTCTGCCGATACCGGGTAGAAGCGAATCTGGTCGAAGAAACGCAGCAGCCAGGGCTTGCCGTCGAAGGCTTCGACCGCGCGGTAGCGGTTCCACATCTGCAGGGTGCGGCCAACGAACTGGTAGCCGCCGGGGCCTTCCATGCCATACACGCACATATAGGCGCCGCCGATGCCGACGGAGTTTTCCGCCGTCCAGGTACGTGCCGGGTTGTACTTGGTGGTGACCAGGCGATGGCGCGGGTCGAGCGGCGTGGCCACCGGCGCACCGAGGTAGACGTCGCCCAGGCCCATGACCAGGTAGCTGGCGTCGAACACGGTGCGGTAGACCTCGTCCAGATTCGGCAGGTCGTTGATGCGGCGGATGAACTCCAGGTTGCTCGGGCACCAGGGGGCGTCCTTGCGCACGGTGGTCATGTACTTGTCGATAGCCAGCTGGCAGGCCGGGTCGTCCCAGGACAACGGCAGGTGGACGATGCGTGACGGCACTTTCAAGTCGCGTGCGGCGCAGACGGCGTCCCACTCGCCGGCGACGATATCGAGCAGCGTCTGCAGTGCCAGGGTTTCCGGCTGGTAGTGCACTTGCAGCGAGCGGATGCCGGGGGTGAGGTCGATCACGCCGTCGAGCTGCTTGGCCTCCAGCGCCTGCATCAATGCATGGCCACGGAAGCGCAGCACCAGGTCGAGTTCCGGCTGGCCGATTTCCAGCAGCAGGTGGGTGTCGCCGGACAGGCGTGCGACCAGGCGGGTGTCGTCTTGGCCGAGGTCGAGGACGATGGGGGAAGCCAACACCGAACGGCTCCCTCTCCCATTTATGGGAGAGGGTTGGGGAGAGGGGCTTTGGGCGTTTTCAAGAACCCTCTCCCCCGGCCCCTCTCCCGCAAGCGGGAGAGGGGAGACAAGCGTGAGTTCTGCGTATTCACGTGCATTGCTTTGCGCCAACTCCCGCGCCGTGGCGATATCCACCGGCACGAAACGCACCTTGTCGCCGGCCTTGAGCTGGCCGAGCTGCCACAGGTCGGCCTCGATGATGGTCACCAGGCAGACGAAGCCGCCCAGGCTGGGGCCGTCCGGGCCGAGGATCACCGGCATGTCGCCGGTGAAGTCCACCGCGCCGATGGCGTAGGGGTTGTCGTGGATATTGGACGGGTGCAGGCCGGCTTCGCCGCCGCTGTCACGCACCCATTCCGGTTTCGGGCCGATCAGGCGTACGCCGGTGCGGCTGGAGTTGAAGTGCACTTCCCAGTCGGTGGCGAGGAAGCTGTCGACATAGCCGGGCGTGAAATATTCCGGCGCGCCGTGCGGGCCGTAGATCACCCGTAGTTCGCGTACGGCCGGCAGGGCGGGGCAGAGTTCGGCAGGTAGTTGCGCGCCGCTGCTGGTATCGGCGAGCGGCAGCAGGTGCAGCACGTCGCCGGCGCGCAGGGCGCGGCCGCCGTGGCCGCCGAACTGGCCGAGGGTGAAGGTGCTCTTGCTGCCCAGGTAGTCCGGCACCTGAATGCCGCCGCGAATGCTCAGGTAGCTACGTGCGCCGGACCCGGCAATGGTGCCGAGGGCCAGGGTGCTGCCGGCCTGGATCAGCAGGGCGGTGTTCATCGGCTGTTCCACGCCATCGATGCTCAGGGGAATCTCGGCACCAGTGACGGCTATCACCGCATCGGTGTTGAAGCGCAGCAGCGGGCCGCTCATGGTGATTTCCAGCGCAGCGGCGCCTTCGTCGTTGCCGAGCAGACGATTGCCCAGGCGCAGGGCGCGGCTGTCCATCGGCCCGGACGGCGGCACGCCCACGGCCCAGTAACCAATGCGGCCAGGGAAATCCTGCACGGTGGTCTGGGTGCCGGCGCTCAGCACCTCGAGGGTCGTGGCCTGGTAGGCCAGGTTCTCCAGGCAGCGCGTCCAGGGTGAGCCGCTGGCGAAAGGCGCGTCTTTGATGATCTGGCGCAGGTAATCGCGGTTGCATTCCACGCCATAGAGCACCGAGTCTGCCAGTGCTTTATCGAGGGCGGAGCTGGCTTGTTCGCGGGTTGGCGCCCAGGTGATCAGCTTGGCGATCATCGGGTCGAAGTAGGGCGGAATCTCGCAGCCGGCTTCGACCCAGGTGTCGATGCGCAGGGCCTTGCCGTCGGCTTCGGGAAACTGCACGGCAGTCAGCAGGCCGGGGCTGGGCTGGAAGTCGCGGCCCGGATCTTCGGCGTACAGCCGCGCCTGGATGGCGTGGCCGGATGGCTTGAGGGCTTTGCCCAGTTCGCCCAGCGGCGGCAGATCGCCGGCCGCCAACTCGATCATCCAGCGCACCAGGTCGACGCCCCATACCTGTTCGGTAACGCCGTGCTCGACCTGCAGGCGGGTGTTCACTTCCAGAAAGTAGAAACGCTCGGCCTCGCTGTCGTAGACGAACTCGACGGTGCCGGTGCTGCGGTAATTCACCGCCTTGGCCAGCTTGATCGCCGCCGCGCAGAGTTCGTCGGCCATGCCAGCGGGCAGGTTCGGCGCCGGGGTTTCTTCCAGCACCTTCTGGTTGCGCCGCTGCACCGAGCAGTCGCGCACGCCGAGGGCGAGCACCTCGCCCTGGCCGTCGCCGAACACCTGCACTTCCAGATGGCGGGCTCGCTGGATGTATTTCTCGATAAATACGCCGCTGTCGCTGAAGTTGTTCTGGCCCAGGCGTTTGACTGCCTCGAAGGCGTCAGAGAGCTCTTCTGCCGAGCGGCATACGCGCATGCCAATACCGCCGCCGCCGGCGGTGCTTTTCAGCATGACCGGGTAGCCGACCTGCTCAACGGCCACCAGCGCGGCGTCGAGGTTTTCCAACAGCTCTGTGCCTTCGAGCATGGGCACACCGTGCTGCTTGGCCAGGGCGCGGGCGGTGTGCTTGAGGCCGAACACGCGCAGTTGCTCCGGCGTCGGGCCGACGAAGGCGATGCCGGCGGCTTCGCAGGCTTCGGCGAACGCGGCGTTCTCGGAGAGAAAACCGTAGCCGGGGTGGATGGCTCGGGCGCCAGTCTGTTTGGCGACGGCAAGGATCTTGTCGACCACCAGGTAGGTCTGCGCGGCCGGGCCGTCGCCGAGGGAGAAAGCTTCAGCGGCCTGCTGGATATGCAGGCTGGCGGCGTCGGCTTCGGAGTATACGGCGACGCCGCCGACGTTCAGCTCACGCAGGGTGCGCAGGATGCGGCAGGCGATGGCGCCACGGTTGGCGATCAGGAGTTTGTCGAACATCAGGGTGACCCTCGAAGGTCATGGCGGGCCGTCCCGCCGTCATTTGTCATGCGCCACGGTCGTCCGTGGCAGAAAAGTCGGGTGGCTTGTCTCCCTCTCCCATTCATGGGAGAGGGCTGGGGAGAGGGGCGGTTGATGACATTACCCTCTCCCCCGGCCCCTCTCCCGCAAGCGGGAGAGGGGAGTGCATCAATTAATCCCACACCAGCACTTCGGCGGGGGTTGGGTTCCAGCCGTTGCAGGGGTTGTTCAGTTGCGGGCAGTTGGAGATCAGCACGATCACATCGGTCTCGGCTTTCAGCTCCACGTACTTGCCGGGCGCGGAGATGCCGTCCTCGAAGGTCAGGCCGCCCTCCGGCGTTACGGGAACGTTCATGAAGAAGTTGATGTTGGCGCCGATGTCGCGCTTGCTCAGGCGGCCGTCGTGCAGGCTGGCGCGCAGGAAGTTGTCGCGGCAGCTGTGCATGTAGCGCTTGTCGAGGGCGTAGCGCACGGTGTTGCTCTCCTGCGCGCAGGCGCCGCCGAGGGTGTCGTGGCGGCCGCAGGTGTCGGCGACGATGGTCAGCAGCGGCTTGCCCAGGTTGGAGTAGAGCACCGTGCCGGTGGTCAGGTAGACGTTGTTCTGCTTGCGCAGGGTGCGCTGTGGGTCGAAGCGCTCGCGCGGGTTTTTCGCGGCGAAGAACAGGGTGTCGATCGCCTGGTTGCCTTCCAGGTCGTGCAGGCGCAGGGTCTGCCCGGCCTTGACCTCGAACAGGTAGGGTTCGCCCGCCGGGATGGTGTGGCGGAACACGGCGGTTTCTGAGTGCAGGTTGCTGGATGTCAGGTCGCTGGCAGTAAGGCTCATCGGACTGTCCTCGATAGCGTTTACTGGGCTCCCGCCTTCGCGGGAGTGACGAGGTCGGCGTCATCCCCGCGCAGGCGGGGACCCATTCAAATGTATTGGCGTTCGGTGTTGTGGAAGCCGCGGCCGTTTTCCGGGCGCGAGGTGCGGCAGAGCACGGTGATGCCGTCGCTGTCGACCTTGTTCCAGGTCAGTTGCACCGGCTTGGGTGCGTACTGCGGGTTCGGGTCCATCGGGTGTTGCAGGGCGGTGAGCACCACCAGGGTGTCCATCGGCGCGTACAGCTCGATGTAGTCGCCGGCCTTGCTGTTATCCGGCTGGAAGTGGAAGGCGCCGTTTGCGTCGACATCCACGCGGCTGAACAGGTTGAGGTTCATCAGCAGGTCGAGCAGGTTGAGATCCCACTTGCCCATCTCCACCAGCAGGTTGTCCATGCCATTGCGGAAGAAACCGTTGCGCAGTTCTTGGTAGCGGCCCTGGCCGTATTTCTCCAGCACTTCGTCGGCGTTCAGTACGCCGCCGAAGCTGTCGTGCCAACCGCAGGTGTCAGCGGTGATGGCCGCCAGCACCTTGCCCATGTCCGAGTACAGGCAGTGGCCGGCGGTGAGCTTGGCGGTGTGCTGGCACTTGAGGGTGTCGGGCAGGTTCAGGCGCTCGCTTTTCTCGGCGGCGTTGAACAGCAGCAGGCTGACGTTGGCGCCACCCTCGATATCGGTGATGCGCAGCAGTTGGCCGCGCTTGAGGATGAATGAGGTGTGGCCGCCGCCGGGGACGGTTTCCTCATAGAGAGTGGGGCGCAGGGTGAGGGCAGTAGTCATGGGTACCTCGAGATCAAAGCCTGGTCGTCAGGCGCCGGCAGGGGCGCCTGATCATCGTTGCGATGGGATGGGGAGTGGCGGTCAGAGCTTGCCGTCGACGGCCATTTGTACGTAGCTCGGGTCGAAACGCAGCTTGATGTTGGCACTGTCGCCGGTGGTCACGTCGCCGGCGAAGGTCATGCCGATGGCGTCTGCGCTACGGGCGCCTTCACCGAGGATGCCGTGTTCGAAGCTGAAGTTGGCGACCTTGGTCATGGTCTCCGGGAGGGCCGGGCTGGTGACGAAGTCCAGGGTTTCCTTCGGCGTGTAGAACAGCTTGGTGGTCGCCAGTTGCGACTGATAGCCGGCCAGGTCGGTGCCGGAGGCCTTGGCCATTTCGGTCAGGGCGTCGGTCGCTTCCGGGGTGCCGGCCTGCATCAGTTCGAGAATTTCGAACCAGGCGCCGACCAGGGCTTTGCCGAAGTCCGGGTTGTCCTTCAGGGTCTGTGTGTTGACCACCATCATGTCGAGGATTTCACCGGGGATCTTCGACGAGTCGAACACCTCAGTGCTGCCTGGCTGGGCCTTGATCTCGGCGAGCATCGGGTTCCAGGTCGCAGCGGCCTGCACGCTGGGGGTGGTGTAGGCGGCGATGATGTCGGCGTCGGAGGTGTTCACCACCGTCACGTCGCGCTCGCTCATGCCTGCGGTTTCCAGGGCACGGGCGAGGAAGTAGTGGGAGACCGAGAGTTCCACCAGGTTGACGCGCATGCCCTTGAGATCGGCCAGGGTCTTGCCCTCGCCCTTGATCAGCAGGCCGTCGTTGCCGTTGGAGTAGTCACCGACGATCAGCGCGGTGCTGTCCACACCGCCGGCGGCAGGGATGGTCAGGGCGTCCATATTGGTCATGGTGCAGCCGTCGAACTGGCCGACGCTGTACTGGTTGATGGACTCGACATAGTCATTGAGCTGCACGACATCGATGTTGATGCCGTATTTCTTCGCCCATTTGTCGATGATGCCGGAGGTGCTGGCGTGGCCCCAGGGCATCCAGCCGGCGTAAAGCGTCCAGCAGACGCTGAAGTTGTCTTTCTTCTCGGCGTGAGCGCTGAAGCTGAGTACCGCGGCCAGACCGGCAGCGGCGAAGGAGAACAGACGGTACTTGCGCATTTGGAACCTCCAGTCTTGTTGAGTACGGGCAGGAGTCGCGGCACGTTTCGAATCGTTCGAAAGGCGCGTTCTCCCGGGCTTTTATCCCGCCGTGTAACCTCACTGGAGGTCGATGACTCTCGGACCAGCACTTGCCAGGCAAGTCGGAACCCTAGTCATCCATTTCGCAAATTGTGGTGCCGCGATTCCGGGAAACCCCGGTTAGAACCTGCACACCCGAGCTATAGCGAATAGCGTGCCAGCTCGCCGAGGCCCGTGGTTGGGCGTTGCGGCGGCACGTGCTGGCGCTTGCGCGCTGCCTGATGGTGCTTGCGAGGGATTGGTTGCACTGCTCTGGGGCGAGTTCGCGCGCGGGATAACGGCTTGGCGGCGTCAGGGCGGTGGCATGGAAATCGCTATCGACCCTGTTGCAGAGGCGACCTCGCTGCCGCCCTCGGGACGACCCGACCCGCTGCTCGTCTGGACGACCAGGTAACTCACTTGTTCAAGGGAGATTGCCATGGCGCATACCCACTTCACGTCCATTCCTCTGATCGACGTTGCCGGGCTGTATGCCGACGACCTTGCCCAGCGTCAGCGCGTTGCCGACGATCTGGGCCGCGCCGCTCGCGAGGTCGGCTTTCTGCAGATCACCGGGCACGGCATTTCGCGCGAGCTGCGCGACGGGCTGATCCAGCAGGCGCGCGGTTTCTTCGCTCGCCCGCTGGAGCAGAAGATGCGTTTCTATATCGGCCAGTCAAGCAACCACAGCGGCTACGTGCCGGAAGGCGAGGAGCAGTTCGCCGGCGGCAGCAAGGACCTCAAGGAAGCCTACGACGTCAATTACGACTACACAGCGGCGCCACAGATCTATCCGCTGCTGGGGCCGACCCAGTGGCCGGACTCGGCGGATTTCAAGCGTGAGGTCGGCGCCTACTATCGGGCGGCGCTGGCACTGGGCGACACGCTGTTTCGTGGCTTCGCCCTGGCGCTGGGGCTGGCCGAGGACACCTTCGCCGGTATCACCCGGCAGCCCACCAGCCAGTTGCGCATGATCCATTACCCGCTCGATCCCGATCCGGTGGCCGACCGTCCCGGTATCGGCGCACACACCGACTACGAGTGTTTCACCATTCTGTTGCCTACCGCCGAAGGCTTGCAGGTGCTCAACGGCGGCGGGCAGTGGATCGACGTGCCGCTGGTAGAGGACGCCTTCGTGATCAATATCGGCGACATGCTCGAGGTGCTCAGCAACGGCAACTTCGTCGCCACCTCGCACCGCGTACGCAAGGTCAGCGAGGAGCGTTTCGCCTTCCCGCTGTTCTGCGCCTGTGACTACCCGACGCGCATTGCGCCGATTGCCGGCTTGCCGGCGCGCGGTGAGCGTGTGTACGAGCCTGTGAATTGTGGCGATCATCTGTTCGCCCAGACCGCGCAGACCTTCCGCTATCTGCGCGAGCGGCTTGAGGATGGTTCGCTGCAACTGCCCGATGGTGCCGCGGGTTTGTCCAGCTTTGGTCAGGGCCGCCAGGAGGTGACGGTATGAACCTGCTGGAACTGGCTGCACGTTACCCACAGCGCGCCGAAGGCGGCGTGCCGGACTGGATGCTCGGGCACTTTCGCCGCCGCACCATCAGCTTTGCCGATGGCCGCAGTGACGAGCGTACTCAGGTGCACTGGCTGCAAAGTCGCACCTTCACCATCGACCTGCGCTTGCAAGACGCGCCCGCGCTACCGGTACGGGCCTGGCAGGACTACGACGCCGCCGAACTGCGCCAGCTTGCCAACCATGAAGGCTGGGTGGCCGATAGCGTTTGGGAGAATGGCTACCTGAGCTGGCACGGTGGCGTGTCCCTGCAACTGCACAACCGCTGGCCGGAGCCGGCGCAGTTACAGCGCATCGGCAATTGCATGATCGAGTTCGGCACCACGGGCGCCTATGTCGAGGACTGGCGTTTGCAGGCCAGCAGCGGGCCATTGATCGGTCTGCGTTTGCTGGAGGAGTGCGACGCCGAAAGCGGTGAGGTGCTGCAGCGCGGTGGTGGTCTGATTCTCTGTGGCGAGCAGCTTGGTTGGGTGCATGGCCGGGGAGCAGAGCCTGGCGAGTCAGCGTTGCAACTGCGTGAGCACGCCGAACGTGCGCAAGGTGATGGTGAGGCTTTGGCGGCGTTGTTCGACTGCGAGACTTCGCTGGCCTACGCCGATCAGCAGGGGCGTTACCAGGTGGCGTTGTCGACCATGCCGGCACGGGTGGGGCAGATGGTTTCGCTGGAGAGCTTCGAGCTACCGGGAGCAGGGCGCGTCTGTCAGCACCTGCAACGCCCGGACGGCCGTGCGGTGGTACGCACCTTCATCATCGATACGCTGGAGCCGGATTGGCGCGCGGAACTCGCCACGCCGACTACCGGCGAGGCGCAGCGCTGGTTTGCCGCGGAGAGCGAAACGCTGTCGCGGTATCTCGAGGTGTTGAGCTAGCCGGTCGGTCGCTACCTGATTTACCGCTGAAAAGCTCGCCGCTGAAGCGCCTCCCACAGGGATTCGGAACCACTCGATTTGTGGGAGGGGCTTCAGCCGCGACGCTTTGGTTGGATCGAAACGACGGCTCCGTAGCTCGGCTGCAATCCGGGAAAACGGCCCCGATGATCCCCGGATTTCAGCCAAGCTACAGCTGCGCCTCTGTGACCGGAGGCGCAGTCGGTGCGCATGGCGCACCCTACGGGGCACCACGCCACTTGCGCTGCGTAGGGTGCGCCGTGCGCACCGAAATTGCCGCTTAATCAGCGGGTGGCAATACGCTCGGCCAGTTCGCTGGGCAACTGCACCTGCGCCCGGCGTGCCGCGTTTAGCGGGATGTCGTAGGTGATGCGTGCGCCGTAGGCGTTGGGCGCCTGCGGGTCGTGGCGCACCTTGTCGAATACCAACAGGCGGGTGCCGAGGCTGAAGCCTTCGGACAGGTCGTGGGTGACCATGAATACGGTCAGCCGGGTCTCCTGCCACAGCTCCAGCAGCAGCGCGTGCATGTCCTTGCGGATGCCGGGGTCGAGTGCGCCGAACGGCTCGTCGAGCAGCAGCATGCGCGGTTGCATCACCAGCGCCTGGGCGATGGCCAGGCGTTGCTGCATGCCGCCCGAAAGCGCGCTGGGATACTTGTTCAGGGCATGGCCGAGGCCGACCTTGGTGAGGATTTCCGCGGCGCGCTCGCGGGCTTCGCGCTTGGCCGCGCCGAACAACCGGCCCAGCAGCTTCGATTTCGGCAGCTCCAGGCCCAGAGCGACGTTGTCCAGCACGCTCAGGTGGGGGAATACCGAGTAGCGCTGGAACACCACGCCACGGCTCGGATCGGGCTCGTTGGGCAGCGCCTGGCCGCCCAGCAGCAGTTCGCCACGGCTCGGGCGTTCCTGGCCGAGCAGCATGCGCAGAAAGGTGGATTTGCCACAGCCGGAGGCGCCGACCAGGGTGCAGAACTCACCCTCGTCGACCTTGATGTTGAGGCGTTCGAGCACCACCAGGTCGCCGTATTCCTGCCACAGGTTGCGCGCTTCGATAAAGGCGGTTTTCGCTGTGCTTGCAGGGGCCGTACGGGAGTCGCTCATGGCAGGTTCACTTAGCGGGACGATATGTTGACTGAACAGGGTCATGCCTTGCCTCCTTCATGCCAGGGGAAGCACAGGCGCAGCACCTGGCGCAGGCCCAGATCCATCAGCCAGGCCAGCAGGGTGATCCATACGACGTAGGGCAGGATCACGTCCATGGCCATGTAGCGACGCACCAGGAAAATGCGGTAACCGAGGCCGTCGGTTGAGGCGATGGCCTCGGCGGCGATCAGAAACAGCCAGGCCGAACCGAGCATCAGGCGCAGCGAGATCAGCAGGCGTGGCATCAGTTGCGGCAGTACCAGGCGCAGGATCAGCGTCCAGGAGTTGGCGCCCAGGGTCTGCGCCTTGATCAGCAGCTCGCCGGGAATCTCGCGGGCACGCTGTTCGATGTCACGAGCGATGCAGGGGGTGATGCCGATGACGATCAGCATCACCTTGGACAGCTCGCCCAGGCCGAAGACGATGAATAGGATCGGCAGGATGGCCAGTGGCGGAATCATCGACAGCACGGTGAGCAGCGGCGACAGCGGTGCGCCGAACAGCGGCACGCTACCGGCGGCAATGCCCAGCACCAGCCCCAGCAGAGCGGCGATGCCGAGGCCGAGACCAAGGCGCTGCAGGCTGGAAGCCGTGTCCTGCCAGAACAGGTATTGGCCGCTGCGTTTGTCTTCGGTGAAGGCCAGGCGGTCGATGGCATCGACCATCTGGCTGGCGCTGGGCAGCAGCTTGTCGTTGGGGTTCTCGGCCAGGCGACTGGTCGAGGCGCTGAAGTAGACGAACAGCAACAGGGCGAAGGGCAGCAGGATCAGCAACAGGCGGCCGCTGCGATCCGGGTGGCGGTTGATCAGGCGCATGGATAGTCCTCGTCGGGCCTGGAACGAAATGCGTGCGCGGCTAGTGGGCGCAAGGGTGCGCTGGTTTCGGACCTTTGCGAGTGACGGCTGGCTGCCGCTGATGCGAGTGGGGGGTACCCATGATGAACCTCCAGTTTGACAGGGGCGGACAGGAGTTCGCGGCGGTTCCCCACGGATGGGGCGCGTTCTCCCGGGCTTTTGTCCCGCCGTGTAACCTCGCTGGAGGTCGCTAGCTCTCGGACCAGTCGCTCGCCTGTGGCGAACCGGAACCCTAGCCGGCTATTGGCAAATTGTGGTGCCGCGATCCCGGCGAACCGGGTTGTTCCTGCACGACCTGTTCTTAGCGAACATCGTGCCATCCCCGCGAGCCGCAGCAGACGGCGGCCTGAATCCATGTATCGAACATCCAGTGCGCCGTGGTGGTGCGCGCAGGTTGTCGCGTGCTGCCTGCTGGGGCGTCGGGCCGCTCTCAGAGCTTTCCGTCAGCGGCCAGCTGCATGTAGTCGTGGTTGAAACGCAGCAGGATGCGCTGGGCGTTGCCCAGCGGCTTCTCGCCACTGAATTCGATACCCAGGTTGATCAGGCCCATGCCGCTTTTGCCCAGCAGGCCGTGAGCATCGGCAAAGCCTGCGACCCGTTGCATGAGGTCTGGCAGCTTGCCGGTACGTGCGAAGTTCAGCGCGGTGCGCGGTGAGTAGAACGAGCGCAGGGTGCCCAGCTGGGCGTCGAAGTCTTCCGGCGTGGTTTCGGCGGCGGCTGCCATTCTGGCCCTGGCCTCACGACCGGCCGGGGTGGGCAGGCCTAGCAGACGCTGAGTCTCGAACCAGGCGCCGGTCAGCGCTCGACCGAATTCCGGATGCTGGGCAAGGGTCTGGGTGCTGACCACGGTGAGATCGAGGATTTCTCCGGGAATCAGGTTGGAGCTGAATACCTGGCTGACCTCGGTCTTGTGCCGAATCTCGGAGAGGATCGGATTCCAGGTGATGACTGCGTCGCCCTTGCCGGCGAGAAAGGCATCAGCGATTTCAGTGTCGGAGACGTTGATGATGGTCACGTCGCTTTCATCGAGCAGGGCCCACTCCAGTGCGCGGGTGAGCAGGTAATGCGAAACCGAGTTTTCCACCAGCAGCACGCTCTTGCCCTTGAGGTCCTGAATACGCTTGCCACTGCCGCGCAGCAGCAGGGCGTCGGCGCCGTTGGAGAAGTCGCCGATGATCAGTGCGGTGCTGTCCTTGCCGGCAGCAGCCGGAATGGTCAGGGCATCCATGTTGGTCATGCTGCAGGCGTCGAACTGGCCGGCGGTGTAGCGCTCGATGGAGGCGACATAATCCGGCACTTCCTGCACTTGAATGTCGATGCCGTACTTGTCCGCCCACTTTTTCACGATGCCCTGTTCGGCGGCGTAGCCCCAGGGCATCCAGCCGGCGAAGATCGACCAGCACAATTTGAAGGTTTTTGGCGCGGCCTGGGTGGTCGGGGCGCCGAGCAGGCAGGCGCAGAACACAATGGTGAGCAGGGAGCGAATGGACATGGACACCTCGGGTTAGGGACGAAAGCGGGAAAGCCGGCAGCCTTGCTGCGCGTTCTCCCGGGCTTTTGTCCCGCCGTGTAACCCCGCGGCTTCCCGCCGCTGCATGAGGTCGCCCACTCTCGGACCAGCCACTCGCCGTTTGACGAGCCGGAACCCTAGTCGGCCATTGCGATTCGCTACCACTGACGATCCTGTGCATGGATCGGCTTTCCGCGGTGCGAGCAAGCGAATGCCATGCCAGCTGCTAGGCAATTGTTCTGCGCTCTTGTGGTTTTGCGCCGTCGATCACAGCCGACGAAGGGAATCGCACCTGTTGCGGGCGGCGCTGTCTGATGCCTCAGGGATAACCATCCCGGAGGCCGACATCGGTCGGCGTCGTCCCAGCGGTCACAGGAGGCCGCCATGCCCTACAAGATGCTGTTTTCCGCGTTGCTCTTGCTGCTTTCCGGTTGCGCCGTTTATGGCGATGGCTACGACCGTGGTTACCACCACGGCCACGGCTACCGGTACGACGATGGCTACCGGCGCGATTACAACCCGCCGCCACGCTACTACTACGAAGAGCGTCGGCATAATTACTACCCGGCTCCTCCGCGCTACGTGCCGGCGCCGCCGCCGCGTCATCAATACGGCCACGATCGCCGGTATCGCGACGGCTACAAGCACCAGCAGCCGCGACATGACTATCGCCGTGACCAGCGTCGTCAGGAACACCGCGGCGGGCAGATTCAGCGCGGCTGGGAGGCAGGCCGCAACACGCAGCATCGTTTCTCCAACGGGCGCAGCAACAACGAACAACGTCGTAGCGGCGAGCGCCGCTGGTAAGCCCTTCCTCAATCCGCCGCGTGCCCTGCACGCGGCGTTTCCTCATCTACCCGACGAATCGCTTCGACCATGGCCTGCGCTGCTGGCGACAGGCTGTGGCCGGCACGGCTGACCAGGCCATAGGCCGAATGCTGGTGAAGGCCGTGGGGCAACAGCGGCAGCAGGGTGAGCTGGCCGCTGTCGACTTCGTCTGCGATCACGTCCCAAGGCGCCATGCTCAGCACATCGCTGTCGGCCACCAGGCGCTTGAGCACCAGGAAGTTGTCGCATTGCACGCTCAACGGCTGCGCTCGCCCGCTGGCCAGGCCCAGGCTGCGTTCGACCACCTGTGGCAGCTGTGTGCCGGCGAGCGGGAAGTCGAGCAGGTCGCGCAGTTGCAGGTTTTGCCGCTGTAGTAGCGGATGAGCCGGGCGGCAGAACAGTACGCCCTGATGCACGCGCAGCGGCTCGATGCGCAATTGAGCGTCGTCCTGCAGCTCGCGGATATCGGCGACGAACAATTCGATGGTCGAGTCCAGCAGGCTGTCGCGCAGTTCCAGCCAGTTGGCGATGTCCAGTTTCACCTGCACCCGCGGGTAGCGTTGCAGCAACTGCCCCAGCGCCTGCGGAATCAGCCGCGCGGCCGGATAGGGGCCGGCGCCGAGACGCAATTCGCCGGCCTCCAGGTTACCCAGCTGATTGACCGCGTTGCTCAGCGCCAGGCTGCCGGCCAGCAGGCGACGCGCATGTTCCAGTACCAGCTGGCCATGGGCGGTGAGGCTGACGCCACGGCTGTGGCGATCCACCAGGGTGCAGCCGAGTTGGCTCTCCAGCGCCTGGATACTGCGGCTCAGCGCCGGCTGGCTGAGGTGTATGGCCGCGGCGGCGCGGGCGAAATGTGCGTGCTCGGCGAGGGCGACGAAGTGGCGGAGCTGGCGTAGATCGTTCATGCGCTTCCTGCATTAACTGGTCTATTCAAATGCATTGGAATTATCGGACGGCCTTTGCCAACCTGCCAGCATTCCAACAACAAGACAGTCAATGCCATGAGTTCCTTCTCACGCTTCAGCGGCCTGCTGCTGGCCGCCACCCTGCCATTGAGCGCCGTTGCCGAACTGCCGGCCGAGCGTATCGAACCCAGCATCAACGCCGAACTGGCGGCTCACACCAAGGTTTTTGCCCAGCAGGTCTATCGCGTCGCCGACAACGTCTATTCGGCGGTCGGCTGGCAACTGGGCAACGTGGTGATGATCGAGGCGCCGCAGGGGCTGATCATCGTCGACACCGGCGAGTCGGTGAGCGAGTCGCGCAAGATCATGGCCGAGTTCCGCAAGCTCAGCGACAAGCCGGTCAAGGCCGTGGTCTACACCCACTTTCACCCGGATCACATCAACGGTGTGCAGGCCTTCGTCAGTCGCGAGCAGGTGGTACGCGGCGACGTGCAGATCTACGCCCACGAGACCCTGTTGCAGAATGTGGTGGCGCAGGGCGCGCTGGTCGGGCCGATTCTGGGTGTGCGCTCGGCGTACAGTTTTGGCTCGTTCCTGCCAGCCAGTGACCAGGAGGGCATGAACGGTGGCATCGGTCCGTTGGCCAAGCCCGAGCCGTCGTCCTTCATCGCGCCGACCGTGACTTTCGGCGAGCGCCTGGACACCAATATAGCCGGCCTCGACGTGCAGTTTTTACATGTGCCCAGCGAGGCGCCGGACGAGATCACCCTGTACCTGCCGGCCAACCGCGTGCTGATCAGCGCCGAGGTCGATCAGGGCCCGACGCTGCCGAACATCCACACACTGCGCGGCACCAAGTTCCGCGACCCGGTGCAGTGGGTCGAGAGCCTGGACAAGCTGCGTGCCTACCAGGCCGAGTACATGGTGCCGCTGCATGGGCGCCCGGTCAGCGGCCAGGACAAGGTCGAGGAAGTGCTGCGCATGACCCGCGATGGCATCGCCTATATCCACGACCAGACCGTGCGCTGGATGAACAAGGGCCTGACGCCCGACGAGTTGGTGGAGAAGGTCAAACTGCCGCCGCACCTGGCCGGTTACACACCTTATCTGCGCGAGTACTACGGCACGGTGAAACACAGCGTGCGACAGATCTACAACGGTTACCTGGGCTGGTTTCAGGGCGATCCGGTGGCCCTCGACCCGACCCCGCCCAAGCAGCAGGCCGAGCGCCTGATCGCCCTGGCAGGCGGTCGTGAAAAACTGTTGCTGGAAGCCGGCAATGCCTACCTCAAGGGCGACTACCAGTGGGCGGCGGAGCTGGCCGGCTACGCCATCCGAGTCGACCACGAAGACATGCTGGCGCGTGAGATCAAGGCACGCAGCTTTCGTAAGCTGGGCTACGCCAGCATGAACATCAACTGGCGCAACTGGTACCTGATGAGCGCCATGGAGCTGGAGGGCAAGCTCGACGGCGACGTTATTCGCCAGCGCTCGGTGGAGATGCGCAAGGTTTTCCTATCGCCCGACATGGTGCGCAGCTTCACCCCGCAGAGCTTCCTGCAGAACTGGGTGACCCGTATCGATCCGCAGAAGGCCGGCGATGTCGAGCTGACCCTGGGCTTCAGCTTTCCCGACGTAAACGAGCAATGGGCGCTGGAGGTTCGGCGTGGTGTCGCGCAGTTGCACAAGGGTATTCCTGAAGGCACCGCTCTACGCTTGAGCATGGACAAGCGCTTCATGGAGACCCTGCTGACCGGCGAAGGTGGCCTGGTCAAAGGCGCACTGCTCGGCGATGTGAAGGTCGACGGTAACCTGCTGGAGATTCGTCGCTTCCTCAATTGCTTCGACTTCAGTGACGAGGCGTTTGGGCTGACGCTGCGTTAACGGTGCGAGAGGCGTCAGACAGGGTGCGCAAAGCGCACCCTACGAGCTTGGCGCCGGTTCGACTGTGTGTATGCGTGCTGGCTGTATACGCTATTCCACGAACAGCTGCTGCACTACCGAGAAGTCCTGCTTGCCCTTGCCCTGCTTGAGCAGCAGGCGGTAGAGCTGCAGTGCCAGAGCACCCATGGGGGCGCTGTTGCCGTTGTGGCTGGCGGTTTCCTGGGCCAGGCCGAGGTCCTTGGCCATCAGTTCGGCCATGAAGCCGCCGCTGTAGCCCTTCGATGCTGGCGCGTTTTCCATCACCCCAGGCCAGGGGTTGTACTTCTCCAGCGTCCAGTTGCCGCCCGAGCTCTGCCGCATGATCTCGGCCAGTACCGCCGGCTCCAGGCCGTTGGCCACGCCCATGGCCATGGCTTCTGCGGTGGCGATCATCTGTACTGCGAGTACCTGGTTGTTGCACACCTTGGCCACCTGGCCGGCGCCGTCGGGGCCGGCGTGGAAGATGTTCTTGCCCATGGCGGCGAGCATCGGTCTGGCCTTTTCCAGCGTTTGGGCTTCACCACCCACCATGAAGGTCAGGGTGCCGGCTGCTGCGCCGCCAGTGCCGCCGGAGACCGGCGCATCGAGCAAAGCGATACCGCGCTCGCGGGCGGCAGCGTGCACCTTGCGCGCGGACTCCGGGGCGATGGTCGAACACTCGATCACCAGCGTGCCGGCGGGTAGCCGCGCAAGCAGGCCGTCATCACCCAGGTACAGGCCTTCCACATGACGACTGGCCGGCAGCATGCTGATCACCACCTTTGCCTGATCGATGGCGTCGGTAGCGCTATCGGCCGCCACGGCACCTTCGCCAGCCAGGGTGTCGACGGCGCTGCGCTGCAGGTCGAAGACTTTCAGCGGGTAACCCGCCTTGAGCAGGTTGCGGGCCATGGGCAGGCCCATGTGGCCGAGGCCGATAAAGGCGATCTGGGTCATGACGGCTCTCCTTCCTGTTGGCGCACGGTTCGCGCCGATTGTCATTGTTCGAGGATTGCTGTTCAGCTCTCCCGGAGTGCATCCGGGCTACATGTAGGGTGCGCCGTGCGCACCGATCCGTACGCTAAAGATCTGCCAGCGGATGTTCGCCGTCCCAGGCCGGTGCGAAGTGCGCTTCGACCACTGCGTCTGGGATCGCGGCCACATCCGGCCAATGCCATTTCGGCGTCTGGTCCTTGTCGATCAGGCGGGCGCGTACGCCCTCGGGAAATTCCGGGTGGCGGCAGCAGTTAAGGCTCATGGCGTATTCCATGCGAAATACGTCGGCCAGCGACAAATGGCGGGCGCGGCGGATCTGCTCCCAGACCAGGTGTGCGGTCAGCGGGCAGCCATGGGCCAGAGTCTTGGCGGCGCGGGCGAGCAGGGCGTCGTCATCCGTTTGCAGTACGCTGAGCGCGTGCACGGCAGCCGGCAGGTCGGCAACGTCGAGCAACTCATCGATACGTTCGCGACGTGGCAGCCACTGGGCAGCCGGTAGTTCACCCTGGGCTTCGTTCTCCAGCGCACGCAGCAGGCTGTGCAGTTGCAGGTCGGCTTGTTCGCGCCAGTTCAGTTGTACCAGGCCTTCGAGCAGAGCCTCTTGCTGGTCATCGCGCAGAAAACGGTCGGCCAGATTCAGGTCCAGCGCATCGCGGGCATTGATGCTGGCGGCAGTGAGGCCGAGGAACAGGCCCAGGCGACCCGGCAGGCGGGCGAGGAACCAGCTGCCGCCGACATCCGGGTACAGGCCGATATTGATTTCCGGCATGCCCAATCGGCTGCTTGGCGTGACGATACGGATACCGGCGCCCTGCATCAGGCCCATGCCGCCTCCCAGCACATGGCCGTGGGCCCAGCAGATGAAGGGTTTGGGGTAGGTGTGGATGCGATGATCGAGACGGTATTCGTCGGCGAAGAAACGTCGCGCCAGGGCCGGTACTTCGCCTGGCTGTTCACGACACTGATTGACCAGTTGCACCACGTCGCCGCCGGCGCAGAAGGCCTTGGCGCCGTTACCGCGCAGCATGACGCAGGCGATGTTCGGATCCTCGGCCCAGGCCTTGAGGCGCTCGTCGAGTGCTTCGATCATCGGCAGGGAGAGGGCGTTGAGGCTCTTCTCGGCGTCGAGGCTGGCGATGCCGATGCGGTAGCCATGGAGGCTGGGGCGTTCTTCGAATTGCAGGTTCATGCGTGTTTCCCGCGTAGGGTGGATGGCGCTTTATCCATCCACCGCGTGTGTTGTGGTGGACGTTGAAGGCGACGTCCACCCTACGAGCTGATTCGCGAGCAGAGCTCGCTCCTACGGTTTATTTGTTGCGCCACTGCGGATCGCGTTTTTCCAGAAAGGCGTTGACCCCTTCACGGGTGTCGTCGGCATCGAACAGGTCGACGAAGCGCTCGCGTTCCTCCGGCAGCCAGGTGTTGGAGCCACGCTCGCGTGCACCCTGGATCAGCGGTTTGATGGTGCGTACTGCCACCGGGCTTTGCCGCGCTACCTTGGATGCCAGCAGCAGGGCAGTGCCGCGTGCCTCGCCGGTGTCCACCACCTGCTCGACCAGGCCGATGCGCAGGGCGGTCTCGGCGTCGATGCGCTCGCCGCAAAGGATCATGCGTTTGGCCCAGCCTTCGCCGACCAGCCACGGCAGCGCCTGGGTGCCACCGGCGCAGGGCAGCAGGCCGACCGCCGCTTCCGGCAGGGCCATCTGCGCCTGGCGTTCGGCGATGCGGATATCGCAGGCCAGCGCGCACTCCAGGCCGCCGCCCATGGCGTAGCCGTTGATCGCGGCAATGGACACGCCGCGAAAATCGCGCAGGGTTTCGAAGGCTTCGCCAAAGCGTCGCGCCATCTCACGAGCGCGGGCTTTGTCGCCATCGGCGAACATGTTCAGGTCGGCGCCAGCGGAGAAGAATTTCGGCCCCTGGCCGGTCACCACCAGTGCATACACCTCGTCGTCACGGTTGAGGTGTTCGACCACCTGCTTGAGACCGATCAGCGAGTCGCGGTCCCAGGTGTTGGCCGGTGGATGGTTGATGGTGATCAGCGCAGTGTGGCCGTGCTTTTCCACGGTGAGCTTGTGGGTCAGGTCGAAGATGCCGGATTTATAGGTTTCGATGGCGGTGCTCATAACGGTCCTCGTCAATCTTCTCCCCTCAGCCATTGATGGGCGAGGGCGGGGAGAGGGGGAAACGGTTACAGCAGGCGATCGAGCATGCCGCCTTGCAGGAGCAGGCGGCGGGCGACGATCACCCGCATGATTTCGTTGGTGCCTTCCAGTATCTGGTGCACGCGGGCGTCGCGTACCCAGCGTTCCAGCGGATAGTCATTCAGATAGCCATAGCCGCCGTGCAGTTGCAGCGCTTCGTTGCACAGGTCGAAGCACTGGTCGGTGGCGAAGCGCTTGGCCATGGCACAGTACAGGCTGGCTTCGCCGTGGCCATGGTCGAGTTTGTGTGCGGCCAGGCGCACCATCTGCCGGCTGGCGGTCAGGGCGGTGAGCATGTCGGCCAGCTTGAACTGCAAGGCCTGGAACTGGCTGAGCGGCTTGCCGAACTGCTTGCGTTCTTCCACGTAGCGCAGGCTCTGCTCCAGCGCTGCCTGGGCCGCACCGAGCGAGCAACTGGCGATATTGATGCGCCCGCCATCGAGGCCCTTCATGGCGTAGACGAAGCCTTCACCTTCCGGGCCGATGCGGTGGCTGGCGGGAATGCGCACGCCTTCGAAGCTGATGGTGCGTGTCGGCTGCGCTTTCCAGCCCATCTTGTCTTCGTTGCGTCCGTAGCGCACGCCGGGCGCGTCGGCAGGTATCAGGAAGCAGGAAACGCCCTTGGCGCCATCCTCGCCGGTACGCGCCATGACGATCAGTACCTGTGTGCTTCCCGCACCGGAAATGAAGCACTTGCTGCCGTCGATCACATAGTCGTTGCCGTCACGCCTCGCGCGGGTTCTCAGGTTGGCAGCGTCGGAGCCAGCGTCCGGTTCGGTGAGGCAGTAGGAGGCCAGCGACTGGCCGTTGATCAGCCCCGGCAACCAGGCATCCTTCAGCGCCTGGTCGGCGAAGCTGGCGAGCATCCAGGTGGCCATGTTGTGGATGGTCAGGTAGGCGGTGGTGGCTACGCAGCCGGCCGCCAGTTGTTCGAAAATCAGTGAGCTGGAGAGCCTGGACAGGCCCAGGCCGCCATCTTCTTCGCGCAGATACAGTGCCAGGTAGCCCTGTTCGGCTGCGCGGCGAATCACTTCGACAGGGAAGTGCTGCTCGCGATCCCATTCGGCAGCGTGGGGCGTCAGCTCCCGCGCAGCGAAGGCGCGGGCGCTGTCCGTCAGAAGGCGTTGTTCATCACTGAGTTCGAAGTCCATGGCATCTCATTGCAAGGTCAGGGGTTGGCCACCGGCGCGGCGCTCGGCCTGCCACTCGGCGAGGCTGGGCAGCGCACTGCTGGCATCGAGGCGGTCGACGATTTCGAAGTAGTCCTGCTTGAGTGGGTCCTTGAGGACCTCGTCGCGCGGCTTGACCTTCACGGCGTAGACCGTCTGCAGGTTCTGGTGGTCGAAGGCACGCCATTGCTGTTCGTCTTTGAGCAAGGTGTAGCGGTGGCCTTCCAGTGCCTTGATCAGCGTTTCGCTGTCGAGGCTCTTGGCTCGTGTGGCGGCTTCGGCCCACTGCTGGACGATGCTGTAGGCCGAGGCGGCCGAGCTGGAAGGGTACATCTCGTAGCGGCTCTTGAAGGCCTGGACGAAGGCTTCGCCGCGCGCCGATTTTTCCAGCGCCGGCACTCGCCATGTCCAGGGTTCGGTACCGACCACGCCCTGCATCAGATCGGGGCCGGCCTGTTCGACCATGCTCTGGGTCAGGTTGGGCGCGACGATCTGCATGCGTTCGGTCAGGCCCAGATCCTTGGCGATACGCATGGCGCGCACCAGATCCTCGCCGAACAGTACCAGGGCGAGAACGTCGGCATTGCTGGAGGCCGCCTGGGTCAGGGCATCGGTATAGTCGGCCAGACGCGCGCCAGGGAAGGGGACACGCACGCTGGCGTGCTGGCCGACATTGTCGGTAGCGGTCGCCTGGCGTAGCGACGCCTCGCTGGTATGGCCCCAGGTGTAATCGGCAGTGACGTAGAAGTAGCGCTTGTTCGGCAGGGTCTTGCTCAGGTATTGGCCGAGTACCTTGGCGCTCATCCAGGCGTTGTTGCACTCGCGAAACATGTAGCGATGGCCATCCTTGCCAGTGGTGTCGTTGGAGTAGGTAAGGGTGCCGAAGTACAGCAGGCCGTGCTGCTTGGCGCGCTTGCCTGCGGCGATGGCGACCGCGCTGGAAGAGCCACCGAAGAGCATCGCTGCACCTTCGGCGGCCAGCTTGTCGACGTTCTTCTCGGCCTTGGCCGGCCGCGAGGCGGTGTCCTTGCTGGACAGGCGCAAAGGTCGGCCCAGTACACCGCCTGCAGCGTTGATTTCATCGATGGCCAGCAGGGCTCCACGCATCTGCGCCAATCCCTCTTCCTTATATGGTCCGGTGCGCGGGTAATTGAGGCCGAGGGTGATCGGCTCGGCAGCCTGCGCACAGGCGGTAAGTGCGGCCCACAGGGCCAGCGTGGCGGACAGTTGGCGCATTGCAGTTCTCCTTGTTTTTGTTCTGCAGAGAACCGTTTTACGCCGCTCGTCCAGTTCGAGTGATCGTCTATTAGTCTAAGAAACGCTCACCCAGTTCTCACTTCAGTGAAATGGTCATGTTCGGGCCATCGCCGAGCGGTGTGTCGTCGAACCAGCGGCTGGTCACGGTCTTGGTCTCGGTGTAGAAACGCACCGCCTGCTTGCCGTAGGCGTGCAGGTCGCCGTAGAACGAGCCCTTCCAGCCAGTGAAGGAGAAGAACGGCAGCGGTACCGGAATCGGGACGTTGATACCCACCTGGCCGACTTCAACCGCGTGCTGGAAATGCCGAGCAGCGCCTCCGGAGCGGGTGAACAGGCTGGTGCCGTTGCCATAGGGGCTGGCGTTGACCAGTTCGATGGCTTCTTCCAGGGTCGCAACCTCCATGCACACCAGCACCGGGCCGAAGATTTCCTCGCGGTACAGGCCCATCTCCGTGGTCACGCCACGGAACAGCGTTGGCCCGACCCAGTTGCCGTTCGGGTAACCGTCTACCTTGCATTGCGAGCCGTCGAGCAGACACTCGGCGCCTTCGGCCTTGCCTTGTTCGATCAGGTGCAACACGCGCTGGCGTGCCTGCGGGCTGATCAGCGGGCCGTAGGCGGCGCCGCTGTCCTGCCAATGACCAGGGCGCAGCGCGGCCATCTGTTCGGCCAGCTCATCGATCCATTGTTTCGATTCACCGACGAACACCGCCACGCTGATGGCCATGCAGCGCTGCCCGGCGGCGCCACAACTGGCGCCGAGCAGATTGCTGATCACTTGATCCTTGGGTGCATCCGGCATGATCACCATGTGGTTCTTCGCCCCGGCAAAGGCCTGCACGCGCTTCAGGTGCTGTGTGCCGGTGCGATAGACATGTTGGCCCACCGCGACTGAACCGACGAAGGACACCGCGCGTACCAGCGGATGCACCAGCAGCGCATCGACCTGCTCACGCCCGCCATGCAGCACCTGCAGCACGCCGGCCGGCGCGCCGGCTTCGAGGAACAACTCGGCAAGACGATTGGGCGTCATCGGGTCCTGTTCCGAGGGTTTGAGAATGAAGCTATTGCCGCAGGCGATGGCCAGCGGAAACATCCACAGAGGGATCATCGCCGGGAAGTTGAACGGGGTGATGCCGACGCACACGCCCAGCGGCTGGATCCAGCTGGCGGTGTCGATCTCGCGGGCGACGTTCTCCACCGTCTCGCCCATCATCAGGCTGGCGATATTGGCTGCATGTTCGGCCACTTCGATGCCGCGCCAGACGTCGCCCTTGGCGTCGGCGAAGGTCTTGCCGGTTTCCGCCGCGAGAATCTCCGCCAGCTCGTCGTGGTGTTCCTTGAGCAGGTGCTGGTAGCGCAGCATCAGACGGGCGCGCTCCGATACCGGCACCTCGCGCCAGGCGAGGAAGGCTTTCTGCGCACCGGCCACCGCAGCCTCGATTTCCTCGGCAGTGGCCTTGGGGGCGAGGGCGATCACCTCTTGGGTGGTCGGGTCGGTGACTTCGATCAGCTCACGAGCCTGGCTGGTTTGCCATTGGCCGTCGATCAGTTGCGGTAGCGTGCGGGGCATGGTCGCCTCCTGTTGTTCTTGTATGGGACCTTTTATAGCCATTGGATGCCCGTTTGTGGATTGACGATCTTGGGCTTGGGATGGACGATCTTGTCATTCGGTCAGAGCGGCAAGGAGTGGTGTGGTGGGAATGCGGGTGGAAACCTCCAATTGGCCGTTGCCTGTCGGTGGGCAACGCTTCATCACGCCACCGCGCCTGCGCCGCCTGCTGGCGCGCCATGCCTTGAGCGCTGGGTGCTATCCATTGGCCATAGGCTTCTACCCCGATGCAACCGGTCACCAGATGCGCCGCGCGCAACCGGATGATCATCTGCTGATCTACTGCCGCTCGGGCAAGGGGTGGTTGGAAACATCGGATGGACGATTTGAGGTCGCTGCTGGCGATTTGCTGCTGCTGCCCAAGGACGCTGCGCATGCCTATGGCGCTGACCTTCATAACCCTTGGACGATCTACTGGGTGCACTTCGACGGCTGCTTTGGCGAAGACTTCCTGCGCCTGCTGGGCACGCAAACGCTGCGGCGCATCGGCGTGCAGCCCCGGCTGATCGGCGATTTCGAGGCGTTGCTGGGCTTGCAGCGCCAGGGCCTCAACATCTTGCCCTTCATCCACGCTGCGCACCGTTTGCAGGCGATGCTCAGCTCGCTGGCCGTGCTGCCGGCGCGGGTCAACCTCAAGTCCGGCCGCGTGCTGGATGTCGAGGCGGTGCAGGCGGTGATGCGCGAGCATCTGCATGGCAGCCTCAACCTCGATGAGCTGGCTGCACAGTTCAAGCTGTCGCGCTTTCATTTCGCCAAGACCTACCGCGCGCTGACCGGCCATGCGCCGATCCAGGACTTCATCCAGTTGAAGATGGCCCTGGCCTGCCGTCTGCTCGATCGTGGCGACGCCGAAGTGCGCCAGGTCGCCGAGCAGCTTGGCTACGACGATCCCTATTACTTCTCACGGCTGTTTCGCAAGGTGGTGGGCATGGCGCCCAGTCATTACCGGGCACTGCATCAGGGGTAGGTGAGGGCCCGACATATCTTGCTCGGGGCAGGTTGCGCCCTGAGTACCGCCTGGGTATTCAAGGCAACGTGATCTATCGGCCAGAGGCGCTCAGGCCAGCATGCGCAGCCACAGCTGTTGCTCGGCCAGTAGCTCTTCGCGCAGGCTGGCCAGTGGTTGTTCAAACCCCAGCCGGCGCTGCGCGGGCAGGGGCTCGGACAGGTTCGCCGGTTGTATCTGCAACGCGCTGGCCAGCAGCACCAGGTCGGTCAGGTCGGCTTCGCCGTCGTGATCGTGCAGCCATTTGTTACGTTGCCTGGCGCACTCGATCAGCGTGGTCGGTACCTGCCAGCGTGTCAGCACCAGTGCACCGATGTCGCCGGAGAGGTAATCGCAGAGCCCATCCAGGTGCTCGGCATCACGCGGGAAGTCCTGCCAGTGCTCCAGCTCCGCGAGCAATGGCAGGCTGCCGATATCCTGCAGCAGGCCTGCGAGCATGGCTTCATCGAGTGGCTGGTTGCAGCGCTGCGCCAGGGCGGCACAGAACGCGGCACGTTCGCGAGCCTTGCGCCAGCGCTGGCGGAAGGCTTGCTGCAAGGCTTTTTCCTTGCTGGAGAAGAGATTACGCGCGGTGAACCCCAGTACCAGGGTGCCGAGTTGGCGAGTGCCGATTCGGGCGAGCAGGTCGCGCATCGACACGCAGGGCCGAGCGCCACGAATCAACGGGCTTTCGGCGAACTGCATGAGATAGGCGGCCAGCGGGGGATCACTGTTGATCACCCGCGCCAGTTGTTCCAGCGAGGTGCGTGGGTCGTCCAGCAGTTGGCGAATGCGCATGGCCGCTTCCGGCATTTGCGGCACTTTTGCCTGACCTTTGAGAAAACGGGTGAGCAGGGCGAAGCGGATTGCTTCGGGGTACAGCGACATGATGGCGGGGGCTTCCGTGGAACCGCAGCGGCGTATTGAGATGCTAGCAGAGCCTTGGCCTAAAGCCGATGCACTGCTGTTGCCTTGACTTGCCCGGCCCCCTTCACTAGCGTGCCTGCACTTGTTTTGACCCTGCAGGAAAACCGCATGACCGACGATCGCATCAAGCTCGAAGCCAGCTGGAAACACGCGCTGCGTGAGGAGTTCGACAAGCCTTACATGAGCGAGCTGCGTGCGTTCCTGCAGGCGGAGAAGGCGGCCGGCAAGGAAATCTATCCGCCGGGCCCACTGATCTTCAATGCGCTCAATTCCACGCCGCTGGATCAGGTCAAGGTGGTGATCATCGGCCAGGACCCTTACCACGGTCCCGGTCAGGCCCATGGCCTGTGCTTCTCCGTGCAGCCGGGCGTGCAGACGCCGCCGTCGCTGGTGAATATCTACAAGGAGCTCAAGCGCGACCTCAATATCGACATCCCGGCCCATGGTTACCTGCAGAGCTGGGCCGATCAGGGCGTGCTGCTGCTCAACACCTCGTTGACCGTCGAGCGCGCCAACGCCGGCTCGCACGCGGGCAAGGGCTGGCAGTTCTTTACCGACCGGGTGATCGAAGTGGTCAGCGAGCATCAGGACAAGCTGGTGTTCCTGCTCTGGGGCAGCCACGCCCAGGGCAAGCAGCGCCTGATCGACCCGACCAAGCACCTGGTGCTGCGCTCGCCGCACCCGTCACCGTTGTCGGCGCATCGCGGCTTCATTGGTAACGGTCACTTCAGCCGTTGCAATCAGTTCCTCAGCCAGAATGGCATGACGCCCATCGACTGGCGCTTGCCGGCGCTCTGAGCCCGCTGCCGACGAGTCCTGCTTAGCGCCGCGCAACTGCCTGATCAGCCGTGCATTGCTGCGCAGCCAGATCGGCGTGAAGGCTTTTCAGGCGCTTGTCGGCTCGCGCCATCTGTTTTGAGTCAGCCTGGGCGACCAGGTCGACGATCATCTCGGCCATCGCCTGACGATTCTTATCAAAGCTGGCCTGGTAGGCGCTGGTGTAGAAACGCTCGCGCTGTTGCAGCAGGGCGGTCATGCGCGCAGCGAAGTCGTCGCCACGGCGCACTTCCAGCGCCTCACGCAGCGCCTGCTGCCAGGCAATGCGGTTTTCCAGCCAGACCTGATTCTGTTCACCCAAGCCCTGTGCCCAGCTCTGCACCAGCTCGCGCTGCTCGGGGTTCAGGGTGCCGAACCAGGGTTGCAGACGCTCTTCCATACGCTCGGCGCGACGGCTGATCTGCTCCTGCACGGGCGGCTCGAGAAACTCCTCACGCAGCTTGGTGTTCTGCTCGTCCATGGCCGCCAATAGCTGATCGACCTGACGCGGGCTGAGGCCACGCAGCAGCTCGATGGTGCTGGGGGTTATTTCCACGGCGATGCGTTGCATGGCTTGTTCGAAGTCGGCCAACTGGCTGGCCATCAGCTCGCTGTCACGGCTGCTCAGTGCCTGCTGGCTGCGTTGCAGCCAGTCGAGATAGCGCGGCAGCTCGACGCTGCAATGCCAGGCCAAATGTTCTTGCAGCTGGGGTTTGAGCCAGGCGCTCTGTTCGCTGGTCAGTGCTACATAGTCGCTGAGCTTCCATGGGATCAGCCAATCGAGGTTGCGATAGGCCAGGCCGACACGGCTGCACGCGCCCAGCAGCAGGGTGATGGCCAATAGCAGGAGCAGAGGCTTGCGCATGATCTGGGCTCGCGAGGGCAGAGTTGTTGAGACTAATACTCGGTACATTTGACGCAAGAGGGTGGAAATATTCGCTTAAGAGTTCGGTGATGTGAGGTTTGGATCGGGCTCAAAAGGAGAGGTTCTTTGCATGGGTTGGGAAAATGCGGATTGATACCGGACTAGTAAGTTTGTGTGCGTATTGCTCAGGGGACTTAGCACTCTCCATTAGTGCGTGCGCCGAACGTTTGGGTTGCGCCCCTCACGGGCGCCACACCTTTCTTGCTTGCCCAAGAAAGGTGTGCCAAAGAAGGGCACCCCGACATCCGGGTTTCGCTGCGCGAAACTTCCCTCGCTTCGGTGCTGCTCCGGGGGCCGGCTTACAAGGGCCATCCCTGGCCCTTTAAGCCTCTCGCCGCATCCATGCGGCTCGCTCCCCTACGCAACACCTCCGCTCGGCCTCCTGAAGGGGACCAGTTCGCGAGCCTGCGTAATCTTTGCGTAATTAAACTCAGCGGCGTCTGGCTTTTGCTTTTTCACCACGATCTCACTGATGACGCCCAAGTCCCCTTCAGGAGGCCGAGTGGAATCACCGCGTAAGGGGTTGAGCGACATGGATGTCGCGAGAGCCACGATGGGCCAGGGATGGCCCTTCGTGGCGCGCCCCTGGAGGGGGTGATGGAGCGAGGGAACCCCGGCGTAGCAGGGCGGGGGCGCCTAGCTCGGATGTCGGGGTACCCTTCTCTTTGGTTACTTTCTCTTGGGCAAACAAGAGAAAGTGACCCGCCCGTGAGGGGCGAAACCAAGACGAAAGATCGACACGTCAATGATCTTTGCTCGGACGTAAATAGCGCAAAAAACACACAAATTTACTAGTCCAGTGTCAAACGCATCCAAATAGGAATAACCAATAAAAAACCGCCCCGAAGGGCGGTTCCGATGTCGCTGGTAACGCTTAGCCGCCAAGGTAGGCGTCGCGTACCTTGGGGTCGTTGAGCAGTTCTTCACCGCTGCCGCGCATGACGATATGGCCGTTCTCCAGCACGTAGCCGCGATCTGCCAGTTTCAGCGCCTGGTTGGCGTTCTGCTCGACCAGGAACACGGTCACGCCGTCTTTGCGCAGTTGCTCGATGATGTCGAAGATCTGCTGGATGATGATCGGCGCCAGACCCAGCGACGGCTCGTCGAGCAGCAGCAGGTTGGGCTTGCTCATCAACGCACGACCGATGGCGAGCATTTGCTGCTCGCCGCCGCTCATGGTGCCGGCGCGCTGGGCGAAGCGTTCCTTCAGGCGCGGAAACAGGTGCAGGACCTTGTCCAGTTGCTCCTGATTGTCCGCCTTGTCACCGAAGAAACCGCCCATGGCCAGGTTTTCCTCGACGGTCAGGCGGGCGAACACGCGACGGCCTTCCGGCACGATGGCGATGCTCTTGCGCATGATCTCCGGGGTATCCATGCCCACCAGCTCTTCGCCCAGGTAGCGGATGCTGCCACTGGTGGCGCGCGGGTTGCCGCACAGGGTCATCAGCAGGGTCGACTTGCCGGCGCCGTTGGCGCCGATCAGGGTGACGATCTCGCCTTTCTGCACTTCGATGCTGACCTCGTGCAGGGCCTGGATCTTGCCGTAGAAGGTTGAGACGTTATTGAAGCTCAGCATGGATTACGCCTCCCCCAGATAGGCTTTGATCACGTCCGGGTTGTTGCGGATGTCGTCCGGCGTGCCGTCGGCCAGGGGAGTGCCCTGGTTGATCACGTAGATGTGGTCGGAAATGCTCATCACCAGCTTCATGTCGTGCTCGATCAGCAGTACGGTGACGTTGTGTTCGTCGCGCAGCACGCCGATCAACTCTTTCAGGTCTTCCGTTTCGCGCGGGTTCAGACCAGCGGCTGGCTCGTCGAGCATGAGGATGCTCGGACGGGTCATCATGCAGCGGGCGATTTCCAGGCGACGTTGTTGACCGTAGGCGAGTGTGCCGGCTTCGCGATTGGCAAAGTCCACCAGGTTGACCTTCTCCAGCCAGTAGCCGGCAAAGTCCATGGCTTCACGTTCGCTGCGGCGAAAGCTTGGCGTCTTGAACAGGCCCGCCAGGTAGCTGGTGTTGAGGTGGCGGTGTTGGGCGATCAGCAGGTTTTCCACTGCGGTCATGTCCTTGAACAGACGCACGTTCTGGAAGGTGCGCACTACGCCCTTGCGCGCGATCTTGTGCCCCGGCAGGCCTTCGATTGCTTCGCCGTTGAGACGGATGCTGCCCGAACTCGGCTGGTAGAAACCGGTCAGGCAGTTGAATACGGTGGTCTTGCCGGCGCCGTTCGGGCCGATCATCGAGACCACCTGCTTTTCCTTGACGTTCAGGCCCACCCCGTTGACGGCCAGCAGACCGCCGAAACGCATGGACAGGCCGCTTACTTCGAGAATCGTGCGGCTCATCGCTTCAGCTCCAGGTGGGGACGTTGCATCGGCAGCAACCCTTGCGGGCGCCAGATCATCATGAAGATCATGACCAGGCCGAAGATCAGCATGCGGTACTCGCTCAGCTCACGCATTTCCTGCAGCATCACCATGACGATGGCAGCGAGGATCACGCCCAGCTGCGAGCCCATGCCGCCGAGCACGACGATGGCGAGGATCATCGCTGACTCGATGAAGGTGAACGACTCCGGCGTCACCAGACCCTGGCGCGCAGCGAAGAAGCTGCCGGCGAAACCGGCCAGGCTGGCGCCGATGGTAAAGGCCGAGAGCTTGATCACGGTGGGGTTCAGGCCCAGCGCGCGGCAGGCGATTTCGTCTTCACGCAGTGCTTCCCAGGCGCGGCCGATCGGCATACGCAGCAGGCGGTTGACCAAAAACAGGGTCAGCAACACCAGCAGCAGGGCGATCAGGTAGAGGAAGATCACCTTGTACTGCGAGTTGTAGGCGATTTCGAAGTAGCCATGGAAGGTCGGCATGTCGGCCGGCACACGGCGCTCGAAGGACAGACCGAACAGCGTCGGTTTGTTCTCGTTGGCGATGCTCAGGCCGTTGGGGCCACCGGTCAGTTCGGTGAGGTTACGCAGCAGGATGCGGATGATCTCGCCGAAGCCCAGGGTCACGATGGCCAGGTAGTCGCCGCGCAGGCGCAGCACCGGGAAGCCCAGGAGGAAGCCGAACAGCGCAGCCATCATGCCGGCCAGCGGCAGACAGAGCCAGAAGCCCAGACCGAAGTAGTGGGCCAGAATCGCGTAGCTGTAGGCGCCGACGGCGTAGAAGCCGACGTAGCCCAGATCGAGCAGGCCGGCGAGGCCGACCACGATGTTCAGGCCGAGGCCGAGCATCACGTAGATCAGGATCAGCGTGGCGATATCCACCGAACCGCGGCTGGCGAAGAACGGCCACACCAGCGCCACCATAACCATCGCCAGAATGATCCAGCGCTGGGTGGAGGGTAGGGTGAGGAAGTTACCGATCTCGCCGGAACCGCTGGGCAGCTTGGGCAGTTTGGCCCAGGCCGGGGTCAGCCGGTCGCGCAGCAATTGCCAGAGGAAAATCAGCGTAGCAGCGCCGCCGATACACCAGAGTTCGAAGGCGGTGGCGCCTTCCACGCGCAGGCTGATGCCGACGGTGGAGAGTTTCAGGCCAAGTACCGGGTAGGAAATGATCAGCACCAGCAGGGCGCTGAAAACCGCGGATTTGAGATTCTTGGTAATAGCGGTGCTCATACTTTTTCCACCTCGGGACGGCCGAGGATGCCGGTCGGGCGGAACAGCAGCACCAGCACCAGCAGGCTGAATGCAACGACGTCCTTGTATTGATCACCGAAGATATCGGCGCCGAAGGCTTCAGCCACGCCCAGCAGCAGGCCGCCGAGCACCGCGCCAGGAATGCTGCCGATACCACCGAGTACCGCAGCGGTGAAGGCCTTGATGCCGGCGAGGAAGCCCAGGTGCGGGTTGATCACTCCGTAGTTCATGCCCAGCAGTACCGAGGCGATGGCAGCCAGTGCCGCACCGATGACGAAGGTCAGGGCAATGATGTTGTTGGTATTGATACCGAGCAGGTTGGCCATCTTCAGGTCTTCGGCGCAGGCGCGGCAGGCGCGGCCCAGGCGAGAACGGGAGATGAACAGGGTCAGACCGATCATGGTGACGAAGGTGACGATGAAGATCAGCACCTGCATGTAGGACACCACCACGCCGTTGGCCGCGCTTTCACCGAGGATGAAATTGCCGGGCAGCAGGTTGGGAATGGCTTTGTCCTTGGAGTCTTGCGAAAGCAATATCGCGTTCTGCAAGAAGATCGACATACCGATCGCGGAGATCAGCGGGATCAGACGGTTGCCGCCGCGCAGGGGGCGGTAGGCCACCCGTTCGATGCTGTAGCCGTAGGCGCTGGTGACGATCATGGTGGCAGCGAAGGCCGCGATCATCACGAAGGGCACTGCTTCCAGGCCGAACATGGCGAGGCCGGCGATAACGGTGAAGGCTACGTACGAGCCAATCATGTAAACCTCGCCGTGGGCGAAGTTGATCATGCCGATGATGCCGTAGACCATGGTGTAGCCGATGGCGATCAGGGCATAGGTACTGCCAATGGTCAGGCCATTGATCAGCTGTTGTAGGTAGTGATAAAGATCAGGCATTGCCTAACTCCTGGGCAGCGCGTAAAGCGGCGCTTGTGGCGCAGCGCGAGGCCGGAATTCTTCTAATAAACAAAGCCCACTGCTCGCGCAGTGGGCTTTGGCTCAGACAGGAAGCTTACTTGGCTTCGGACTTGGTGCCGTCCTGGTGCCACTCGTACACCACGAAGCTGAAGTCCTTCAGGTCACCCTTCTCGTCGAAGCCCAGGGAACCGGTAGGGGTGTCGAAGCTGTTGGCGCGCAGTGCAGCCGCTACCTTGGCGGTATCGGTGTCGCCTGCCTTCTCGATGCCTTCGGCGATGACTTGAACGGCAGCGTAGGCCGGGAACACGAACGGACCGCTCGGGTCTTCGTTCTTGGCCTTGAAGGCCTCGACCAGCGCCTGGTTCTTCGGATCCTGGTCGAAGGACTTCGGCAGGGTGACCAGCAGGCCTTCGGAAGCCGGGCCAGCGATGGCCGAGATTTCCTTGTTACCCACGCCTTCCGGACCCATGAACTTGACGTTCAGGCCACGCTCTTTGGTCTGGCGCAGCAGCAGGCCCAGCTCTGGGTGGTAGCCGCCGTAGTAGACGAAGTCGACGCCTGCCTGGTTGAGCTTGGCAATCAGCGCGGAGAAGTCCTTATCGCCGGCGTTGATGCCTTCGAACAGGGAAACCTTCACGCCTTTGCTTTCCAGGGTCTGCTTGACCGCGGTGGCGATACCTTCGCCGTACTGCTGCTTGTCGTGGATGACAGCAACGTTCTTCGGCTTGATGTGGTCGGCGATGAAGTTACCGGCGGTCGGGCCTTGCAGGCTGTCCAGACCGATGGTGCGGAAGACCAGCTCGTAGCCACGAGCGGTGATGTCCGGGCTGGTGGAAGCCGCGGTGATCATCAGGATGCCTTCGTCTTCGTAGATGTCCGAAGCCGGCTGAGTGGAGCTGGAGCACAGGTGACCAACCACGAACTTGACGCCGTCGTTGACGATTTTGTTGGCCACGGCAACGGCCTGCTTCGGATCGCAAGCGTCGTCGTAGACCACGCCTTCGAGCTGGGCGCCGTTCACGCCGCCGGCCTTGTTGATCTGCTCGATGGCCATCTTGGCGCCGATGAATTGCATCTCACCGTATTGAGCAACAGCACCGGTCACCGGACCGGCCAGGCCGATCTTGATGTTGTCGGCCGCCATCGAATAGCTGGCCGCCCCCGCCAGTGCCATTGCAGCGAACAGCTTGGAAATCTGCTTAGTAGCCTTGTTCATGAGTGCTCCACTCTTGTGTTTTTCGTTGTTGTAGTTCTTGCGGCCGAAGCTGCAGAACCGGGTCAGTGACCCCGGTAATGCCTCCGGCAACTGTACCGGAACAGTGTAGAGCGCGGATTTGCGCCTTGAAAAGCCGGCAGCTGGAGGCGAAACGTGGGGTTGTCGCTAAATTGCAAGGAATGTATAGAAAAACGGCGTGGCCTGGGTCGGCTGGCGAGCGTCGCGCGTTTGCCAGGGCAATTGCCGACGCTATCATTGCGCGCCTGCATTCAAAGCCATCGACACGGGACACACCATGACGGATCAATCTAGCACCCTCTATGCCAAGCTGCTCGGTGAGACAGCGCCGATTCGTTGGCAGGAACTGCAGCCGTTCTTCGCTCGCGGTGCGCTACTCTGGGTCGAGGGTGGCGAGGATCTGGTGGCGGTCGCGCAGGCCGTGGCCGAGAACGATCAGGCTCGCGTTGCGCAATGGATGAACCAAGGCCTGTTGTGCAAGCTCGAAGACTCACGCGCCGAAGACCTGCTTTCGCGTGATCCGCAGTTGTGGGCAGTCGTGGTCGCCCCCTGGGTGTTGGTACAGGAACGAGCAGGGGATTCGGCCCTGCACTGAAATAGCGCGCTGCTGGGCTGTGAGCACCGAGCTAGACTCTTCGCATGCTCCCGGGAGGGAGCCCTTGCAGCGCTATGGCAAAGGAGTGAGCCCCATGTTCGAACCTGGTCATCTGCATCGCAGCAACCCGCTCGGTCTGGGCGGGCAACCTGGTTACAGCATCGATTTCTACTATGAGGTGCGCAAGGACTCGCAAGAAGGGCCCATGCTGCATGGGCGCCTGGTGGGCGAGATAGAGGGCAGGGCATTCGAGGAAGTCTTCGAGATGCATCGCGATACCGCGTTCAACTTCGCCAGCGTGATCTCCCGCCTGGTGGCCAAGCATGGCTTGCCGCCCAATCACAGCCCGATCATGCGTGCCCATGCCGAATACGATGCGATCTTCGAGGACATTCGCGCCAAGCTGCACGCCAAGCCGGGTGAAGCGGTGGACCTCGACCACCTGGAGCGCGACGGCCTGGCGTAACCCTATGGCTGTTCGAGGACGAAAAAAAACCGGATGCTGAGATCCGGTTTTTCATTTTCGGGGGCGTATTTCAGGCTGCGACGAAACCTGCAGGGTAGGCCAGCGAGGCTTGGCTACTTTGCACTTCGGCGATGGTTTCGCGTACGACCTGCTTGGCCAGGCAAGCGCACTTGCCACACTGGCTGGCGATGCCGAGTGTGCCGCGTACTTCACGATAGCTGCAGCAGCCCTCGTAGACCGCATCGCGGATTTGAGTATCGGTGACACCTTCACAGAGGCAGACGTACATAAGCAAGGCTCGTCTTGATGGTTCTGTTCGATGGATCGGATACTAATGTTAATGAGAATGCTTGTCAAAGATCTATTGCGAATGCTCGCAGTGTCTGACGAACGGTTTTCGGCCGTTGGCCAGACATTAAAAAACCGGCCTGGGCCGGTTTTTTAATGTACGCGAGAGATTGCGTGTTACTGATCGAACTCGTCCCAGCCGCCCATTTCCTTCCAGCGGTTGACGATGCCGCAGAACAGCTCAGCGGTCTTCTCGGTGTCGTAGCGCGCCGAGTGTGCTTCCTTGCCATCGAACTCGATACCGGCGGTCTGGCAGGCTTTGGCCAGCACGGTCTGGCCATAAGCGAGACCGGCGAGGGTCGCGGTGTCGAAGCTGGAGAACGGATGGAAGGGATTGCGCTTGATGCCACAGCGCGCCACCGCGGCATTGAGGAAACCCAGGTCGAAGCTGCTGTTATGGCCGACCAGGATCGCGCGCTTGCAGCCAGCCGATTTGATCGACTTGCGCAGGCCCTTGAAGATTTCCCCCAGCGCGTGCTCCTCGCTGACGGCCATGCGCAGCGGATGGTCGAGCTTGATGCCGGTGAATTCCAGCGCGGCTTGTTCGATATTGGCGCCTTCGAAGGGTTCGATGCGGAAGAAGTGGGTGTGATCCGGATACAGAAAGCCGCTCTCGTCCATGGCGATGGTGGTCGCGGCGATTTCCAGCAGGGCATCGGTGGCGCAGTTGAAACCGCCGGTCTCCACATCCACCACAACCGGCAGATAACCGCGAAAGCGCGCTGCCATGGGCGTGCGCGGGCCGGACGGCAGGCTCGGCTCGAGTTCGTCGTCGTAGTTGTCTTCGCTCACGCCTGAGCCTCCAGCAATTTCCAGCGCAGGGTTTCGCCAGCGCGCAGCGGCACCACGCTGTTGTCGCCCAGCGGCAGAGTAGCCGGTACGGTCCACTCTTCGCGTACCAGGGTGATGCTGTCGCTGTTGCGCGGCATGCCGTAGAAGTCCGGGCCGTGGAAGCTGGCGAAGGCTTCCAGCTTGTCCAGCGCGTTGCGCTGTTCGAAGGCTTCGGCATACAGCTCGATGGCTGCATAGGCGGTGTAGCAGCCGGCGCAGCCGCAGGCGGCTTCCTTGGCGTGCTTGACGTGTGGCGCCGAGTCGGTGCCGAGTAAGAACTTGGCGTTACCGCTGGTGGCCGCGTCGAGCAGGGCTTCCTGGTGCACATTGCGCTTGAGAATCGGCAGGCAATAGAAGTGCGGGCGAATGCCGCCGACCAGCATGTGGTTGCGGTTGTACAGCAGGTGATGCGCGGTGATGGTGGCGCCGACGTTGGCCGAGGTGGCCTCGACGAACTGCACCGCGTCGCGGGTAGTGATGTGCTCGAACACTACTTTCAGTGTCGGGAAGCGCTCGACCACACGGGTGAGGTGCTCGTCGATGAAGGCTTTCTCGCGGTCGAACACGTCGATCTCGGCGCGAGTCACTTCGCCATGCACCAGCAGCAGCATGCCGACTTCGGCCATGGCTTCGAGGGCCGGGAAGATCTTGTCGATGCTGGTGACGCCCGAGTCGGAATTGGTGGTGGCGCCGGCCGGATAGAGCTTGGCGGCATGCACGAAACCGCTGGCCTTGGCCGCACGCACGTCCTCGGGGCTGGTGTTGTCGGTGAGGTAGAGCACCATCAGCGGCTCGAAGCGGCTGCCAGCTGGGCGTGCAGCGAGAATACGCTGACGATAGGCATCGGCCTCGGCGGCATTGCGTACCGGCGGTACCAGGTTGGGCATGATGATGGCGCGGCCGAAAGTGCGCGCGGCATCGCCGACGGTGTGTGGCAGCACCGCGCCGTCGCGCAGGTGAATGTGCCAGTCATCGGGACGCAGGAGAGTCAGGCGGTCGGACATGGAGGCTTCCAGGCGGGTAAAACGTGGCCGCATGGTAACTGAAAAGCGCCTGTTCGCGCTCGCGCCGACGCGACAATCGCGCGCAGGGTGTCAAGTTTCCGCGCGCCTGACCGATACCCCGTGAGAATGCCGTGAACCGCCGTGGAGTCGACCGTGCGTGCGCCCAATTTCCTTCTGATCAGCCTGCTGGCTGGCATGCCCTTGTGCCTGCCAGCGCATGCCATCAGTTTCCAGACGCGGCTGGAAAAGGTGGAGTGGACGGTCGAGGGCGATCAGTTCGAATGTCGCCTGAGTCAGCCGATCAGCAATTTCGGCAGTGGTGAGTTCGTGCGCCGTGCTGGCGAGCAGGTCACCTTCCGCCTCAAGGCGCGTGAGCGCTGGATGGGCGCCGGTTCGGCGACCTTATTGGCGGCGGCGGCGCCCTGGCAGCCAGGACGCGGCGATATCAACCTGGGGGTGGTCAGCGTCGGTAATGGCGAGGTGCCGTTCAACAGCTCGCAGGAGCAGGGCTCGCGCCTGCTCACCGGCTTGCTCGAAGGGCGCAGCCCGGTGGTACGTCACCGCACGCTCAATGGCGGCGATAACCTGGAAGTGCGGCTGCTGCCGGTCAAGTTTCACAAGGCCTATGATGATTACCAGGCCTGTACCGCCAAGCTGCTGCCGGTCAATTTCGATCAGATTCGCCAGGCGCAGATTGGCTTTCCCGGTGGTGGCATTGATCTCGATCCGATGGCCAAGGCCAAGCTCGATATCATCCTCGACTTCGTCAAGGCCGACCCCACCATCAACAGCTTCCAGATCGACGGCCATGCCGACAACAGCGGCAATCGCCTGACCAATCGTGACCTGTCACGCCGCCGCGCGCTGGCCGTGCAGGAGTATCTGGTGGCCGGCGGCATACCGGTCGAGCAGATCACCATGCGCTTTCACGGCGAGCGCTACCCGCTGGTGCCGAACAACAACGAAGCCAATCGCGCCAAGAATCGCCGTGCGACCCTGCGCCTGGATCGTATGCCCGCGTCGGACGCCCCGGTACAGAGCGCACCGCAGACCGCTCCACCGAGCCCCCCGGTTGACCCGGCCGGAAGTACGCCTTCCTAGAAAAAAGGCCGATTCTTCCCGTCGCTTCGTCATCACAAGCTGTCGCGCCCCTGTAAATTGAGGCGCGAGGCCAGTAGAATCACGGGTTTTACCGTACAACCCGTGGAGTGATGGCATGGCGGACGTCAAAAAGGTAGTTCTGGCCTATTCCGGTGGCCTGGACACCTCGGTGATCCTCAAGTGGCTGCAAGATACCTACAACTGTGAAGTGGTGACCTTCACCGCCGATCTCGGCCAAGGTGAAGAGGTCGAGCCGGCCCGCGCCAAGGCTCAGGCAATGGGCGTCAAGGAAATCTACATCGACGACCTGCGCGAAGAGTTCGTCCGCGATTTCGTCTACCCGATGTTCCGCGCCAACACCGTCTACGAAGGCGAGTACCTGCTGGGTACCTCCATCGCCCGCCCGCTGATCGCCAAGCGCCTGATCGAAATCGCCAACGAGACCGGCGCTGACGCCATCTCCCACGGTGCTACCGGCAAGGGCAACGACCAGGTGCGTTTCGAGCTGGGCGCTTATGCGCTGAAGCCGGGTGTGAAAGTCATCGCCCCATGGCGCGAGTGGGACCTGCTGTCGCGCGAGAAGCTGATGGACTACGCCGAGAAGCACGCCATCCCGATCGAGCGCCACGGCAAGAAAAAATCGCCGTACTCCATGGATGCCAACCTGCTGCACATCTCCTATGAAGGTGGCGTGCTGGAAGACACCTGGACCGAGCACGAAGAAGACATGTGGAAATGGACTGTTTCCCCTGAGGCAGCGCCGGACGCACCAACTTATATCGAGCTGACCTACAAGGCCGGTGACATTGTCGCCATCGACGGCAAAGCCATGACCCCGGCCACCGTGCTGGCCGAACTGAATCGCATCGGCGGCGAGAACGGCATCGGCCGTCTGGACATCGTCGAGAACCGCTTCGTCGGCATGAAGTCCCGTGGCTGCTACGAGACCCCCGGCGGCACCATCATGCTCAAGGCCCACCGCGCTATCGAGTCGATCACCCTCGACCGCGAAGTGGCTCACCTGAAAGACGAGCTGATGCCGAAATACGCCAGCCTGATCTACAACGGTTTCTGGTGGAGCCCGGAGCGTCTGATGCTGCAACAGATGATCGACGCCTCCCAGGCCAATGTGAACGGCGTGGTCCGCCTGAAACTGTACAAGGGCAACGTCATCGTCACTGGCCGCAAGTCCGACGATTCGCTGTTCGATGCCAACATCGCGACCTTCGAGGAAGATGGCGGCGCCTACAACCAGCAGGACGCGGCAGGCTTCATTAAGCTCAACGCTCTGCGTATGCGTATTGCTGCAGGCAAGGGCCGCAAGCTGGTCTAAGCTCAGCCACCTGCGCCACAAGAACCCCGGCCATGTGCCGGGGTTCTGCTTTTTAGGAGTACAACCTGATGAGACTGCTGCACACCATGCTGCGCGTCGGCGATCTGGACAAGTCCATTGCCTTCTACACCGAAGTGCTGGGCATGACTTTGCTGCGCCGTAAGGACTACCCGGATGGGCAGTTCACTCTGGCCTTCGTCGGCTACGGCGACGAGGCGCACAACAGCGTGATCGAGCTGACCCACAACTGGGGCGTCGAGCACTACGAGCTCGGCACCGGCTACGGCCATATCGCTCTGGAAGTCGAGGATGTCTACAAGGCCTGCGAGGATATTCGCGGCCGTGGCGGCAAGATCACCCGTGAGCCGGGCCCGATGAAGCACGGCACGAGCATCCTGGCCTTCGTCGAGGACCCGGACGGTTACAAGATCGAACTGCTTTCACCGTCTCGCCGCGTCTGATCGAGACATACGAAAAGCCCCGCAATCAGCGGGGCTTCTTCTGTGCAGCTCGATACTCAGATATCGAAATCGTATTCGGCCAGCTGTTTGTGCAGGCGACGCTCTTCGAGGAAGTTGTCGATGATGCGACGCTTGGTCAGATTGGTCTTGGCGACTTCCACCGCAGGCTCGGTATCGTCCGATTCTTCCGCGACAAAGTCTTCGTCCAGTTCGAGGTCTTCTTTGTCAGTGCTCATCTATTCCACTCCAGGCCAGTGACTGGGGCCATTTGCGCACCTTATAGCGACAAAAATTGAGCGGGTAAAAAAGATTTTTTCAATCAGGAGATCGCCAGATTCTATGGTCGATCAATCGTCGGAGGTTTTCGCCTTGTACTCGCACAGGTCTTCGATGCGGCAGGCGCCACAACGCGGTTTGCGCGCGGTGCAGACGTAGCGCCCGTGCAGGATCAACCAATGGTGGGCGTCGAGCAGGTAATCCTTGGGCACGAACTTGAGCAGCTTCTTTTCTACCTCGACCACGTTCTTGCCTGGCGCGATACCAGTGCGGTTGCTGACGCGGAAAATATGCGTGTCCACGGCCATAGCCAACTGGCGAAACGCCGTGTTGAGTACCACGTTGGCGGTCTTGCGGCCGACGCCGGGCAGGGCTTCGAGGTCTTCGCGGTTGTCCGGCACCACACTGCCGTGCTTCTCGATAAGGAGGCGGCAGGCCTCGATGACGTTCTTCGCCTTGCTGTTGTACAGGCCGATGGTCTTGATGTACTCGGAAAGACCCTCGACGCCCAGGGCGTAGATCGCCTCCGGCGTGTTGGCCACGGGAAACAGCTTGGCCGTGGCCTTGTTGACACTGACGTCGGTGGCCTGGGCCGAAAGCGTTACCGCCACCAGCAGCTCGAAGGGGGTGCTGTAGGCCAGCTCGGTTTTCGGCTCGGGGTTGTCTTCGTGCAGGCGACGGAAGATTTCCTGGCGTTTGGCTGCGTTCATTCTATGACTCCGGTAACGCGAACGCGGCGGCTTTGGGCAGGCTGCTCGGGCGCGGCGGCCTTGGCTCGTTCGGCGGCGATCTGGTCGATGCGGTTCTTGCCGGCGATCAGCAGGCCTAGAACGATGAACGCGCCCGGTGGCAGGATGGCCAGCAGGAAGCCGCGGTAATCGTGCACCAAGGTGAGTTTCCAGTCGGCGGCAATCGGGCCGAACAGCAGGTGCATGTTGGCGAACAGTGCGCCAGTGCCAAGCAGCTCACGGATGGCGCCGATCAGCACCAGCACGGTGCCGAAGCCCAGGCCCATCATCAGGCCGTCGTAGGCGGCGCGGGCCGGATCGTGCTTGGCAGCGAAGCCGTCGGCGCGGCCGAGGATCACGCAGTTGGTGGTAATCAGCGGGATGAAGATGCCGAGGATCTGGTACAGCTCGTAGGTGTAGGCCTGCATCAGCAGTTCGATGCAGGTGGTCAATGCGGCGATGATCATGACGAAGGCGGGCAGGCGCACAGCGGTGTTGACCACGCCGCGTACCAGCGATACGGCGGTGTTCGAGCACACCAGCACCACCGCGCTGGCCAGGGCCAGGCCTAGTGCGTTGACCGTGGAGTTGCTCACCCCAAGTAGCGGGCAGAGGCCGAGCAACTGCACCAGCGCGGGATTGTTCTTCCACAGACCGTTGAGGCTGATTTCGCGATAACTGGTCATTGCTCGTCCTTCGCCAGGCCCAGCAATTGGGCGCGGTGTGTGTCGAAATAGCGCAGGGCGCCATGCACGGCCTTGACCACGGAGCGCGGGGTGATGGTGGCGCCGGCGAACTGGTCGAAGTCGCCGCGATCCTTCTTCACAGCCCAGCCGTCTTCGCCAGGGTTATCCAGGGATTTGCCTTCGAAGCTGCGTATCCAGTCGCTCTTGGCCAGTTCGATCTTGTCCCCCAGTCCAGGCGTTTCCTTATGGCTGAGCACGCGTACGCCAGCCAGGCGGCCATCGGCGAAGATGCCGACCAACAGGTGGATGGCGCCGCTGTAGCCGTCCGGAGCGGTCACCGGCAGGATCAGCGCGCTGGGCTCACCGCTCTTGAGTGCCAGATAGGCTGACTGTGGGCTGCGGTGGCCCAGCTCGGGGGCGTTGAGTTCGATGCGGTTATCCAGCAAGTGATTGTCGTAGCTGCCGGCCGGCAGAATCTCGGCCAGGGCGCGTACCTGAGCTTCGCGCTCGGCATTGGCGATACGCTCGGCTGTGCCCTGTTGCAGCAGGGCGACGGTGCCGACGGTACCGATGGCGAACAGACCGAGTACCAGGGCGTTCTTCAGCATCGAGCGGCTGATTTCCGGCAGCATGCTCATTCTCCCAGCTTAAAGCCACTATTGGGCTTGCGGTGGCCGTAGCTGCGCGGCCGGGTGTAGTAGTCGATGGTCGGCGCCGCCAGGTTCATCAGCAGCACGGCGAAGGCCACTGCATCCGGGTAACCGCCCCAGGTGCGGATCACGTAGACCAGCACGCCGACACCGATGCCGAACACCAGGCGCCCGCGATTGCTGGTAGCGCCGGATACCGGGTCGGTGACGATGAAGAAGGCGCCGAGCATGGTGGCGCCGGTGAGCAGGTGGAACAGCGGCGAGCCGTTGGAGTCCGAACCACTGCCGTTCCAGAACAGCAGGCTCATAACGAACAGCGCGGCGAGCATGCCCACTGGCGCATGCCAGGTGATCAGGCGCTTGTGTAGCAGATACAGGCCACCAGCGAGAAACGCCAGGTTGACCGCCTCGCTGCCGGCTCCGCCGAAATGGCCGAAGGCGGGGTTGCTGGCGTGTAGCTCTTCGATGGTCAGACTTTTGTTCACTTTCAGCGCGTCCAGCGCGGTGGCCTGAGCCCAGCCATCCGGGAGATTGGCGATGCCGAGGATGTGCTTGATGCCGTCCAGTGCAGCGACACCATGCGGCGCGGGCCAACTGGTCATGTCGACGGGGAAGGAGATCAGCACCACCACGTAGCCGACCATGGCCGGGTTGAACGGGTTCTGCCCGAGGCCGCCATAGAGCTGCTTGCCGAAGCCGATGGCGAAGCCGCAGGCGATCAGCGTCAGCCACCAGGGCGAGTAGGGCGGCAGGGCCAGGGCCAGCAACACGGCGGTGACCAGGGCGCTGTAGTCCTTGAGGAAGAACGCCAGCGGACGCTTGCGTGCGGATAGCAGCGCAGCCTCGAAACCCAGGGCGCAGAGGCTGGCCCAGACCAGATTGAACAGGGTGCCGGCGCCGAACAGCCAGGTCAGGGCTAGAATGCCCGGCACGGTGGCCAGCAGCACCTGCAGCATGACCTGCTGGGTACGGTTACTGCCCGTGGCGTGGGGCGATGTGATGCGGGGCAGGGCCATCGGCGCTCCGGTGGTTCTATTGCTGCGTTCTTGGTGATCGCAGTGGTGTTCATTCCCCGGATTGCAGTCCGGGTCGATGTGCCAGCATGCCGGCTTTGTCGTTCTCCCTCTCACGTTTAGGGGAGAGGGCCGGGGAGAGGGGACGGTATACTGGCCCTCTCCCCAACCCCTCTCCCACAAGTGGGAGAGGGGCTTTGATTGTTGTGCTGCCAGCTCCCGAGCCGGATGTCAGGGTTGGTATTCGGCCAGCTTGCGTTCGGCTTCGCTCAGGCGCGTGCGCGCCTGCTCCAGTGCATCGGCAGTGGTGTTGTCGTCACGTTCCAGCTTGCGCAGGTCTGCTCGGGCGAAGGCCACTTCGGTTTTAAAGGCTTTCAGATCAGCATCCACGCCGGGACGTTCGGTGCGCACCAGATCCGGTGCCGGTTTGTCCGAGGCCGCTTCGGCGGCGTGCAGCGCTTGTTCAGCGGCGGCCAGGGCATCGCGCAGCGGTTGCAGTGCGGCGTCGTCGCAGCCGGCCTTCTCGGCCTTCTTCAGTTCGGCGCGTTTCATCGCCAGTTCGATCTTGGCTCTTTTCAGCGCATCGTCGCCGGCGGGTTTGGCGGCTGGTGCCGGCGCCTGGCTCTGCAACTCGGCCAGGGCTTTCTCGGCGGCTTCGAGCTGCTGGCGTACACGGGCGACTTCGGCCTGCTGCTCGTCGTCCGGGTTCTCGATTTTTTCCAGCTTGCGCAATTGTGCCTTGAGCATGGCGGCGTCGATCTTGGCTTTCTTCAGCGCTTCGTCGCCAGCGGGTTTGGCAGCGGCTGTGGGCTTCTGGCTGTCCAACTCGGCCAGGGCCTTCTCGGCGGCTTCCAGTTGCTGGCGCACGCGGGCGATCTCGGCCTGTTGTTCGTCGTCCGGAGTTTCTATCTTCTCCAGCTTGCGCAGTTGCGCCTTGAGCATGGCGGCTTCGATCTTGGCCTTTTTCAGCGCGTCGTCACCGGCCGGTTTGGGCGCCGGGGCTGGTGCTGCTGCCTGGGCATTGGCCAGCGCTTTCTGCGCGGCTTCGGCTGCTGCACGCAGCTCAGTGACCTGCGCCTGCAGTTCGGGCGTGTCGTGGGCGGCCAGCTGTTTCTCTGCCTTCTTCAACGCGACCTGGGCCATGCTGGCTTCGATCTTGAGCTTCTTCAGCGCTTCATCGGCCGGCGCCGCCGCAGCAGCAGGCTGGGCTTCGGCTTGTGCTGCCTTGGCGCGGGCGGCTTTTTCGGCGCGGGCCTTGCGTTCGGCTTCCTTCTGCTCCTCTGCGCGGCGCAGGCGTTCCTGGCGTTGCTCGAAGCGCTGTTTGGAGTGTTCGGCCTTGAGTTGCTTCTGCTCCAGCTCGCGGATTTCCGCCTTGGCCACACGGTAGTACTGCACCAGTGGGATGCTCGACGGGCAGACGTAGGCGCAGGCGCCGCACTCGATGCAGTCGAACAGGTTGTGCGCTTTGAGTTGCTCGTGTTCCTGGCCCAGGGCGAAGAAGTGCAGTTGCTGCGGCAGCAGGCTGGCTGGGCACGCCTGCGCACATTCGCCGCAGCGGATGCAGGGCATGGCCGGCGGCGGTGGCGGTAGTTCGGCGGCGGTGCTGGCCAGCAGGCAGTTGCTGGTCTTGATCAGCGGCACATCGAGACTGGGCAGGGTAAAGCCCATCATCGGCCCGCCCATGATCAGGCGATTGATCTTGCTCGGGTCGAGCCCGGCGAACGCCAGCAGCTCGCCCACCGGCGTGCCGATCAGCGCTTCGACATTGCCGGGGCGCACCAGCGCTTCGCCGGTGAGTGTGGTGATACGCGAGATCAACGGTTTGCCCAGCAGCACGGCGTCGTGGATGGCCACGCAGGTGCCGACGTTCTGGCAAAGGATGCCGATATCGGCGGGCAGGCCGCCGCTGGGCACCTCGACGCCGGTGAGAATCTGGATCAGCTGCTTCTCACCGCCGGACGGGTACTTGGTCGGGAACACTCGCACCTGATAGTCGCGGCCGGCGCAGGCAGCACGTACTGCGTCGATGGCCTCGGGCTTGTTGTCTTCGATGCCGATCAGCACCTGCTGTGGCTGAATCAGGTGGGCGAGCACCTCGATACCAGCCACCAGCTCGGCGGCGCGCTCGCGCATCAGCACGTCATCGGCGGTGATATAGGGTTCGCATTCGGTGCCGTTGATGATCAGTGTGTGGATCTTCTGCGTCGGCCGTGCGGTGAGCTTGACCGCCGTGGGGAAGCCGGCGCCGCCCAGGCCGTTGATGCCGGCCTCGCGGATCAGCGTCAGCAGTTCGGCTGGCTCAAGGCTGCGGTAGTCGGTTGGCGGCGTCAGCTCGATCCACTCGTCCAGGCCCTCGCTGTCGATGACGATGGCTGGTGCCAGCATGCCGGAGGCGTGCGGATAAGGCTGCTCACCGATAAAGGCGATGGTGCCGGAAGTCGGCGCATGCAACGGCACACTGACGAAGCCGTTGGCATTGGCCACCTTCTCGCCCTTGAGCACGCGCTGGCCGACCGCCACGCAGGGTTCGGCGGCAGCGCCGATATGCTGACCAAGCGGCAACACCAGGCGCTTGGGCAGCGGCGCCTGCTGGATCGGTGTGCGGTTGGACAGCTCCTTGCGCTCGGCAGGATGGATACCGCCGGGGATTTCCCAGAACTTTTCCTGCACCGTCATGCCGCCTGCTCCCGGTCACTGGCGATCAACTGGCCGGGTGCCAGCGGCTTGTCCCATTTCCAGCTCTGCACGCTGCTGCCGACTTCGATCATGTCGATGCAGTCCACCGGGCAGGGTTCGACGCACAGGTCGCAGCCGGTGCATTCGCTGACGATCACCGTATGCATCTGCCGCGCCGCGCCGACGATGGCGTCTACCGGGCAGGCCTGGATGCATTTGGTGCAGCCAATGCACTCTGCTTCGCGGATAAACGCGACCATCTGCGGTTTCTCGCCTTCCACCGCGTCCAGTGGTTCCGCCTCGACGTCGAGCAGATCGGCCAGGGCGGCAATGGTGGCTTCGCCGCCGGGTGGGCACTTGTTGATCTTGTCGCCGCCGGCGATGGCCTCGGCGTAGGGTTTGCAACCTGGGTAGCCGCATTGGCCGCACTGGGTCTGCGGCAACAGCGCGTTGATCTGCTCGGCGATGGGGTCACCTTCGACCTTGAAACGCACCGCGGCAAAACCGAGGATGGCGCCGGCGATCAGGCACAGCGCGAGCAGGGCGAGGACGGCGACCAGAACCAGGCTCATAGCTTGATCAGCCCGGAGAAGCCCATGAACGCCAGCGACATCAGCCCGGCGGTGATCATACCGATGGCCGCGCCCTGGAAGGATTTCGGCACGTCGGCGATGGCGATACGCTCACGCATGGCGGCGAACAGCACCAGCACCAGGGAGAAACCCAGGCCGGCGGCGAAGCCATTGACGGTGGCGGTGATGAAGGTGAACTCGGCCTTGTTGGCGTTGAGCAGGGCGACGCCAAGAACGATGCAGTTGGTGGTGATCAGCGGCAGGAAAATGCCCAGCACGCGATAGAGCAGCGGGCTGGTCTTGTTCACCACCATCTCGGTGAACTGCACCACCACGGCGATCACCAGGATGAAGCTGATGGTGCGCAGAAACTCCAGGTCCAGCGGTTTGAGCACGTACTGCTGCACCAGGTAGCTGCACATGGCCGCCAGGGTCAGCACGAAGGTGGTGGCCAGAGACAGGCCGATCGCGGTTTCGATCTTCTTCGACACGCCCATGAACGGGCACAGGCCGAGGAACTGCACCAGCACGAAATTGTTGACCAGGATGGCGCTGACCATGATCAGGACGAGTTCGGTCATCGGATTGCCGTCGAGTGCGCAAAGGCCATAGGAAAAGGGCGCCTATTATCGGGAAGCCGCCCCGGCCATACAAGCCGGATGCGGCGAATTGCCTGCCCTCGGCGACCTCGCGTCACATGCAGTATGGCTCTTTTCAGCGGCTGGCGAGTCGCCGCCACAGCTTGCGCAAACCCAGTGCCAAGGGGAAAAGCACAATCAGGAAGGGCAGGCCGTAGCCGATGAACTCGATCAGGTTGGCGGTGCCTTCGGCGAGGTTGTCCGTCAGGCGCGAGAAGGCGTCGCCGATGCGCCCCAGAGGCGAGCTTTCGTAGGGGCTACTGAAGTTCAGGGTCAGCAGGTTGGTATCCAGGCGGCGCTGCTGTTGGGCGGCTTCCTGCGCCAGTGCCTGCAGTTGCACTTCCAGGGCGGCCTGCTCACGGGCCAGGGCCAGCAGGTCGGCAACGGCCAGACCATCGCGCTTCTCGAACTGCTGCAAGGTCTGTTGCTGGCGCAGCAGTTGCTCATTCTGGCGACGGTTGTCGGCAACGGCCAGGGCCAGGTCTTCGGCACGGGTGGTGCGGCTGCTCAGCTCGCCGCCCTCGCTGGCCAGTGCGGTGATGGCCTCGACACCATCCGGCGCGATACGCAGGGTCAGCTCGCCACGTGGCGCACGGCCGCTGCTCTGCTGCGCGGCGATCAGGCTGCAGGCGCCGAAACGCTCGGCCAGGCAGGCTTCGCGGGTGGCTGCGATCCGCTCGCCGATCTGCTCTGCAGCCAGCTCGATGCCTACGCGGTGTTCATAGGCCAGGTAGCTACCGGCCTTGTTGCGCTCACCCTGCAGGGCACCGCCGAGCGGTGTGCCTGATTGATCGGAGCAACCCGCCAGAATCAGCAGAAGGGGGACGACCATCCATGGTTTCATCATTGCCTCCTGGCGCTGGAGTTACTTGACGCGCTGGCCTGGCTTGGCGCCGCTATCCGGGCTGAGCAGGTAGATTTCCTCACCGCCGGGGCCGGCAGCCAGGACCATGCCTTCGCTGACGCCGAACTTCATCTTGCGTGGCGCCAGGTTGGCGACGTACAGGGTCAGGCGGCCTTCCAGCTTGCTCGGGTCCGGGTAGGCGGACTTGATGCCGGAGAACACATTGCGCTTTTCGTCGCCGATATCCAGCGACAGACGCAGCAGCTTGTCGGCACCTTCGACGAATTCGCACTTCTCGATCAGCGCGATGCGCAGGTCGACGGCGGCGAAGGCGTCGAAGTTGATCTCGGCTGCCAGCGGATCTTTGGCCAGTTCGCCATTACCCTGAGGTTTGGGCGCTTCGGCGGCGAGGTCTTCCTTGGAGGCTTCGATCATGGCTTCGATTTTCGGTTGCTCGATGCGGGTCAGCAGCGGATTGAACGGATTCAACTGGTGGTTGGCCAGCGGCAGCGCCAGGTCGGACCAGGACTGAGGCTTCACGTTGAGGAAGGCTTCTGCCTCGGCGGCCAGCTTCGGCAGCACCGGCTTGAGCATGATCACCAGTTGGCGGAACAGGTTGATACCCAGCGCGCAGATCTGCTGTACCTCGGCTTGCTTGCCTTCGACCTTGTTCAGTGCCCAGGGCGCCTTGTCGGCGATCCAGGCGTTGGCGCGGTCGGCCAGCGCCATGATTTCGCGCATGGCGCGGGAGAAATCACGCGCCTCGTAGGCATCGGCGATGCTCGGCGCGGCGGCCTGGAAGGCATCCCACAGCTCGGGTTCCGGGTTGGCGGCGACCAGCAGGCCGGCGTTGCCCTTGTGGATGAAACCGGCGCAACGGCTGGCGATGTTGACCACCTTGCCGACTAGGTCCGAGTTGACCTTCTGCACGAAGTCCTCGAAGTTCAGGTCGAGGTCGTCCACGCCACGGCTCAGCTTGGAGGCGTAGTAGTAGCGCAGGTATTCCGGGTTCAGGTGGTCCAGGTAGGTGCGCGCCTTGATGAAGGTGCCGCGCGACTTGGACATCTTCTGGCCGTTGACCGTCAGGTAGCCGTGCACGTTGACCGCGGTGGGCTTACGGTAGCCGGCGCCTTCGAGCATGGCCGGCCAGAACAGGGCGTGGAAGTTGACGATGTCCTTGCCGATGAAGTGATACAGCTCGGCGCTCGAATCCTTGCCCCAGAACGCGTCGAAATCCAGTTCCGGACGTTTGCTGCAGAGGTTCTTGAAGCTGGCCATGTAGCCGATCGGCGCGTCCAGCCAGACGTAGAAGTACTTGCCCGGCTCGTCCGGAATCTCGAAGCCGAAGTAGGGGGCGTCGCGGGAGATGTCCCACTCCTGCAGGCCGCCATCGAGCCACTCGGCGATCTTGTTGGCCACCGCTTCCTGCAGCGCGCCGGAGCGCGTCCACTGCTTGAGCATGGCTTCGAAGTCCGGCAGCTTGAAGAAGAAGTGCTGCGACTCCTTGAGCACCGGCACCGCACCGGAGATGGCCGAGCGCGGGTTCTTCAGCTCGGTTGGCGAGTAAGTCGCGCCACATTTCTCACAGTTGTCACCGTATTGGTCCTCGGTGCCGCATTTCGGGCAGGTGCCCTTGATGAAACGGTCGGCGAGGAACATGCCTTTCTCGGGGTCGAAATACTGGGTCACGGCGCGGGTGGCGATGTGCCCCTTGTCGCGCAGCGCCAGGTAGATGGCCGCCGACAGCTCACGGTTCTCGTCGGAGTGGGTCGAGTGGTAATTGTCGAAGTCCACACCGAAATCGGCGAAGTCAGCCATGTGCTCGGCACGTACACCATCGATCAACTGCTCGGGCGTGATGCCTTCCTTTTCTGCGCGCAGCATGATGGCGGAGCCGTGTGCGTCGTCCGCGCACACATAGATGGCCTGGTTGCCACGCAGCTTCTGGTAGCGCACCCACATGTCGGTCTGCACGTACTCGAGCATGTGGCCGAGGTGGATCGAACCGTTGGCGTAGGGGAGGGCGCTGGTAACGAGAATCTTGCGGGCTTCGGTCATGGTGATCGGCTGCACTGGTAAAACGAGGGAAGTCGGCAACTATAAAGCAGCGGCAGGCTGCAAGCCACCTGCTGCAGGCAAGCATGCTCGATGTGCCGCGCATGGGGCGGTGCTGCTGCTATGATGCCGGCCTGTTTTTCCGCTGCCTTCTGGAGTTCATGCATGAGTGCCGTCACCCGCGAAGCGGTCGAAGCCTGTCTGCGTCAGTTCACCGACCCCCATCTCGATCAGGACCCGGTCAGCGCCGGTTGCCTGCGTGAGATCGACATCCAGAGCGCGCGTGTTTCCGTACGTCTGGAGCTGGGCTATGCAGCTGGTTTGTTCAAGAACGGTTGGGCGCAGATGCTGCAGATGGCGCTGGAAAATCTCGATGCAGTCGAGAGCGCGCGGGTGCAGGTCGACTGCGTAATCGACTCGCACCAGGGCCAGGCGCAGGTGCCGGCCCTGGCTGGTGTGAAGAACGTGATTGCCGTGGCCTCGGGCAAGGGCGGGGTGGGCAAGTCCACCACCGCTGCCAACCTGGCGTTGGCGCTGGCGCGTGAAGGCGCGCGGGTCGGCATTCTGGATGCCGATATCTACGGTCCCAGCCAGGGCATCATGTTCGGCATCGCCGAAGGCACGCGCCCGCAGGTCAAGGATCAGAAGTGGTTCGTGCCGCTCGAAGCTCATGGCGTGCAGGTGATGTCCATGGCCTTTCTCACCGACGACAACACGCCTATGGTCTGGCGCGGGCCGATGGTCAGTGGCGCTTTGCTGCAGTTGATCACCCAGACCGCCTGGAACGATCTCGATTACCTGGTGGTGGACATGCCGCCGGGCACCGGCGATATCCAGCTGACCCTGGCGCAGAAGGTGCCGGTGGCTGGCAGCGTGATCGTCACCACGCCTCAGGACCTGGCGCTGCTCGATGCCAAGAAAGGCGTGGAAATGTTCCGCAAGGTGCACATCCCGGTGTTGGGCGTGGTGGAAAACATGGCCGTGCACATCTGCTCCAACTGCGGCCATGCCGAACACCTGTTTGGCGAGGGCGGCGGTGAGAAGCTGGCTGCGCAATATGGCGTCGAGCTGCTGGCCTCGCTGCCGCTGTCGATGGCCATTCGCATGCAGGCCGATGACGGCAAGCCCACCACCATTGCCGATCCAGAAAGCCAGATCGCCATGATCTATCAGGACCTGGCGCGCAAGGTCGGAGCACGTATCGCCCTGGCGGGTAAGCCGGCGATGCCCAGCATCGAGATCAGCGAGGACTAAAAGCAGCCGCGCAGCGGCTTTCTGATGACCCTCTCCCGCTTGCGGGAGAGGGTGCCCGAAGGGCGGGAGAGGGTAGGCAAGCGACTCGTTTCTGGCTCGGCGATTTTCCCATTGCCCCGATCCCGCTTCTGTAGGAGCGGCTGGGCGGCATTCCGCTTCAGCCGCGAATCGCGGATAAATCCGCTCCTACAGGGCGTGCAAACACCCATAAAAAAGCCCCGCACTAGGCGGGGCTCTTTTCAAGCAGGTCAGATCAGGTTAGACAACCTGAACTTCCTCAGCTTGCATGCCTTTCTGACCACGGGTGGCCACGAAAGTCACTTGCTGGCCTTCTTTCAGGCTCTTGAAACCATCGCTCTGAATGGCTTTGAAGTGTACGAAGAGGTCGTCACCGGATTGCGGGGTGATGAAGCCGTAGCCTTTCTCATCGTTGAACCACTTAACGGTGCCAGTCTGACGATTGGACATGTGATGTCTCCTAACAAAAGTAATAGCAGCCCTGGAAAAGCCCAGGCCGGGACTGAGTGCAACGAGTACTAGGAGTCGGACGATGTTTGGATCGAGATCTAGGCATCAAGTAGCGATTCGCGGTGACACATGCAGCACAGTGGGGACACCATACGTGTTTTTATCGCCAAGTGCGAATAGTCGATGCAGCTTTTTTGCAAATAATCTCCGGCGCTGGAGGCTGCGCTCTTTGAAGCGTGGCGCCTGCATCGGTAAGATGCGCTCACTTGTGCGACACGTATGATCGTGTCGTGCTTGGTCGGAGAGCTTTCTCCTTGACGCCAAACCCTTTGATTTCAGGGGGTTGAAGTCGAATAAAGCACAAGAACCTGGTTTTGACTTGCTCAAAACGACCCGCGCGGGGATGTATAGATTCCTCGCTGTCGAGGAAGAAATACGTCACCAACACAGCCTTTAAGGGCTGTGATTGAGTCGTCAAAAGCTGTCAAAGTGCAATTCTGGTCTCAGGATTGTTACAAGACATTTCAAATGCCCTGAGGGTGAATCCGCCCTTTGGGCGGTCATTCATCTTCAAAGGCTATTTGGCTGTCTCAGCCTATACCGCCGTCGTGAGACGTTGGAGGTGTCTTGTCCAAGCACGGAGCGTCAAGCTCCTAATCGCATTGCTCAGCTCCGCTAGTAACGGGAGTACCGAGCCTGGCATGTACCTGCCAGTTCATTAGATCGGCATGCGTCAGGGGCCAACCCTGGGGTGTGAAGCCCGATCGACAATGTCTCGCTCGCAAGAGGGTGTTAGCCGGTGACGGAGAACACTATGTGTCCGAATTGCACGGACGCGCCGAGGCTAATGACCCAACCCGCATGGCTAACTCATGTGAATCGTCGACAGAACCCTCGCTAGCATCGACGGGCCTACGGCAATTATCGGCCTCAGCCAAAACGGCACAGCAGTGGGTCATCCCTATGAGTGAAAGGGATGCGGTACCACAACCACTGCCGGGGGAAAGACGAAGCCTAAACGGGGAATAGATGCGATTCGGGGAACGTGGCAATCCCGACCACTCGCCTGACCAGCAACATCGGACAGGCAGGTTTACTGCAAGGTGAACTGACGGGTGTGGGGAATGGGAGGATGCAAGAAGCGAACGGCTGCCTGTAACGGGTGGCATACCGGTTGAAACATCACCGGCAGGGGAAACCCTGGCAGACGTGCATCTGGTCTACGAGCGCAAAAACAGCCGCTGATTCCAGCGATAAACAAACGACCCTATGGGCGAATTACTGCCCATAGGGGAGTAGTCCGTCCTGAATGTCGTTCATCTCAGGAGGACTGTATGAAAACGCAACCAGCAACAGCGGAAGCGTCTGCGTCCTCAGGCGGAGGGGCGAACTGGCACGATCTCGATTGGGTCAACGTTCAACAATCCGTTCGGAGAACGCAGCTGAAGATTGCGCAGGCAACACGGGAAGGTAACTGGCGCAGGGTTAAACGCCTGCAACGGATGCTGACTCGCTCGTTTTACGGTCGCTGCTTGGCTGTAAGGCGAGTCACGGAGAACCGGGGTCGCAAGACTCCGGGCGTCGATGGAGAAACCTGGGGTACGCCCCAAGCCAAGTTCCATGCCGTGAAGCGTCTGTCGAAACAACGAGGCTATCGGCCCAAACCGCTACGGCGGGTCTGGATACCGAAGCCCGGCAAGCAGGAAAAGCGCCCACTGGGTATCCCGACGATGTTGGATCGGGCCATGCAAGCGCTGTATCTGCAAGCTTTGGAGCCCGCAATAGAAAGCACCAGCGACCCGAAAAGTTATGGCTTCCGGCCTGACCGCTCAACCGCTGACGCCATGGTTGAACTCTTCCACCTGTTGTCGCCCACCGTGGCGCCGACTTGGATTCTGGAGGGGGACATCAAGGGTTTCTTCGACAACATCAATCACGAGTGGCTGTGCCGAAATGTCCCGATGGACACAAAGGTGCTGCGCAAATGGTTGAGAGCTGGGGTTATCGACCGGCGACAACTCATGGCTACGGAAGCCGGGACGCCACAGGGTGGGATCATTTCCCCCTGCCTGGCCAACGCCACCCTGAACGGTCTGGAAACTCAGCTGAAACGTCATCTGGCGAAGAAGTTGGGAATCAAGAAGGCCGAGAAGACCAAGGTGCAATGTGTAAGGTATGCGGACGACTTTGTGATCCTGGCAGCCTCGAAAGAGCTGCTGGAGGAAGAGGTTAAACCTTGGGTAGAACAATTCCTGTCGGTACGAGGGGTTGAACTGTCCCGCGAGAAAACGCACATCACGCACATTCATCAGGGCTTCGACTTTTTGGGATGGAATTTCAGGAAGTACGTGCCGAAGTCACCACGCAGGAAGGCCAAGCTGCTGATCAAACCCTCGAAGAAGAACGCCTCGGCGCTCTATCGGAAAGTGCGCGGGATCATCAAAAGCAGCGGGGCCATGACGCAGGAAGCGTTGATCGGCCAACTGAACCCGGTACTGAAGGGGTGGGCGCAATACCACTCCCCGGTCGTGGCAAAGGAAACCTTCAGCAAGCTGGATCACCTGATCTTTTGGCGAATCTGGAGGTGGGCGAAGCACAGGCATCCGAGGAAGTCAGCTGACTGGATCAGGAATCAATACTTCCGATCCATAAGCGGGCGTAACTGGGTGTTTGCGTATCCCTACAAAAACAGCAAAGGAGAGCGGCAGTACCGCCAGTTGCACCAACTGGCTAAAACCACAATCGTGCGCCATAAGCGTTTACCAGGGCACTACAACCCCTATGATGCGGAGCACGAGCTGAAGTGGGAGGCGCTGAGGGTTCAACGTATGCAGCACAAGCTGCGTTACCGAGGACAAATACTTAGCCTATTCCGCAGGCAGCGGGGCATCTGTGCCTTGTGTGGGCAAGCGGTGAGCAAGGAAACTGGATGGCATGATCATCACGTCATAAGGCGTGTGGACGGCGGTTCGGATAATCTGCGAAACCGTGTACTGCTTCATCCCAACTGTCACTCGCTGGTTCACAGCCAGCGACAGGAGGTAAATCTACGATTCGGCGGCTTATAGCTGTAGAATCCGACGCCACACTCCGTGCGTTGTCGGCCAGGCTACTTGGTTTTACGTAGGCTTGAGCCGTGTGCGATGAAAGTCGCACGCACGGTTCTTAGGGGGGGATAGGCCAGTAATGGCCCATCCCTACCCGACTTCTTGCAATAGCCCACTCAGGACACCTCGCCATGAGCATCAAATCGGACAAGTGGATTCGCCGCATGGCCCAGGAACACGGCATGATCGAGCCCTACGTCGAGCGTCAGGTACGCGGTGCCGACGATAGCCGCGTCATCTCTTACGGCGTTTCCAGCTACGGCTACGACGTACGTTGTGCCGACGAATTCAAGGTGTTCACCAACATCCATTCGGCCATCGTCGACCCGAAGAATTTCGATGAGAAGAGCTTCGTCGACATCAAGAGCGACGTTTGCATCATTCCGCCTAACTCCTTTGCCCTGGCCCGTACCGTCGAATACTTCCGTATTCCGCGTGACGTGTTGACCATCTGCCTGGGCAAGAGCACCTATGCGCGTTGCGGCATCATCGTCAACGTCACGCCGCTGGAGCCGGAGTGGGAAGGCCACGTGACCCTGGAGTTCTCCAATACCACCAACCTGCCGGCGAAGATCTATGCCAACGAAGGTGTGGCGCAGATGCTGTTCCTGCAGTCCGACGAGGCCTGCGAGGTGTCGTACCGTGATCGTGGCGGCAAGTACCAGGGGCAGACCGGGGTGACCCTGCCGAAAGCCTGATCAATCAGGCGGGCAGCAGAAGCCGGGCAACGCCCGGCTTTTTCATGAGCGAGAATCGGAGTCAGGGACGATGACCATCATCACGATATTGAAGCGAGTCGTATTCTGCACCTTGCTGTTCGGCTGCCTGTCCGCTCGCGCCGAGCTGCAGGTGTATTCGGGCAGCAATGTGTTTGGCCTCGTGCCCACGGCGTCGCCAGCGGATTTTGCCATGACCCTTGGTGAGCCCACCGCGGAGCTGCCGCTGCACGCTGGGCGCCGTGGTCTGCTGTATGGCAACAGCCTGATGCTGGTGTTCGACGGTGACCGCTTGCGGGAAGTGCGTTGCTGGTTGGTCCCGCGTTTTACCGGTGATCTCTATTTGGGCTGGTTGCAGGAGGTGCGTGCTCGCGCCGGGCTGGAAGGCTTCGTACTGGATGATCGGCTGCATCTTGGTATGCCGCGTGAAGAGGCGGAGTTGGCGCTGGCAGGGCTGGAGGGTTCGGCCGACCAGCATTCGGCGGTGGCGATCAAGCATGGCCAGCCGATCTGGCTGGGCTTCGGCAGTGCCGACAGTCATGGCCAGGCCGAGGGCGGCGAGCCGCAGGTGCTGGTCTCACTCACCGTGCATTTCGACGCGCAGTAGGCCTGCTGAAAGTTGGAATTAGTATCTGCTGGAGCACTCTACCCTCTGCAAGCCACTCTGAACGAGGGTAGAACCATGTCCGTTTCAGCCTTTACCTTGATCTCCTGCGAGATTCGGGCTGGCGATATTCCCGGCCAGCCGGAGCCTGATATTCCTGATCAGCCCGGTAAGCCCGTGCCGCCGCACGAACCGGGTGAGCCGACCTTGCCGGATCAGCCACCTCCTGCGCCAGTCGCCGGTTGCCGCCCCTGAGACATCTGCGAGCGCAGCGCTCGCCCGCGTGGTCAACGGACTGCTCTGAGGAGCGCGCCATGCAAATGCCGAATACGAAGAAGCCGGGCGATTGCCCGGCTTCTTTTTATGCCTGCGAGTATCAGGGCACCAGCGGTAGCTCGCGCTTGTGCCGCGTGTTGTCGTAGGTGCGCACGATGGTGGCGTAGGCTTCGTCGCTGACTTTCTCGCCATGCAGGAAGGCATCGATTTCGGCGTAGGTGACGCCATGGGCTTCCTCATCCGGCTTGCCCGGGCGCAGCTCTTCCAGATCGGCGGTGGGCGTCTTCTGCACCAGGTGCTGCGGTGCGCCCAGATGCTTGGCAATGGCGCGTACCTGGTTCTTCACCAGGCCCGATAGCGGAGCGAGGTCGCAGGCGCCGTCGCCGAACTTGGTGAAGAAGCCCATCACTGCTTCAGCGGCGTGGTCGGTGCCGATCACAAGGCCGTTGTTGGCATTGGCGATGGCGAACTGGGCGACCATGCGGATGCGTGCCTTGATATTGCCCACGACGAAATCGCGCCGGGCATCGGTCAGTTTCTGCAGGTGGCTGACCTGCTCGCCGAGGCCGCTCACGCTGCTGGCGATGTTGACCGTGTCTTCTTCATCGGCACGGATGAATTTCAGCGAATCCTGGGCGTCATGTTCGTCGTGCTGGGCGTTGTGCGGCAGGCGCACGGCGATGAAGCGATAACCTGTATCGCCCGTTTCGGCGCGCAGCTCCTCGATCGACAGCTGGGCCAGGCGCCCGGCAGTCAGTGAGTCGACGCCACCGCTGATGCCCAGCACCAGTACCTTGAGGCCGGCGTTCTTCAGGGTGTGCTTGATGAAGCTCTTGCGGCGCTCGATCTCTGCGCTCAGCGCTGCCTCATCGGCGAACGGCGGCACTACGTCGAGGGCGGCGGCGATTTCGGCTTGGCGGTTGCTCATGTCTGGGTCCTCACTGGGTCACGCGAAAGACGTGTTTCAGGTAACTGACGAAATTCTCGTCGCGGCATTGGGTCTTGCCAGGCGTATCGGAAATCTTCGCCACCGGCTGACCATTGCAGGCGGTCATCTTGATCACGATGTTCATCGGGGTGACGCCAGGGATGTCGCAGGTCAGGTTGGTGCCGATGCCGAAGCTTACGTGGATTCGCCCGGAAAGTGCACGGTAGAGCTGTAGCGACTTGGGTAGGTCGAGTCCGTCGGAGAACACCAGGGTCTTGCTTCTGGGGTCGATGCCGAGTTTCTCGTAGTGGGCGATGGCTTTTTCCGCCCATACCAGTGGGTCGCCGGAGTCATGGCGCAGGCCGTCGAAGAGCTTGGCGAAATACAGGTCGAAATCGGCGAGGAAGGCATCCATGGTGATGCAGTCGGTCAGGGCGATGCCGAGCAGGCCACGATACTCGCGCACCCAGCAGTCGAGTGCGGCGATCTGGCTGTCGATCAGGCGCGGGCCGAGTTGCTGGTGCGCCATCAACCATTCGTGGGCCATGGTGCCAATGGGCTTGAGGTCGAACTCGCGGGCCAGGTGCACGTTGCTGGTGCCGACGAAACGCCCGGGAAAATCGCGCTTGAGGATATGCACCGCCTGCTCTTGCACGCGGTAGGAGAAGCGCCGGCGAGTACCAAAATCAGCCAACTGGAAGCCGGCCAGCTCGCTCGGCGAGGCTTCGGCCTTGAGCCAGTCGAGCTTCTCGTACAGACGCTCAGCGGCCTGTTCGAGCAGCACTTCGCGGTAGCGATAGCGGTTGCGCACTTCGCTGACGATGGCCAGCAGCGGTACTTCGAAGAGGATTACGTGCAGCCAGGGACCGCGCAGGCGGATGTTCAACTGGCCGTCTTCGATGCTGGTGTGCACGTAGCGCAGGTTGAAGCGGAACAAACTCAGAAAGCGGATGAAGTCGGGCTTAATGAAGGGAATGCTGTCGAGAAAGGCGAGCTGGTCGATGCTTAGGCTCAGCTCGCTGAGGCGTTCGATCTGGTAGCGAATCTCGGCCAGGTAGGGCGTCAGATCCTCGCTGCTGCGGCAGCGGAACTCCCATTCCACTTCGGCGTTGGGGTAGTTGTGCAGCACCGCCTGCATCATGGTCAGCTTGTAGAAGTCGGTGTCCAGCAGATTCTGCACGGTGCGCTCGGCGAAGATGCTCTCGCTCATCGCAGGTTCTCCTTGGCGAGGGTGTCATCCAGCTGTTCCAGGCTGGTGGCAAGTGTGATGCCCTGTTCGCGCATGGCGATGCAGGCGGTTTCGGCCGTTTCGCTGGCAATGGCTCGGCAGGCCGGTAGATGCACGATCACCTCGAAGCCGGCGCGGCGCAGCTGCAGGGCGGTGGTCTTGACGCAGTAGTCCAGGGCCAGGCCACCGACCAGAACGAGGTCGACGTCATTTTGCCGGAGAAACTCGATCACGCCCGTGCTGCGCTTCTCGGCCAGGTCGTGATAGCAGGCACCGTAGGGGTGCAGGTCCGGTTCGACGCCTTTCCACACGAAGTAGTCGTAATCCAATGGCGCGGGCAGGTCATCGAGCAGTTCGAAGCCGGGCGTACCAGGCACGCAGTGGCTGACCCAGGTCAGGTCTGCATTGGCCAGTGGCAGGGGGCGCAACATCTCATCGTGTTTATCGACGACCCAGGCGGCTTGCGGGCTATGCGCATCCTTGCTGCCGATGCGCAGCTGGGCGCGTGCGGCCAGTTGGTTCAGCGCCGGGACGATGGTCTCGCCCTCGGGCACCGGTAGCTCGTTGGGGCACAGCGGGGTGAAGCCTTTCTGGGCGTCGACGTCGAAGCTGGCGATCTTCATGGTGCGCCTCCTTCTCTTGGGTGAGTGACTACATATTTCATCTGATGAAATATGTAGTCAAGTGTTTTCGCCAAATCCTGCGTGAAAAAATATGAGTTATTGGTCAAGATGAAATAAGTACATGAAGGAGCAAGCAACAGGATGAGTGCAGTTGAGGTGCTGGCCGGGGTGGATATCGTTGCTCTGCGCTTGAGCGAGGAGGGGACGCTACAGGTGCTTCTGTTGCGTCGCCAGCGTGAACCTTACGCTGGGCAATGGGCGCTGCCGGGCGTGCTGGTCAACGGCCGTTGTGCCGATGCCAGCCTGGACGCCGCCGCTGCCCGTGCACTGGCCGACAAGGCGCGCCTGCAACCGCAGTATCTGGAGCAGGTGGCGACAGTCGGTAATGGTCTGCGTGATCCGCGCGGCTGGTCGCTGAGCACCTGCTACCTGGCGCTGTTGGCGTCTGATGCAGAGCCGCAGGATGAACACCTGCGGTTCGTCGAGTTGGCGGGCGTCATTGCAGGGGAACAGGCATTGCCGTTCGACCATACGCAACTGGTGCGCCTGGCAGCCGAGCGGCTGCGTGGCAAGTCGGTCTACAGCTCGTTGCCGCTGTACCTGCTGGCACCGCGATTCACCGTGACCGATGCGCTGACGGCATTTCAGGGGTGTCTGGGTGAGCCTGTGCAACACACCACCTTGCGCGGGAGGCTGGAGCGGATGAAGGCGCAAGGCTGGATCAGTGATACCGGCGAAAAGAATTACCCGAAGATGGGGCGACCGCAGAACCTACTGGCGCATAGCCCACACGCGGGTGAGGCGTTTATCTTCGACCGCAGCCTGCTGGCTTAGCAGGTGCTCCCGAATTGCAGGCAAAAAAATAGGCGCCAGAGGCGCCAGGGGAGCATTTCAATCGATGCATAGTCTCTGAACCTGCTTTGTCCGAGAAGTTCCATCCGGTGATGGAAAAAAGCCATCTTTTTCTTCGGGGCAAAAGAAAAGGCGCCAAGGGCGCCTTAAAACGATGATCTATGGAGTAAGTCGATTATTCAGAGTGGGGCGCTGAGGCAAAGGTTCAGCGCCGCCCGACGAACGGTCATTACTTGGCCGGCATCAGCAACAGGCGCTGATTGCCATAAACCTTGTCCAGATTCTCTGCCTTGAACGGGAAGCTCATGTAGCCGCCCTTGAGCCATGCCTCGATGCCGTCGGCGTAGTGCGGGCTGGCTGGGTTGCCCGACTGCCCTGAGCTGTTGACGCCGACCAACGGCTCGTCGGCGGCAAAATCCACCACGATACGCATGGCCGGGATGAGGAAGGTATTGAAGTCCTGGCCCCAGGCGTAGGCAGAGACGTTCAGCGTGCTGTGGTCGCCTCCGGCCGGATAGGGGCCGCGATCCAGATAACCTTTCAAGGCGTTGATGCTGCTGCGTTGACTGGCGCTCATGTAAGGCGCCATGCGCGTGGTATCGGTCACCCACTCATAGGTGTGCAGCTTGCCCCACTGCCAGTCGCGCCGCTCCGTGCCCAACCGGCTCTCCAGCAACTCGATGCTGGCGGCCAGGCTGCGCGCGAGGATAGTCGGTTTGTCTTCCTGCTCTGGCGTGCGGATGTCATTCCAGAAGGGGCTGTCGGCACGGCCGAGCATGTGATCGGCCTGTGCCGAATAGGAGGTGTTTGCGGCTTGCACCAGCGCCTGCCAGGCCGGGCTGTCTTCCGGGCCCAGTTCGTCGAGGAAGATATGTCGTGCACTCTCATGCAGGAAGGCGCCGTAGATGGCGGCATCAGCAGAGCTGGCAGCGAGCTTGCCGTCGAACGCCAGCAGGCGTTTCAGCGCTTCGTCGGCACGTGCGCGTTGCCCAGCCGGCAGGGCGGCGATGGCCTGGCGCAACGAGTCGTGCATGGCCGGGTCGTTGAACATGGCCTGCAATTTGGCGACGAAGGGCGAGGTCTGGTCGTACTGCATGGCGATCATGCTGCGGCCATCGTGACGACCGTTGCCGGCCAGCTCGGCAATGCGCTCGGCGCGCTCCGGGTAGTACCAGGAGCTGGACAGCTGCATGCCGTAGCCGGGCGGCACGCTGCGCTCATTGGCGGTACCCAGCCAACCTTGCGGCGGGTCCTGATCGTAGGGGTGGAGCATCGGGTCAGCGAAGCCATCCCAGGCGTAGCGCTCGTCCCAGCCGGGGGAGGGCAGCAGGCCGCGACCTTCGCGGCGGTTCGGGTAGCGGCCGGTGACCTGCCAGCCAATGTGCTGGGCGTCTGCGAAGACGATGTTCAGCGGCATGGCGCGGATTTCCCGCGTCGCTTCGAAGGCCTGGTCCACCGACTGCGCGCGCGACAGGTCGAAGAAGGCGTCGAGGCTCTGATCACGCTCGAATTGCGTGGTTTTCAGCGCCAGGCCGTAACCGCTCTGCAGAGCCAGGGGCTGCAGCATATGCTTGCGTTCGCCCAGCACCGAGTTGAGTAGCGGACCGTTACGGGTCTCGTAAAGCGTTTCGCGAATCGGGCGTTGGCCCTTGATGAAGAAGGTCTCCTGGCGTTCGGCGACCGGCAGCCATTTGCCGTCGGCCTGGTACATCAGGCGGCTGCCTTCGCGTTTGATGCGCTCCAGGTAGATGTCCTGGTTGTCACCCATGACCATGGTCATGCCCCAGGCCAGCTTGCCGTTGTAGCCGGCGACTACTGCCGGTACGCCCGCCAGGGAGATGCCCGCGGCTTGGTATTTGGGCGAGCGGATCTGCACGAAGCTCCATAGCGAAGGCATGCTCAGCGGCAGGTGTGTGTCATTGGCCAGCAGGCTCTTGCCGCCACGGCTGCGTTGCGGGGCGATGGCCCAGTTGTTCGAGGCAGCGACGCCGAGCATGTGCTGTTCGGCGATCTGTGCTGCGGTGCGGGAAATTGCCTGCAGGCCCGGTAGCTGGCCCTTGAGGTCGAGACCGGCGAGTTTTTCTGCTTCGGCGAAGGGCAGCGGCTCGTCTGGGTAGATCGGCAGCAGCCAGGGCAGCTTGTCGGTGCCCACGCGCTGGGCCATGGTCAGCGCGGCGATCTCTTCCTGCATGTTCACCGCCAGACCGAAGTTGAGCAGGCAGAACAACAGCACCGAGTCCTCGGGCTTCCAGTACTCGGGACGGTAGCCGGATTCGGCCAGATCCATCGGCAGGCGATCGCGGTAGCGGAACAGATAGGCGTTTACGCCGCGCGAATAGACTTCGAAGAAACGTTTCAGGCGTGGCGAGGCGTCGGCGTAGAGAATTTCCGCACTCTTTTTCAGGTTGACCGCGCGCATGAACCGGTCCATTTCCAGCACGCCGGGCCCTGCCATTTCGGCCAGGCGGCCCTGAGCCAGCAGACGCATGCCGACCATCTGGCTGAGACGATCACCCGCATGCACGTAGCCCAGGGTAAACAGGGCGTCGTGGAAATTGCTCGATTCGATCAGTGGCATGCCGAGGGCATTGCGTCGCACCGATGCACTTTCTGCCACGCCCTGAATGCGCTCGACGCCGCGCGTCGGTGGCACGCTGTCGGCATAACGGCTATTGAGCAGGGACTGGCAGCCGGCGAGGCTGGTCAGTGAGGCGGCGAGAGTCAGGCAGGCCAGCGTGCGCATGGCGAATTTCCTTGGTGTGCGGTCGGTCGAGGCCGGTCACACAGGGACCGGCCACAAAGGCGCCAAGGTAATGAGGCTACCGCGACCTGGCAAGAGGCCTCAGGCGTTCGCCTGATGCCTCTTCAACCCTTCATCCAGCAACCAGCGTGCAGCGACACGCGCAGCAGCCTTGTGTTGTAGCTCCAGTTCGGTGAAGCGTTTCTCGAAGCGGCGCCGTTCGGCCTTGTCCAGCGCTTTCCAGCCCGCGTGCGTGGGCACCTCGGCGGTCGCCTCGAAGAGCAGATGGAACACCTGGCAACGGCTGTCATTGCTCAAGGCGCTGTCATAGTTGTCGAGCAGCACCTTGATTCGGATGGCTCCTTCGATCAGCGGCAACTGTTCGTCGAGCAGGCCGCTGGCGAGAATGTTCAGATCGCCGCCGATACGTTGTTGGCGTTCTTGCTGTGCTTCGTCGCGCACGCGCTGGTTTGCCCATACGCGGCGCCACAGGTGCCAGGCATAGGCGGCCAGCGCTGCGATCAGCAGCAGGCCGGTCAGGAGCAGGGTGAGGCTCAGAGCATCCATGCGCGGTTCAGGCGCCGTGGCACTTCTTGAATTTCTTCTCGCTGCCGCACGGGCAAGGATCGTTACGGCCGACATCCTTCAACGCGTTGCGCACGGGCTCCTGATGGCCGTGGTTGCAGTGCGGGCCGTGCACATGGTCGTGATCGTGATGATCGTGGTCATGGTTGCAGTCAGGGCCGTGGACGTGGGGTTGGTTGCTCATGGTGTTACTCATGCAGGTTATTCGGGGATGAAATCGCCGGGAATTATCTCTCCATTGCGCGCCATGTGCACGCTGCGGCCGAATAACATACCGGTTTTTACCTGGCCCTTGAGGCTGTAGCGAATTGGCTCGTTCGGTTTTTCCAGCGCTTTGACGATCTGTCGCACATGACGCCAGAGGTTGGTGCGCACCGGTACTTCGAAGGTGTGGTGGCCGTGGGCGGGCACGGTGAACCACTCGTTGGAGTAACCCTCGGCCAGTTGGATGCCGTTGAGATGGACGTTGTAGTCCAGCCCACGCACCGGCAGGCTGACGCCGTTGGGATTGTCGATTCGAAAGCGCAGGCGGAACTCCTGTTCGAGCAGCCTGGCCTTGACCACATCAACTTTGATGAGTTGGACGTCCGGGTCCTTGAAGCCACCTGTCATCCAGGTGGAGCATCCTGTCAGGCCTGAAAGCAGGCCAAAAAACATCAATAGGCTGATAATTCTTATCATTTGCGCCTGAGAAAGCATTTCATACCCCCATTGCGGCTCAGTGTAACAAGCAAGCGCTTGGCTGCAACGGGGAAGCACTCATTATTTTCAATGAGATAGTGGGGTGGTCTGGTGCTGTCGAGGTTCGGGAGAGCATGAATGAGAAGCCTGCAGTGTCGGGGCAAAGGAACCTGCGCCATACTGAGCGGCGAATAGGACAGGAGTGTGACCATGAGTCGCTACGAGATCGTCTTCTCCGGGCAACTGGTGCCGGGCGCCCAGCCGGAGCTGGTCAAAGCCAATATGGCCAAGCTGTTCCAGGCCGATGCTCAGCGCATTGCCCAGTTATTCTCTGGGCGTCGCATCGTGATCAAGAACAACCTTGATGCCGCTGCCGCGGAGAAATACCGTGCGACCCTGGAACGGGCTGGTGCTCGGGTCGAGGTCGTCGACATGGACGTGGTGATCGAAGAGGTCGAGCTGGCTCCGCCGCCGCCCGTACAGTCGGAACCTGCGCCGGTAGCCATCCCCGCTGCGACCAGGCCGGGTCGCCTGCAGGTCGCTCCCCGAGATGAGTACATGGCCGCGTTCAGTGATGTGGATGCCCCGGATTTCGATATCGCTCCGGTAGGCAGTAATCTGCAGGACGCCAGACCCGACACTGCAGCACCACAGGTCGATCTTTCGCAGTTCAGTCTGGCCCCCGTCGGTAGCGATATGGGGCAAGCCAAGCCCGTAGCTCCTGCTCCTGAGCCGGATACCTCGCACCTGAAACTGCAGGATTGACTGTCCAGCAGGCAATGAAGCGCCGTGAGCTGCCCAGGCAGCCACGGCGTTTTTGCGTTCAGGCTGCTAACCAGCCTTGCACTTGGTGGCGGCCTCTTCAGGTTTGAGGTTACGCACGCTGGTGAAGAACAGCTCGCAGGTTTGCAGTTTCTTCGTCACCTGCCATTTCTCGGTGCAGGTGCTCAGCGTCTGCTGCGGATCAGCTGTGGGTTGCTGGCCCATACCGGCTTGCCAGCAGGCGGCGCTCAGGTCCTGCCCCATGACCTTGATCCCGGCTGCGTTGGCGGCGGCCTCGCTGCCCTTGTTGTTGGCAGGGTCGGCGGCATACCAGATATAGCTTGGATGATTGGCGCCGAGCACGGGGACCTGCTGTCCAGGCCTCGCCTCGATCTGGCCGAGGCCCAGCACCGGCAGATTCACTCCGTATTGCTGTGTGATCCAGCTGCGCACCGGCGCACCAAAGGCGACCATCGGCAGGCTGGTATTCCCCGGGCCGTGGCTGAGTTCGCTGACCATGCGCCGTTGATAGCTGGTGAAGTAGCCATAGACGCCTTCCAGAGCACTGCCGGCACTGGCTGGGGCGGCAATCGGAGCGATGTCGACGATGGTCTGATAAGCGGGTGTGTGTTCTGGTTGTACACCATTGAAACTGAGCAGGGAGGCCCAGCGGTCTGTGGTGCTCGAACGCAGGTAATCCTGAGCCTGGGTCAGTGAGTAGTCCGGCGGGAAGTGCAGCAACTCGACGCTCTTGCGGTTCTCCAGGGCCATGCCCAGGGGCAGGAAGAAGTACCAGTTGTACTGCCATTTTCCGTCACGATTCAGCTGGCTGGCGCCCTGATAGGCCAGGTCACCGGTGTCGAGCAATTGCAGCAGCGGCTTGCCGTAATCCGTTGGCGCGCCGTCGAAGGTGGCATGAATGCGTTCCCCGTTGCGTGTTACGCGCACGTTGGCCTGGGTGTAGCCATCGCGCGTCAGGCTCTGCTGCAGGTAGTGTTCGACCGTCTGTTCCAGCGTCCAGTCGCGGTAGCAGATCACGCTGCAGTTGTTCGGGTAGGCGAACAGGCGGCTGACGCGCTGGCTGTCACCCAGATCCAGCGTTTCCCCTTGCAGCCCGCCGGGCTGGTTGGCGCAGCCTGCTAGCAGGCCGGCCAGGATAAGAGCGATACCACTTTTCTTGTGCATGGCTTTCTCTTTGTTGAGTGTCCTCGCGGGACGTTTCAACTGAAGCAGAAAGCAGGATTAACGCCAATCAGGCACTCAGGTAGGGCGCACAGCACTTCTTGAACTTCTGCCCGCCTTGGCAGGGGCACGGGTCATTGCGTCCGGCTTTCAGTGGCGCCGTGGGGTCGAGAAAGAACCAGCGTCCGTCCACCTGAACGAAAGCGGAGCATTCGCGGTGACGATGTTCGCCGTTGTCATCGTGCCAACGGGCGACGAAGGTGACCTGGGCGTGCTCCGGTTTGCCGCCGAATACCTCGCTGCCCTCTACTTCCAGTCCCAGCCAGGTGCTCTGCGCACTCCAGGCAGCCATCGCGTCGTGGTCGAGCGCCTGTTGCTGGGCAGGCAAAGTGGTGGCGACAAGATAGTCCACCAGGCCCAGTACATAAGCTGTGTAGCGCGAGCGCATCAACAGTTCCGCGCTGGGAGCGTGGGCCCCCGCATGATAGCGACCGCAGCACTGGCTCAGCAGGCTGCCGCTGCCGCAGGGGCAATTGGGATCGAGTGGGTTCATCGCTCTACCACCAGTATTTGCCGAAGTTTTGTGGATTAGCCCAGAATTTTGCGTTCAACCAGTCGGGAACTTGCTTGTAATCAAGCAGATCATAGGTGAACAGATGCAGGGTCTGTCCTTCGCGCTGGAACTGTTCACTGGCTTGCAAAGCCAGGGCGAAAAGATCGGTTTCCTGCCAACCACATGCCTTCAGGTCGAGCAATACGGCGACCCGGCTGGCATTGAGGTTGCGGATGCCGCCCAGTAGTTGCAGTCCATCGCGTTTGGGTAAGTGCTCCAGACAGTCGACCAGAATTGCCAGGTCGAAGCGCTGTGCGGCCAGTTCAGGCGCCAGGGGGGCAGCAGGTGCGGTGGTGACCTGACACTGCGGGTGGGCGCTTTGAAAGGCGCTGACTGCGGGTAGTTCGCTTGCCCCGAGCAACAGCAGTTTCTCGGGGGTATAGCGGGCAAGCAGTGCCGCAATGGCTTGCTGTGGAGTACGGGTGCTAAGGCTGGCGGTCATCGAACTTCCTCGAAAAGTCTGCAAAGACTAACGTGGTGTCGGTATCAGGCCTAGAGTGAGAGAAAATTATCCGCAGAAGCTGCTATAGCTGGCGGATTGTACAACTCCTGTCTTTACTACTATTGAGTCGGTTATGGGCCGATGAACATTGGAGACCTAAAGTATGAGTATCACAAGGAACGCAGTACCCCTGATTCTGGCTAGTACCCTGCTGACCGGCTGTGCCGGCCTGCAGAAAACCGACTGGCCCACCTGCGCAGCTGTAGGCGGTGTGGGTGGTGCGGCGTTAGGGGCAATCGAAAGTTCTACCTGGGCAGGTGGTGGTGCGCTGGTGGGTGCCGGTATGGCCGCAGCCTATTGCTGGGTACACGGTGCCGAAGAGCAGCAGGTTGCCGTTGTCGAAGAAGTCGTTGTCGAGGAGGTTGCCGTTGCCGAGCCGGCCGAAGCCGTTCGTGTCGAACTGGACGTCAAGTTCGACTTCGACAAGGCCCAGGTCAAGCAGGAAAGCTACGGCGATATCAAAGCCCTGGCCGACTTCATGAAACAGTATCCGCAGACCAGCACAGTGGTTGAAGGTCACACCGACTCCGTGGGCAGCGATGCTTACAACCAGGGTCTGTCCGAGCGCCGTGCCAGTGCCGTTCGCGACGTTCTGGTCAACCAGTACGGTGTCGAGTCCGGCCGTGTGCAGGCGGTGGGCTATGGCGAGAGCCGCCCGGTTGCTGACAACGCCACTGCTGATGGCCGTGCCATCAACCGTCGCGTAGAAGCCGAGGTCGAAGCTCAGCCGTAAGGCGCTTCGCTCAACCGGATAAGGCGTCACCCGAAAAGGCCCAACCGATTTTCATCGGTCGGGCCTTTTCTTGTGCGGAATCTGTCGCTGACCGCGGCTTGCGCGCAATCTCCTTGTACCTGCACCTCCTCGCTGATAGTGGGCCGCGCCCATGACGGATGCAGCGGGGCACTCTGGCGTTCGCGGGTGATAAACAAAGTCGTTAAAAAATATTCGTCGCTCTGGTGGTCATTGTTGCGAGGGGGTAACGTGCAGCGCTAATTAGAAAATAGCTGCGCAAGAGGGCGGGGATGAAAACATTGTTGACGATGGGCAAGGTACTGGCCTTGGCCTTCTGGCTGGTATTCGGGGCGGCGCTGGCCAAGCGTTTCGGTACCCCGTTCGAACAACTCGTCTATGTGCTCGCGGCCTTTCTTGCGTTGCTGCATGGCGTGCAACTGTGGCTGTTTTCAGACCTCCTGTCCGGTCGCGCTAGCCCCTGGCTGGATCGTCTACAGGTCCTGCTGTTCGGCATTTTCCACCTCTACCCGCTGAAGGTAGAGCACAAATCCGAATGCATGGCAGCAGCGTTTGAGGAGGCTACTCATGCGTAGTTTCACGCTGTTGCTCTGCCTGTTCGCGGGTACTTCACTTGCTGCTACGCAGGTCAAGGTGCCTTCCAATACCTTGATGCGCTTACCGGTCGCCAGCAGCAGTCTGCAGCTTGAGCGACTGGAGGTGGCGGATCAGGCCACCCTGATGATTCCTGCAACGGTGACCGAGCTGCATATCGGCGAGTTGCTGATGGGCCGCGACGCACGTATTGGCGTAGCGCCCAGCGAGCAGCCACTGCGTCTGGTGGTTGAGGATGCCGATATCGGCCCGGGCGCCTGGATCAGTGCCAAAGGCGCCGCTGGTACGTACACCCGGCCAGCCACTCCTGGTCGGGAGATCAAGCTCAAGTTGCACAAGCTGACATTCGAATCGCTGACCCTGGATGTACGAGGTGGGCAAGGCAGACCGGGTTATGCCGGACTCGATGGCGCGCATGGGCAGCCGGGTGGTTGCACCTGGGGCCAGGCCAGCGCTGGCTATGATGGCCAGGACGGTACCGATGGGCATGAAGGCGCAGCAGGCGGCAACGTGGTTCTGGAAGTGCCGCACCATGTCGAGGTCGAGCGCATGCAGGTATTGCTCGACGGTGGCGCGGGTGGTGCAGCTGGTTCGGCGGGGCGCCCCGGCCGTGGCGGGGCCGCCAAGGGTTGCCTGGTCTATGGCGTAGAGGGGGCTGCCGATGGCAAACCCGGTCAGCCTGGGCGCGAAGGCGCTGCAGGTCGCAGTGGCGCCGTGCAGGTGTTTCGTTTCTGACCCGACCCAGCCCTCGGTCGCTCATTGCCAGCGAGGGCTGCGTCATCGATCAGAATGACGGCCGCATGGCCACCAGCGTCATCAGTGCCAGGCCGATCAACAGATTGCTGCCTACGATCCTGCGAATTCGCCCCAGCACCTCGCCGCCTGCCGGCCAATTCTCGGCCTCCACGGCGCGCCGCAGCTCCGGTAGCTGCAGTGCTTGAATACGCAGGAACAGGGCGAGCATCACCAGGTACAAGCCCATCATGATGTGCACATAGCGCGGCGCTGCTTCGAAGCCGCTGTAGCCCATGTGCAGCATGCCCATGCCGGTCACAGGCAAGATCAGTACCGCCAGCCAGACCCAGACGAAGAAGCGTTTGAACACACTCAGCCACAGGCGCAGGCGTGCTGGCGGCTCCAGTATTTCCACCGCTGCCGGGCGCAGAATCATCCAGGCGAAGAACATGCCGCCGACCCAGACGACGGCGGCCAGCAGGTGTAGCGCATAGAGCGGTGCGTAAGGTGTCATGCGATATCTCCAGAGGGTCCGTTTGGCAGCTTGGTTGATTCGATTGGCACGCGAGTCTGCGCCAGATCGACAGGCGCGCTATGATAGCGACCGCTCCGCGAATACTGAAAATTTATCCAGCCTTTTTCGTTTCAGAATCCATGCTCAGTACCGAACTCAAGTCCCAGATCCAGGGCGCCTATTCGCGCTTTCTCGAGGCCAAGTCGCTCAAGCCGCGCTACGGCCAGCGGCTGATGATTGCCGAGATCGCCAAGGTGCTCGGCACCATCAAGACCGATGACGAGGGTAAGCGTCTGGGTGATCCTGCCGTGGTGGCGGTCGAGGCGGGCACCGGTACCGGCAAGACGGTGGCTTACAGCCTGGCCACCATTCCCACGGCCAAGGCCGCCGGCAAGCGTCTGGTGATTGCCACCGCCACCGTGGCGCTGCAGGAGCAGATCGTGCACAAGGATCTGCCCGATCTTTTGCGCAACAGCGGCCTGAACTTCAGCTTCGCCCTGGCCAAGGGCCGTGGCCGTTACCTGTGCCTGTCCAAGCTTGATCACCTGCTGCAGGATGGTGCCGCGCAGAGCGCTACCGCGCAGTTGTTCGAGGAAGAGGGTTTTCGCATCGATGTGGATGAACAGGGCCAGAAGCTGTTCACCGCGATGATCGAAAAGCTCGCCGGCAACAAATGGGACGGCGACCGCGACAGCTGGCCGGAGGAGCTGGAGGACGTGCGCTGGGCGCAGCTGACCACCGACCACAGCCAATGCACCAATCGTCATTGCCCGAACTTTCAACAGTGCGCCTTCTACAAGGCGCGCGAGGGCATGGGCAAGGTCGATGTGATCGTCACCAACCACGACATGGTGCTGGCCGATCTGGCCCTTGGCGGCGGTGCAGTGTTGCCTGACCCGCGTGAAACCATTTACGTATTCGACGAAGGCCATCACCTGCCGGACAAGGCCATCGGCCATTTCGCCCACTTCACCCGCTTGCGCTCGACCGCCGACTGGCTGACTCAGATCGACAAGAACCTGACCAAGCTGCTGGCGCAGAACCCGCTGCCGGGGGATATCGGCCGGCTGATCGAACAGGTGCCGGAGCTGGCCCGCGAGCTGAAGACCCAGCAGCAATTCATGTTCACTGTTTGTGAAGAGATTGCCGACTTCAAGGCCGGCGAGGACATGGAAGGGCGCGAACGCCCGCGTCACCGCTTCGTCGGCGGCGTGGTGCCGGAGCATCTGACCGAGTTGGGGCTGGAGTTGAAGAAGGGCTTTTCCAAGCTCAACGACCTGTTCACCGGGGTTACCGAGCTGCTCAAGGAAACCATGGATGGCGAAGGCGCCGTGGGCATCGCCAGCCACCAGGCCGAGGAGTGGTACCCGCTGTTCGGCAGCCTGATGGCGCGCGCCAAGGGCAACTGGGAGCTCTGGCTGGCCTTCACCGCCGAAGACCCGGAGGAAAGCCCGCCGATGGCGCGCTGGTTGACCCTGGCCGAGAGCGGTGCGCTGTTCGATATCGAGGTCAACGCCAGCCCGATCCTGGCCGCCGAGACGCTGCGCCGTAACCTGTGGAATGTCGCCCATGGCTGCCTGGTAACGTCCGCGACGCTTACCGCGCTGGGCACCTTCGACCGCTATCGCATGCGTGCGGGCCTGCCCAAGGTGGCGGTCGCCGCCATCGTGCCGAGCCCCTTCCATCATGCCGATGCCGGCCTGCTGCGTGTGCCTGATCTCAAGGCCGACCCGCGCGAGGCGGCAGTGCATACGGCAGCGATTATTCGCGAGCTGCCAGACCTGGTGGCCGGCAGTCGCGGGACGCTGGTGTTGTTCTCCTCGCGCAAGCAGATGCAGGACGTGTTCGACGGCCTGGATCGCGACTGGCGCAAACGGGTGTTCATTCAGGGCAACCTGTCCAAGCAGGAGACCCTGAACAAGCACAAGGCGCGTGTCGATTCAGGTGAGGAAAGCGTGCTGTTCGGCCTGGCCAGTTTCGCCGAGGGTGTCGACCTGCCCGGTGCCTACTGCGAGCACGTGGTGATCGCCAAGATTCCCTTCGCCGTGCCGGATGACCCGGTGGAAGCGGCGCTGGCCGAGTGGATCGAGGCGCGTGGCGGCAATCCCTTCATGGAAATCGCCGTGCCGGACGCCTCGCTGCGCCTGGTGCAGGCCTGCGGTCGCCTGCTGCGTACCGAGGCCGATCGCGGCACCATCACTCTGCTGGATCGGCGTGTGGTTACTCAGCGCTACGGCAAGGCCATTCTCAATGCGTTGCCGCCGTTCCGCCGGCAGATCGACTGACTGATCTATTCACCATCCCTGTTGCGCTGCTCCAGCTCATCGCCCAACCGCCCCAGCGTCGGCCGAATACCGGCGCGGTGCGCGGCACGGGCGATGGCGTGCGCCGCCAGCGGGGCGCTGGCCAGCAGAATCAACAGGCCGACAAAGGCCTCCAGTGCCAGCTCGCCACTGCTCGCCAGCGCCACTGCGCCAAGTAACAGGACCGCGCCGAGAACCCCGGCCTTGCTCGCCGCATGCATGCGGCTGTAGCTGTCGGGCAGGCGCAGCACGCCAATCGCGCCAAGCAGAGAGATCACTGCGCCGCTCAGCACCAGCAGCGAGGCCAGCCAGGCTTGTACTTCGTTCATGAGCGTTCCTCGCTCTTCTCCGGCATCTGGCTGTGGGCATCATCGAACAGGAAGGCAAAAGCCGCCGTGCCGAGAAACGACACCAGTGCCAGTAGCACGGCGACGTCGATGAACAGCGCCTCGCCGCGCATCAGGCACAGCAGCGCCATGGCGGCGACCGCCAGCAGGGCTAGGGCATCGATGGCGACCGCGCGATCTGGTCGGCTTGGCCCGCGTAGCAGGCGATAGAGGACGATAAGGCCGCTCAGCGCGAGCAGGGCAGCAGCCAGGGGCAATACCCAGGCGGCCCCGGTCAGATGCAAGGTCATGGATTCACTCCTTCGGCTTTGCCCGCGTCGAGCCAGGCCAGCAAGCGGCGCTCAAGCTCGGCCAGCGCGTCGGTCACGTCCTCGCGGTGACGGGCATCGAGTGCATGGATATAAAGCAGGCCCTGGTCCTGGTCATACTCCAGGACCAGGGTTCCGGGGGTCAGGGTCAGCAGCGTGCCGAGCAGGGTGACCTTGTCCACTTCGCGGCGGGTCACCGGATAGGCAAGCACTGCCGGCTCCACGTCGACCCGGCGCGCCAGCACCAGAATGGCGACGTGGTAGGTCGCGAGAAATACCTGGGCGATGAACCACAGGCAGAAACTGACGCCATGTTCCAGGCTGCGTGCGTAACGACCAAGGCGCTGGACGGCCAGCCCCAGCAGGCGAGCGATCAGGTACAACAGGGCGAAGGCCAGCAGGCCACCGCCCAGATGGCCGGCGCCGAGGCTCCATGCCAGGCCAGCGCTGGCCAGCAAATGGATGACAAACAGCATCAGATACCTCCTGCGCCGGTGAAGGGTTGCAGATAGGCTTGCGGGTCGGCGAGCTGCGCGGCGGCCGCCACGGCATAGTCGATCAGCGGGCCGGCGCCCAGGCCGATCAACACGGTCAGCAGCGCCAGGGCACTCATGCCCAGCCACGCCGCGCGTATGCCGGTAACCGTTTGCAGCGCCTCTTCACCTCTCGGATGGGGCTTGAGAAACGCTTCGTTCCAGATCTTGTTCATCGACAGCAGGGTGAACACGCCGGTCAGCAGGGCGATGCCCGCCGCCCACCAGGCAGCTGCATCCAGGCTGGCCTTGACCAGCAGGAACTTGGCCCAGAAACCGGACAGCGGCGGAATGCCCGCCAGCGACAGCGCCGGAATGGCGAACAGCAGTGCCAGCCAGGGCATGCGCTTATATAGCCCGCCCATGTCGGCCAGCCGCTCGGAACCACAGATGCGCGCCGCCAGGCCGCCGATGAAGAACAGGTTGGCTTTCACCACGATATGGTGGATCAGGTAGAACACCGCGCCGGCCAGCGCCAGCGGGGTGGCCAGAGCCAGGCCGAGGATCATGTAACCAACCTGGCTGACAATGTGGAACGACAGGATGCGCCGCACCTCGGTCTGCGCCGCCGCGCCCAGCACACCCACCAGCATGGTGGCGCAGGCGACCCACAGCAGCAGTTGATGCGGCAGGCCATGCTCCGGCCAGAGCAGGGTCACCAGGCGGATCAGCGCGTACACGCCGACCTTGGTCAGGAGCCCTGCGAACATCGCCGAAACGGCTGTCAGGGCGACGTGATAGGTGGCCGGCAGCCAGCCGAATACCGGGAACAGCGCGGCCTTGATGGCGAACGACAGCAACATCAGTAGCAGCGCCGGCGTTACGCCAGGTGGCGCCTCACCGCTGCGCATGATCACCGCCAGCTCGCCCATGTTCAGCGTGCCGCTGGCGCCGTAGACCAGGCCGGCGGAGAGCAGGAAGATCAGCGTGGCGAACAGGTTCAGGGCCACGTAGGTCATGCTGCCGGCTAGCCGGCGGCTGCCACCGCCAAGCGCCATCAGGGCGAAGGAGGCGATCAGCAGCACTTCGAACCAGACGTACAGGTTGAATATGTCGGCGGTGATGAAGGCGCCGCAGATACCGGTCAGCAGACCCTGGATGAACAGGTGGAAGTCGCGACCGATCTTGCTGTCGTTGTCCTTGGCCACGCCATAGAGCAGGGTGACTAGCGCCACTAGGGCGCTGATGGCGATCATCACCGCCGACAATCGGTCGATCACCAGGCTGATGCCGAACGGAGCCTCCCAGTTGCCCACCTGACCGCTGAGCACCACGCCTTGCGCGGCCTGCCAGACCAGCACCAGGCCGACGGCCAGCAGCAGGGCGGCGCCGCTCAGGCTGAGCACGCGCACGGCCAGCAGGTGGCGGCGTAGGATGATCGCCAGCAGCAGGCTGCACAGGGGGATGAGAATCGGTGCAACGAGTAACGCGTGGTTCATCGGCGAACCTCCGCGCCATGGGCGTCGTGTTCATGCTCGCTGTCGTGCCAGTCCGGTGCCGGTTGCTCGGTGATCGAGCTGACCGAGTCGGTGGTCTTGTCGCCATGCAGTTCGCGGGTGCGCTTGAGCAGCGCCAGGGCGAAGATGAACAGGCTGAAACCGATGACGATGGCGGTCAGCACCAGCGCCTGCGGCAACGGGTTGGCGGTGCTGACTGCGTTGCCAGCCTCGACGAATGCCGGGCGTTCGCCGAAGAAGCGCCCAGCGGTGAGTACCCCCAGGTTGATTGCATTACCCAGGACCACCACGCCCAGCACGACGCGCTTGAGGTTGCGATCCAGGAGCATCCACAGGCCCAGACCCGCCAGGCCTCCGGTAGTGATTGCGGCTAGCCATTCCATTACTGGCGAACTCCCGTGAGCTTGTCGATCATGTGCAGGGCGGAGCCGAACACGGTGAGGAAAACGCCTATATCGAAGAGCAAGGGCGTACCCAGCGGCAGCCCACCGGGGAAGGTCCAGAGACCGGTAAGAAAGGCGCTGCCTGCGATCAGGCCAAGAATGCCGGCGCCCGCCGCACAACCCAGGCCGATACCGATCAACTGCGCAGGCGCAACGGGCAGCACCCGGCGAATCTGCCCGTGGCCGTAGGTCAGCACCAGCAGGATCAGGCCGCAGGCCGCCACCAAACCGCCGATGAAACCGCCGCCGGGCAGGTTGTGACCTCGCCACAGCACCAGCAGCGACGCGGCCATCATCAGCCAGGCCAGCGGGCGCAGACCTTGGCGCAGCAGGGGCGAGGTGAAGGCGTCTTCACCGCTATGCTCGTTACCGAAGCGCCGGCCGGTGCCCAGCAGGCTGGCTGCAGCCAGGGCGGAGAGGGCGACCACGAGGATCTCGCCGAGGGTATCGAAGGCGCGGAAGTCCACCAGGATCACATTGACCACGTTGTGCCCGTGGCCACCCGGCAAGCTGTTGGCCTGATACCACTGCGCAATTTCACCCGGCAGTGGCAGGCTTACCGCCAGTAGCAGGGCGCCGGTCACGCTGAGGCCGAAGAGAATCGCCACGCTGGCGTGCAGGCGTCGCTTCCACGGCGCGCGTGCGCCGCTGGTGGGAACCGTGGGCATCTTGCGAAACACCAGGGCGAGGAAGATCAGGCTGAGGGTTTCCACCATCAGCTGGGTCATCGCCACGTCCGGTGCATTGACCGAGACGAACACCAGCGCCAGACCCAGACCGCAAGCACCCAACGCCGCCAGCAAGGTCAGTCGGCCAGGCAGGAAGGCTGCTGCCACGCCGCCAGCCAGTGCCAACAGGCAGCCGGCCAAACCCAGCGGTGAGATGGGGCTGTAGCTGCCCTGCAGCAGTTGCGGCAGAGCAGGTACCAGGCCGACCGCCAAGAGGCCGCCGACCGCCAGGGCCAGCAGCACCAGATGCTGACGCAAGGAGCCGTGCTGAAAACGTGCGGCAAGCAGCCCTGCGAAGTGGAATACGCGTTTGAGCAAGCGATCCCAGATCAGGTCGCCGCTGACGTTCCAGGCCGCGTTGGCGCGATCGAGCAGCCGTCTGACGCGGTCACGCATGACATAGAACAGCACGCCCAGCGAAACGGTCAGCAAGCTGGCTACAAGCGCTGGAGTGATGCCGCCCCATAGATACAGGTGTACATCCACCGGGCCACGTGCCACGGCCTGTACCGCATTATTCACCAGCCAGGTTTCCGGCCAGGCATTCCAGGCACCGAGCAGGAAACCACCGATAGCCAGCAGCATCGGCCCCAGCCACATCGGCAGGCCAACTTCATGCGGCGTGCGTGGGTAGTCGCCGCGCTTGCCGAGGAAGGTCTGCAGGAAGACCAGGCCGGCAGCGGCAAACAGCAGGGCGTTGGTAAGGATCATCACCAGCGTCACCGCCCAGCCGATATGACCCATCTCGATCAGGCCGGTGTACTTGAATTCCTTGGCGATGAAGCCGAAGAACGGCGGCAGGCCGGCGTTGGAGAATGCGGCCAGTGCTACGGCGGCGCCAGTCAGCGGCATGAAGCGGATCAAACCGCCAAGGCGTGCCAACTCGCGGGTGCCGGTGGCGTGATCGATGGCGCCGACCGCCATGAACAGCGCGCCCTTATAGAGAGAGTGCGCCACCAGATAGAGCACGAACGCCTGCAGGCCATAGCTGGTGTTGGTGCCGATCAGCATGGTCAGTTGGCCCAGCACGGTGACCGTGGTGTACGCCAGCAAGCGCTTGAGGTCGGTCTGGCGGAAGGCCAGGAAGGCGCCGAGCACGGCAGTGGCTGCGCCGAAGGTAATCAGCAGCGTGCCCCAGCCGACGGAGCCGCCGAGCACCGGGTTGAGGCGGGCCAGCAGATAGATGCCGGCTTTTACCATGGTTGCCGAGTGCAGGTAGGCTGACACTGGCGTCGGTGCGTTCATCGCGTTGGGCAACCACAGGTGGAAGGGCACCTGCGCCGACTTGGTGAAGCAGCCCAGCAGCACCAGGGCGATGATCGCCGGCAGCAGCACATGGCCTTCGATCTGCTCGGCGCTGAGGTTGGAGAATTGCCAGTTGCCCGTCGCGCCACCGAGCAGAATCAGCCCCGCCAGCAATGCCAGACCACCGCCACCGGTGATCAGCAGCGCCTGCAGCGCCGCACGGCGCGAGACGGCTTTGTCGTGTTGAAAGCTGATCAACAGGAAGGACGCAATACTGGTCAGCTCCCAGAACACGAACATCGCCACTAGGTCGTCGGCCAGCACCAGGCCGAGCATCGCCAGCATGAACACCAGCAAGTAGGCATGAAAGCGACCGAGGTGGGCGTGGCTGGCCAGATAACTGCCGGCGTACAGCACGATCAAGCTGCCGATGCCGCTGATCAAGAGGGCAAAAACCAGCGAGAGGCCATCCAGGCGCAGGCTCAGGTTGATGCCCAGCGCCGGAATCCAGCTCAGGCTCTGCATCACCGCGCCACCGTCGGCGATCAGCGGAATCTGCTGGACGAACCAGACGAAGGCCGCCAGGGGCGCCAACATCAGCAGCCAACCTGTGCGAGCACCCAGCAGGCGCGTCAGGCCGGGTGCCATGATTGCAGCCAGGGCGATCAGGGACAGTAGGTAGAGCACTCGTTTCTCCTATGCCGAGCGTCGAATCCAAAGCGGCCTGACGACCACATACGTACCGTTACTGCGCTGTTCAGGGCGTATCGGTCAGATCAGGCCGCATTTGTTTCATCATAGGAAAAACCAATCGAACATCGCTATTTTATGAAGTTTCAGAACATTGCATGATAAGCGGCTGTCATCATTGGCAGCTTAGAGCCAAGCAGCGAAACGGGAGATCAGCGTGCAGATTCAGGGCTATTTCGACTTGCGCTTCGAAGCGGTGAGGGACGCATTCGCCGCTCTGTTCGACGATGCGCAGGAACGGGGCGCGGCCCTGTGCGTGAAGGTCGGTGGGGAAACCGTGGTCGATTTGTGGGCCGGGGTCATGGACAAGGACGGTCAGCAGGCCTGGCACAGCGACACCATCGCCAATCTGTTCTCCTGCACCAAGCCCTTCGCTGCTGTGGTGGCCCTGCAACTGGTGGGTGAGGGCAAGCTCGATCTGGATGCGCCGGTGGCGCGCTACTGGCCGGAGTTCGCTGCCGCAGGCAAGCAGCGCATCAGCGTGCGTCATCTGCTCTGTCATCAGGCAGGGTTGCCGGCGTTGCGCCAGACTCTGCCCGCCGAGGCGCTTTATGACTGGCAGACCATGACCGACGCGTTGGCGGCTGAAGAGCCCTGGTGGCCGCTGGGTGAAGGTCATGGCTACGCGCCCATTACCTATGGTTGGCTCATCGGTGAGCTGATTCGCCGTGTCGAAGGTCGTGGCCCCGGCGAGAGCATCGCTGCGCGCATCGCCAAGCCGTTGGGCCTGGATTTCCACGTCGGCCTGGCTGACAGTGAATTTGATCGCGTCGCCCATATCGCTCGCGGCAAGGGCAATCTTGGCGACGCTGCAGCGCAGCGTCTGCTCAAGGTGATGATGAGTGAGGCCCAAGCCATGAGCACGCGCTCGTTCACCAACCCGCCGTCGATCATGACCAGTACCAACAAGCCGGAGTGGCGGCGCATGCAGCAGCCGGCCGCCAATGGCCACGGCAACGCGCGCAGCCTGGCGGGCTTCTATGCCGGTCTGCTCGACGGCAGCCTGCTCAATGCCGAGCTGCTGGGTGAAATGACCCGTGAGCACAGTGTCGGTGACGACAAGACCTTGCTGACCCGCACGCGTTTCGGCCTGGGTTGCATGCTCGATCAGGCCGACGTGGCCAATGCCACTTATGGCATGGGGGCAAAAGCCGTCGGCCATCCCGGCGCCGGTGGTTCCAGCGGTTTTGCCGACCCGGAACGAGACCTGGCATTCGGTTTCGTTACCAACAATCTAGGACCGTTCGTCTTGATGGACCCCCGCGCGCAGAAACTTGCGCGACAGATTGCGGACTGTATCTGATTGAAACGGCTAAACTTGCGCCAACCGTTCAGTACCAACCATAACAGGCCGTTGAAAAACGTAGGCGAGGCAGCCAGTGCAAGGCAAAAACAGGCGAAAAAGCGCAGTTTACGAGTTGTAAATGAGCATTTTGATCGGACTCGCGCACGAGCCTGTTTTTAACGCAGCAATGGCAACGCAGGTAGTTTTTCAACAGCCTGATAACGAATCGACCATTAGATCTGTTTGACCCCGGGGGCTACATGCGTGCCAACAAGATTTTTGCCTTTACCTGCTGCCTGCTGATCGCGGGCTGCGCCGGCTCGGAAAAGAAGGAAGTCGCCAAGCCGGCAGTGATGCCACCGCCTCAAGTGACCCGCGCCTGGCTCGACGAGTACGAGCCGAAACTGCGTGAAGCGGTCAAGGGCAGCCACTTCGAGTTCGAGCGCCGCGAAAACCTGCTGGTGGTCACCGCCCCGGTGCAGGGCTCGTTCAATCCGGATCGCCCGCAGATGCTGCTGCCGGTCAGCTTGGGCCCGATCACTCGCGTGGCCAAACTGTTGGAAGCCGACGAGGATGTCGCCGTGGTCGTGCTCGGCCATGCCGACACCAGCGGTGACGACGCGAAGAACCGCGAACTCAGTCAGCAGCGCGCGCGTGCCGTGACCTCGATTTTTCGTCTCAGCGGCCTCAAGCAGAACCGCCTGCAGGTCATGGGCCTGGGCTCCGACGCACCCCGTGCGGCAAACGACAGTGCGGCCGGCCGTGCGCTCAACCGCCGTGTGGAAATCCTCCTGACCTCGCGTGACACCATGCAGGGCCTGATCGCCAAGTACAGCCAACCGGCCAAGGCGGAGCTCAAGGATGCACCCAAGGTAGCTGCTGCAGATCAAGGAAAAGTGGGCAAGTCGGAGTAAGCTTGTGGGCATTTCCACCCTGAGCGGGCAGGCACTCGAATCCAGCGGATTGGTTTCTGGCCCTGCCCTGAGGAATTGCCATGACCCAAACCCTGGCCGATATGCGCCGCGACTATACCCGCGATGGCCTGAGCGAAGCCCAGGCCCCGCTGGAACCCTTTGCCCTGTTTCGTCAGTGGTTCGATGACGCGGTCAAGACCGAGCAATTGCCGGTCGAACCCAACGCCATGACCCTGGCCACTGTCGACGAAGATGGCCGCCCGCACTGCCGGGTGCTACTGCTCAAGGGGCTCGACGAACGCGGCTTCACCTTCTTCAGCAACTACGACAGCGCCAAGGGCCGCCAGCTCGCGGCGCGCCCGTTCGCCGCCATGACCTTCTTCTGGCCCAGCCTGGAGCGCCAGGTGCGCATCGAAGGCCGCGTCGAGCAGGTCACCCCGGCCGAATCTGACGGCTACTTCCAGGTACGCCCGCTGGGCAGCCGCATCGGCGCTTGGGCTTCGCCGCAGAGCAAGGTGATTCGCGACCGCGCCGAGCTGGAAAACCTGCTGGCGGAAACCGAAAGACGCTTCCTCAACCAGACGCCACACTGTCCACCGCACTGGGGCGGCTACCGCCTGCTGCCCGAGCGCATCGAATTCTGGCAGGGCAGGCCAAGCCGCCTGCATGACCGCCTCAACTATCGGTTCAAGGGTGAAGCCTGGATTCGTGAGCGGTTGGCGCCCTGACCATCAGCTACCGTCGAGCATGCTGTTCGCCAATAAGGCTGTACGAAACGAGCACATAAGATACCCTTGCGCCACGAACCAACCAGGACGCTGCGAACCGAACGATGGGTTTTGAACAATTAGCCGAGCTACGTGACCGCCTGCGCGCCGAGAAGCAGCAGGTACAGCAGGTAAAGACCGAAAGCGCGAAGCCGCAAAAACGCAAGCAGCCGCCCAAAGGTAAGGCGCGTGAGCAGGATCCTACCGTCGAGGCGATCTGGCGCTTGCAGAAGCACTTCCCCTTGGCCTTCCCGGTCAATCCGGCGCCCAAGGTGCCGTTGAAGGAAGGCATTCTCAAGGACGCCGAGCAACATCTGCAGTTGCTCGGTATCACCGTTGAGCAGCTCAAAGCGGGTATTGCCGCCTGGTGCCGCGGTGGTCGTTACTGGGCTGCCATGACCGAAAATGCACCGCGTCTGGATCTGCAAGGCCAGCCCGTTGGTATGGTGACGGCGGCGCAGGCGCTGCATGCCAAGCAGCAGGCCAGGCGGCACCGTGCCGAAGCTCGGCGCAATCAGGCCAAGGCGAAAGCTCCAGCGGACGACAAGGCCGTGGAGAGCGCTGCAGCACCTGCTGCGGAGTAAATCCTGGCTAGCTGAAGGTTTTGCCGGCGCTGCGAGGGATACCTCGTGAAGCGTCGCTGGCGCGCCTACAATGACGGCCTCATTCGCGAGGCCGTTTTTCATGCTCGAACTCGACTCTACCCTGGCGCAGCACATTGTCGACCGCGCCATGGCCATCCTGCCGCACAACATCAATGTGATGGATGCCCAGGGCATGATCATCGGCAGCGGTGACCCCAGCCGGCTGCACACCCGTCATGAGGGGGCGCAATTGGTGCTGGCCAATTGTCGCGTGGTGGAGATCGACGCTCAGGCGGCGGCGTGCCTGCGAGGTGTCAAGCCAGGTGTCAATCTGCCGTTGCTGCATGCCGAGCGCCTGATTGGCGTGCTCGGTATCACGGGCGACCCCGAGATCGTGCGGCCCTATGCCGAACTGGTGCGCATGGCAGCGGAAATGTTGGTCGAGCATCGCGTGCTACAAGCCGAGCGGCATTGGCAGCGGCACCAGCAGGAGGCCTGGTTGCGACAGTTGCTCGATCCCATGCTGCGTCTGTCCAGTCTCGAGGTCGATGCCGAACGTCTGGGCCTGCAACTGACCTGGCCACGACAGATGTGTCTGCTGCAACTCGATGGTGAGGGCGATCCGCTGCCGCGTCAGGCGCGTCTGCTCGCCGCATTGGGGGGCAAGAGTGAACATCTGGTGGCGCCGCTCGGGCGCCATGAACTGCTCTGGTGCCGGCCCTACAACGCCACCCGTGATGATCGTGCCTGGCTCCAGCAGGCTGACGAGCGCGAGTGGGGGGTAGGGTCGCTGGCGCTCAGCGATCCGCTGCATGATCTGACCGAGCTGCGCCAGGCCAGCCTGGCCCTGCGCGATCTTCAGGCCTATGGCCAAGCGCGCTTTCCCGATCGTCGCCTGCTACGCCTGGACGAATTGCGCCTGCCGACGCTGCTCTATGCCCAGCGCCACAGCTGGTTACTGCAGGGCTGGCTGGCGCCGTTGCGGCAGGTGCTGATGCAGGACCCGCAAGGCACGCTAAGGGCCACGCTGGAAGCCTGGTGCGCGCATGACGGCCAGGTGCAAACCTGTGCACAGGAGTTGGGCATTCATCGCAATACGTTGCGCTACCGCCTGGAGCGCATCGCCGAACTCAGTGGTCTGGATCTCAATCGGCTGGATCAGCGCCTGCAGCTATCTTTGGGGCTGGGCTTGCTGGAGCTTGCCGCGACAGCGCCGTTGAGCGTTCGGTAATTCATCTTCGCTGGTGAATACGAGGTGCTGGCTTTGTGCGATTGCACAGCCAATTGCACTCAGCTCTTGTTGTTTTGGTGCTGGCGCACAGGGCGATGCTGGTGCAGGCTGAGCCACAATGTGGCGCCTGTCGGCATTCCCATCCGGGCCTCGCGCCCGCCATAACAACAATGAGGAGACTGGTCATGGGCCTTGTCCTGATCCTGGTGACACTGATTGCATTCATCGTGCTGTCCACTACCCGTTTGAAATTGCACCCCTTCCTGGCATTGCTGGCTGCTGCGCTGATCGCCGGCTTTGCCTATCAGCTGCCTAGCGGCGAAATCATCAAGACCATGACTGCCGGCTTCGGCGGCATTCTCGGTTACATCGGTATCGTCATCGTTCTCGGTACCATCATTGGCGTGATCCTCGAGCGCAGCGGCGCCGCCATTACCATGGCCGAGACGGTGATTCGTCTGCTGGGCCAGCGTTTCCCCACCCTGACCATGTCGATCATCGGTTACCTGGTATCGATTCCGGTGTTCTGCGACTCCGGCTACGTCATCCTCAACTCGCTGAAGAATGCCCTGGCTGCACGCATGAAGGTGTCCGTGGTGGCCATGAGCGTGGCCCTGGCTACCGGCCTGTATGCCACCCATACCTTCGTGCCGCCAACACCCGGCCCGATCGCTGCCGCCGGCAACCTGGGCCTGGAAACCTCGCTGGGTCTGGTGATCCTGGTCGGTCTATTGGTCGCTGCGGTCACCGCCGTGGCCGGTATGCTGTGGGCCAACCGTTTCCTCAAGCAGAACGACCACGACTTGCTGGAGGAAGCGCCAAGCGAGCTGCTCGCCGATAACGTCGATTTCGATACACTGCGCGCTCGCTACGGCAAGCTGCCCAGCGCCTGGCAGGCGTTCTCGCCGATCTTCGTGCCTATCATCCTGATCTGCCTGGGCTCGGTCGCTGCTTTCCCGAGCAAGCCCTTCGGTACTGGCGCTTTCTTCGATGTGCTGAGCTTCCTCGGTCAGCCGGTTGCCGCGCTGCTGGTCGGTCTGGTGTTGGCGTGCTCGCTGCTCAAGGGCGAAGGCAAGCGTCAGCAGTTCCATGACTATGTCGCTCATGGCCTGAAAGAGGCAGCTCCGATTCTGCTGATCACCGGTGCCGGTGGCGCCTTCGGTGCCATTCTCAAGGCCACCGCGCTGACCGGTTATCTGGGCGACACCCTGTCGGCACTGGGCATCGGCCTGTTTATGCCGTTCCTGGTGGCTGCTGCGCTGAAGAGTGCCCAGGGTTCCTCCACCGTCGCACTGGTCACCACTTCGGCGATGGTTGCGCCTCTGCTAGGCAACCTGGGCCTCGACAGCGAAATGGGTCGCGTGCTGACGGTGATGGCCATTGGTGCTGGTGCGATGACCGTTTCCCACGCCAACGACAGCTTCTTCTGGGTCGTGACCCAGTTCAGCCGCATGAAAGTGGCGACCGCTTACCGTGCCCAGACCATGGCGACCCTGATCCAGGGTGTCGCCGGTATGGCCGCTGTCTGGCTGCTGAGTCTGGTTTTGCTGTAATCGCGCTTTAACAGACCGTTCAAAAACTACCTGCGTTGCCATTGCTGCGTTAAAAACAGGCTCAAAATGCTCATTTACAACTCGTAAACTCCGCTTTTTCGCCTGTTTTTGCCTTGCACTGACTGCCTCGCCTACGTTTTTCAACGGTCTGTAACCAGCAGGCGACTACGGTCGCCTGCCTCCTTTCGAGGTACCTATCATGAAAATCGTCATTGCTCCTGACTCCTTCAAGGAGAGCCTCAGTGCGCCCGACGTGGCCGCCGCCATCGCCCGCGGTTGGCAGCAGGTGTTTCCCGAGGCCGAATGTTTGCTGAGGCCAATGGCCGATGGCGGCGAAGGCACGGTCGATGCACTGCTCGCTGCCGTCGGCGGCGAGCGCCGCGAGTGTGAGGTGCGTGGTCCGCAGGGTGAGCCGGTCAAGGCGCATTGGGGTTGGCTGGGGCAGGGCACAGCGGTTATCGAGATGGCTGCTGCCAGTGGCTTGCACTGGGTGCCACGTGAACAACGCGATGCTCGTCTGGCCTGCAGCTTCGGCACTGGCGAACTGATCCGCGAGGCGCTGGATGCCGGTGCTACGCGCATCATCCTGGGGCTGGGCGGCAGTGCCACCAATGACGCCGGTGCTGGCCTGTTACAGGCGCTGGGGATGCGCTTTCTCGATGTCCAGGGGCGCGAGCTAGCGCCGGGTGGCGCGGCTTTGGCTGGTCTCGACCAGCTTGATTTGAGTGGGCTCGACGCGCGTCTGCTCAAGGTGCAGATCGAGGTCGCCGCTGATGTCGACAATCCCTTGTGCGGGCCACGCGGTGCATCTGCGGTCTTCGGTCCGCAGAAGGGGGCGACGCCAGAGCATGTCGCCGAGCTGGATACGGCGCTCGGTCGCTTCGCCCGTATCGTGGCGGCGATGCTGGGCGAGGACCACGCCGAGTTCCCTGGTGTGGGCGCGGCGGGCGGTCTCGGCTTCGCTGCGCGTGCCTTCCTCAAGGCAAGCTTCCGCCCCGGTATCGCGCTGGTGGCCGAGCTGTCCGGTCTCGCTGCAGCAGTAGAGAACGCGGATCTGGTGATTACCGGGGAAGGGCGTATGGATGCCCAGACCCTGCATGGCAAGACCCCTGTCGGGGTAGCGCGCGTGGCGCGTGCGGCCGGGGTACCGGTCATCGCCTTGTCCGGTAGTCTGGGCGACAACTATCAGGCGCTGTACGACGCTGGTATCGAAGCTGCATTCAGCCTGGCGCCGGGGCCATTGTCCCTGGAGCAGGCGATGGCCGGTGCGGCGGCTGAGTTGCAGGCTCGCACCACGGATATCGCCCGTCTCTGGCGCCTCGCTCGATCCTGATAGGGCGAACCTCGCTGAACCTGATCTGTCTGAAATAACTATTGGTCAGGCTCCGCCGTGACAGTTACGCTCGCCCGGCGTCTAATGGATTGAGATACCTCTGGAGGAATTGCTATGCGTAAACCCACTCTGCTCATTACCTCGCTGGCCGCGGTGTTGGCCCTCGGGGGCTGTCAGTCCAGTCTGACTGGCGATACCTACAGTCGCGATGAGGCCCGAGCGGTGCAAACAGTACGCATGGGAACCATTGAATCGCTGCGCCCGGTGAAGATCGAAGGGACCAAGACGCCGATCGGTGCCGGTGCCGGTGCTGTGGTTGGCGGTATCGGTGGTAGTGGCCTCGGTGGTGGGCGCGGCAGCGCTGTCCTGGCTGTAGTCGGTGCCGTCGCTGGCGGTCTGTTGGGCGCCGCTGCTGAAGAAGGTCTGACCCGTACTCAGGGTGTTGAGATCACCGTGCGTGAGGACGACGGCACCATGCGCGCCTACGTCCAGGAAGTCGAGCCGAACCAAGTGTTCCGCGTCGGCGAGCGCGTGCGCATCATGACCGTCAACGGCACCAGCCGCGTCACCCACTGATCGTGACAAAAAGCCGGAGCAACTTAGGTTGCTCCGGCTTTTTGTTGTCTGCCATCTCTGACGGCAACTCTTCAGGCTCCGACAAAAACGCTCGCGGCAATTTTTTGTGGCCTCGCTATAGTGATGGTCGGCTGCCAGCAGCGCTTGCATGTTACCAAGTGTGTTTAACGATAATTCAATGCATGACGTTGCGTTGATAGTTATGGATAATCGGCCGTTATGCTTGTGCCGACAACGACTTAGCTGATCCGTTGTGGTGCATGGAATATCACCGTCAGGGAGTTGCGACTCCAGTTTTCGTAGCTGGATCGCACGACCTGACGTGCCTGCATAAGGGGTTTTTCCGATGGCGCTTGCGCTGATTGTCGCCTTGCCATTTCTTGGTTTATTTCTGCCGGTACTCACCGAGCGGCTTGGACGCTCGGCCTGTGCTGCGGCTGCGGCACTCGCGCCCGTGGTGGCGCTGGTGCTGCTGTTCAACCACCAATCGGCGGTGTTCGCTGGTGAGGTGCTGCGGGTCAAGCTGGAGTGGCTGCCGCACCTGGGCCTGAACCTCAGCCTGCGCCTCGATGGTCTGGGTTTCCTGTTCGCCTTGCTGATTCTCGGCATCGGTCTGCTGGTGATCCTCTACGCCCGTTATTACCTGGCCAAGACCGAGCCAATGGGACGTTTCTTCGCGTTCCTGCTGCTGTTCATGGGCGCCATGCTCGGTGTGGTGCTGTCGGAAAATCTGCTGCTGATGTTGATGTTCTGGGAGCTGACCAGCCTGTCATCGTTCCTGCTGATCGGTTTCTGGGGCTCGCGTTCCGAGGCGCGCAAAGGTGCGCGCATGGCGTTGGCAATCACCGGTGGCGGTGGTCTGGCGCTGCTCGCCGGTATTTTGCTGATCGGTCACATCGCCGGCAGTTTTGAGCTGTCTCAGGTGCTGGCCGCCGGCTATGCCATCCGTGCGCACGAGTTGTATCCGCTGGCGCTGGTGCTGGTGCTGCTGGGTGTGTTCACCAAATCGGCGCAATTCCCGTTCCACTTCTGGCTGCCGCACGCCATGGCGGCGCCGACGCCGGTATCGGCCTATCTGCACTCGGCGACCATGGTCAAAGCCGGGGTATTCCTGCTGGCACGCCTGTACCCGGCGCTGGCTGGCTCCGAGTGGTGGTTCTACATGGTCAGTCTGACCGGTCTGGCCACGTTGCTGGTGGGGGCGTGCATGGCGCTGTTCCAGCATGACCTCAAAGGCCTGCTGGCTTATTCGACCATCAGCCACCTGGGCCTGATCACCCTGCTGTTCGGCCTGGATACCCGCCTGGCTGCGGTAGCGGCGGTGTTCCACATCATCAACCACGCGACCTTCAAGGCCTCGCTGTTCATGGCTGCGGGCATCATTGACCACGAAACCGGTAGCCGCGACATGCGGCGCATCAACGGCTTGTGGAAGTTCATGCCGCATACGGCAGTGCTGGCGATGGTGGCGGCTTCGGCCATGGCTGGCGTGCCGCTGCTCAACGGTTTTTTGAGCAAGGAAATGTTCTTCACCGAAACCCTGCACCAGCACCTGCTGGGTGGTTTCAATTGGGTGATTCCGGCAGCCGCGACCCTGGCCGGTGTGTTCTCGGTGGCCTACTCGCTGCGCTTCATCCATGACGTATTCTTCAACGGCGAGCCGATCGACCTGCCCAAGTACCCGCCGCACGAGCCACCTCGCTACATGAAAGTGCCGGTTGAGGTGCTGGTCTTCCTCTGCCTGCTGGTCGGTATCGTGCCAGCCTACACGGTAGCGCCATTGTTGGCCGCCGCCGCCGCTTCGACCCTGGGTGGCGAGCTGCCTGAGTACAGCCTGGCGGTCTGGCACGGCTTCAACCTGCCGCTGCTGATGAGTTTCGTTGCGCTGTTCGGTGGGATCATCGTCTACACCTGCCGCAAACCGCTGTTCCGCTGGTACGAGGGGCTGCCCAACCTGGATGCCAAGGATGCCTTCGATCAGGTGGTGCGTTACATGACGCGCCTGTCCGTGCGCATCACCGTGCTGCTGGAAAGCGGCTCGCAGCAGCGCTATCTGGCCTGGATGCTGGGCAGTGCCCTGACTCTGGTGATCATCGCGCTGTCGCCGCTCGAGCAGTTGACCGGTAGCGTGCCAATGACGCCAATCGATCCGCTGACCACCATTGGCATGCTGATTCTGATGGTGACTGCGGTGCTCACCGTGTTTTTCCACCGCCGCCGCCTCGTGGCACTGATGATCCTCAGCGCTGCTGGTCTGATGGTGGCACTGGCCTTCGCCCGCTTCTCCGCCCCGGATCTGGCGTTGACCCAGTTGTCGGTGGAGGTGGTGACCATCATCCTGCTGATGCTCACCCTGTACTTCATGACCGACCGCACACCTGCCGAGTCCAGCAGCCTGCGTGGTCTGCGTGATCTGACCCTGGCGTTGGGCAGCGGCACCATGGTGGCGATGCTGACCTATGCGGTGCTGACCCGTCCCTATCAGAGCATTTCGTCGTTCTTTCTCGAGAACAGCGTGTCCGGCGGTGGTGGCACCAATGTGGTCAATGTGATCCTGGTGGACTTCCGCGGCTTCGATACTCTGGGTGAGATCACCGTGCTGGCGATTGCTGCCATCGGTATCTACGCGCTGCTGCATGGCCTGCACCTGCCGCATCCGACCCATGACAAGAACGGTCGTCCGTGGTCGACCGACGCGCATCCGATGATCCTCGACAACCTGGCGCGGGCCATGCTGCCGATGGCGCTGCTGATTTCGGCGTTCATCTTCCTGCGCGGGCACAACCTGCCGGGCGGCGGCTTCATCGCCGGCCTGATCACTTCGGTGGCGCTGATTCTGCAGTACATCTCCCATGGTGTGACCTGGACTCAGGAACGCCTGAAATTCAGTTATCACGCCACGGCCGGCTGGGGCGTGCTGATCGCTGGGTTGACTGGTCTGGGTAGTTGGCTCTTCGGCTCGCCGTTCCTGACTTCGGCATTTGGCCATTTCCATATTCCGCTGATTGGCGAAATCGAACTGGCCACCGCGATCCTCTTCGATCTTGGGGTGTATCTGGCCGTTGTCGGCGCCACCCTGCTGATCCTTTCCAATATCGGCCATGTCAGTCAGGACGAGTCGTGCAAGGAGGTCATCTGATATGGAGGCAGTATTCGCAATTACCCTCGGGGTGTTGGCTGCCAGCGGCGTCTACCTGCTGCTGCGGGCGCGCATTTTCCCGGTGGTGATGGGGCTGACCCTGATCTCTTACGCGGTCAATCTGTTCATCTTCGCCATGGGCCGGCTCGGCACGGGCGTGCCGGCGGTGATCGGCAAGAGCGCCGAGTATGGTGATCCGTTGCCACAGGCGCTGGTACTGACCGCCATCGTCATTGGCTTCGCCATGACTGCGTTCGTCGTGGTGCTGGCCCTACGTGGCATGGGTGAGCTGAAAACCGATCACGTCGATGGCGAGGAGCCGCGCGCATGAGTCACGCCATCATCCTCCCCATTCTGCTGCCGATGTTTTTCGGCGCGTTGTTGCTGGTCGGCCACGGCTGGTCGCGTGAGGTGAAGCGGGGTATTTCCCTGATCGGCTGCCTGGCGCTGCTGCCGGTGTGTCTGTATCTGGTACTGCTGGCTGGTGCGGGGCAGTTGCAGGTTTATGCGTTGGGCAACTGGGTGGCGCCGTTCGGCATCATGCTGCTGCTCGATCGCTTCAACGCTGCGCTGCTGTTGCTTACCTCACTGCTCGCTTGCTTCGCCCTCATCTACGCCTGCCGTGGCGATGATGAGCGTGGGCCGAACTTTCATGCGCTGTTCCAGTTCCAGTTGCTGGGCATCAATGGTGCGTTCCTGACCGCCGACCTGTTCAACCTGTTCGTGTTTTTCGAGATTCTGCTGATCTCGTCCTACGCGCTGCTGCTGCATGGCAACCGTGCCAATCAGGTCAAGGCCGGCGTGCATTACGTGGTGCTCAACCTGCTGGGCTCGTCGTTCTTCCTGATCGGCGTCAGCCTGTTGTACGGCCTGACCGGCACCCTGAACATGCCGGACCTGGCAGCGCGCGTAGCCAGCGCCGATGTCGCCGATGCACCGTTGATCAAGGCCGCGGCCTACCTGTTGCTGATTGTCTTCGGCCTCAAGGCTGCCGTGCTGCCGTTGTGTTTCTGGCTGCCACGCGCCTATGCCGCGGCGCCCGCTTCAGTGGCGGCGTTGTTCGCGATCATGACCAAGGTTGGCTTCTACGCCATCGTTCGCGTGTTCACCCTGGTGTTCGGCGAAGAGGCTGGGCCGCTGGCCAACCTAGGCCATGAGCTGCTCTGGTGGATGGCGCTGCCGACCATTGCCTTCGGTGTGATTGGTGCTCTGGGTGCGCGACAGTTGCAGGCGTTGCTGGCTTATCTGGTGGTGGTCTCGGTGGGCACGCTGATGGCTGGCTTCGCCATGGGCAACGTAGCGGCGTTGAGTGCTGCGCTTTATTACATGGTGCATAGCACACTGATCAGCGCGGCATTGTTTCTGTTGGCGGGGCTGGTGGTCGCCCAGCGTGATAGCGCTGGTGGCGATCTGCAGCAGGAGCGTGTGCTGCGTCAGCCGTTGGTGCTGGGCTGCATGTTCTTCTTCGCCTCCATCTCCGTGGCCGGGTTGCCGCCGTTCTCTGGTTTCCTCGGCAAGATGCTGCTGCTGCGCGCGGCAGAGCCAGGCTGGCAGGCCTGGAGCCTTTGGCCGGTAGTGCTGATCGGCGGTTTGCTGACGCTGGTGGCGCTGAGCCGCGCCGGTACCAGCCTGTTCTGGCTGGGCCATGGCGCGGATGCGTCGCCGTCGAAAGCTGAGCCGGCTGATCGTATCAGTCTGCTGGCTGCGCTGGGCCTGTTATTGGCCAGCCCGCTACTGCTGATCGCTGCTGCCCCGATAATGGCGTATCTGGAGGCCGCAGCTGCGCAATTGCTCGATCTGCAACCCTACCTGTCGATCATCGCTGGAGGTGCGGCATGAGGCGTTTGTTCCCCCATCCGCGGATGATGCTGGTGCTGGCGGTGCTATGGCTGCTGCTGGTCAACACCCTCAACCTGGGGCATATCCTGCTCGGGCTGTTTCTGGGCTGGTCGATCGTGCATCTGTGCGGCGATTTCCTGCTGACCGTGCCTAAAGTGCGCAAGCCCCTGGGGCTGCTGCTGTTTATTGGCAAGGTGTTCTACGACATCGTGGTGGCCAACCTGCAGGTGGTTAAGCTGGTGCTCGGGCCGAAATCACGCCTTGAGCCGGCATTCGTCGAGGTACCGGTGGAGATAGAAGACGAGTTCGTCCTGTCGGCCCTGGCCTGCATCATCTCGCTGACGCCCGGCACCGTCTCTGCCGGTCTCAGCTCTGACCACAAGACACTGCTGCTGCACGGGCTCAACGTGCCGGATCGCGACGAGCTGATCGCCGAGGTCAAGAGTCGCTACGAAAAGCCGCTGCTGGAGATTTTCGAATGCTCGAGAACGTAGTCTTTCTGTGCATGGGCATCCTCACGCTGGCCATGTTGCTCAATGTCGCGCGTCTGGTCGAAGGGCCGAGCGTGGTCGACCGCGTCCTGGCCCTGGATACCCTGTACATCAACGCGCTGGCGCTGATCGTGCTGTTCGGCATCTGGCTGGCGTCGGACCTGTTCTTCGAAGCCGCACTGCTGATCGCAGTGATGGGCTTCGTTGGTACGGTTGCGGTGGGCAAACACCTGCTGCACGGCGACATCATCGATTAAGGGGGGAATGACCATGCCGTTCTGGCTGGAACTGTTGATTTGCGCTTGCCTGATCCTGGGCAGCCTGTTCGCCCTGGTCGGTGCCATCGGGTTGTATCGCTTGCCGGACTTCTTTACCCGTCTGCATGGTCCGACCAAGGCCACGACGCTGGGGGTCGGCGCTACGCTGATCGCTTCGATGCTGTTCTTCGCTCATCACACCGGCAGTCTCAGTCTGCATGAGCTGCTGATCACGTTGTTCCTGTTCCTCACCGCGCCGGTCAGTGCGCACATCCTGTCCAAGGCGGCGATGCAGCAGAAGGTCGAGCTGACCGAGAAGACCCGCGGCCAGCCGTGGGACGATGATCACTGATTCACTGTCAGGTATTTCTCGTGCCTGGCTGTCACTGTCGCCAGGCAATTCCCCGGCCTAGACTGCGCCCTGAAATCAAGTTCAGGGGGAGTTGGGAGCATGAGCGAGCTGATCATTCGTCAGGCCATCGCCGAGGATATCGAAGCGCTCTGCGCGCTGATTCTCGAGCACGGGCCCAACCCCTGGAATCATCTGCCCGAGGTCGAGGTTCGCCAGCACCTGCAGGGTATTGCGACGAACGCGACGCTGGCGGTATTGGCCGAGGAGCAAGGGTTACTACTGGGGTTCGTCAGCTATCGCCTGACGCAGGATTTCGCGGATCATCAACCTGCCGCGCGTGCCGGGCAGGTGCATGGCTATATCTGCGAGGCGGTGGTGCATCGTGACTGCGCGGGTCGCGGACTTGGTGCTCATCTGCTCACGGAGGCGGTGCAGGACTTATGGCGTCGGGACGTGTGCGACGTCTATATCGATCGCCACGAAGAGAATGCCGCATCGGCAGGGATGATGCGCAAGGCCGGCTTCAGTGAGCTGCTGACCTATGCCGACCCGGCGCGTCGTCCGAATGGTTCGCGGCGTTCGACGCTGTGCTGCCTGCGCCGCGAGGGCCTTTGACGCTTCTACGGCTGCGCGCTATCGAGACTGACCGATATCCGTGGGTTAGGTGCCTGTCACCTATCCTGATGAGCCCGCACGGTCCGTTGCGCCGTAACCCACCATTGGCGCAACGCAGGACTATCGCCTGGTGGGTTACGCGGCGCACTGCGATGGCGCTGATCGGACATTCTCAGGCTTGGCGCCGCTAACCCACTCTATGGGGTATGTGATCCGAAGAGAGTTTAGCGATTCAACCCAAGCATGCTCTTGGCCACGGCCTCGGCCACACGAATGCCGTCGACGCCAGCAGAGAGGATGCCACCAGCGTAGCCGGCGCCTTCCCCGGCCGGATACAGGCCCTTGAGATTCAGACTCTGCAGATCATCGCCACGGGTGATGCGCACCGGCGATGAAGTGCGCGTTTCGATGCCGGTGAGTACCGCATCGGCCAGGTCGAAACCCTTGATCTGCTTGCCGAAGGCCGGTAGCGCCTCGCGGATGGCCTCGATGGCGAAATCCGGCAGCGACGGAGCCAGGTCGCCCAGCTTTACGCCAGGCTTGTAGGAGGGTTGTACTTCACCCAGTGCACTCGACGGCTTGCCAGCGATGAAGTCGCCGACCAGTTGCCCGGGCGCCTCGTAGTTGCGACCGCCGAGCACATAGGCGTGCGACTCCAGGCGCTCCTGCAGTTCCACGCCAGCCAGCGGGCCGCCCGGGTAGTCCTGCTCGGGAGTGATGCCGACGACGATGCCGGCGTTGGCGTTGCGCTCGTTGCGCGAGTACTGGCTCATGCCGTTAGTGACCACGCGCTCCGGCTCGGAGGTGGCGGCGACCACAGTACCGCCCGGGCACATGCAGAAGCTGTAGACCGAGCGACCGTTGCTGGCGTGGTGCACCAGCTTGTAATCGGCAGCGCCGAGTTTTGGGTGGCCTGCGTATTTGCCCAGGCGGGCGCGGTCGATCAGCGACTGCGGGTGTTCGATGCGGAAGCCGACCGAGAAGGGCTTGGCTTCCAGGTACACGCCGCGGGCATGGAGCATGCGGAAGGTGTCGCGCGAGCTGTGGCCGAGGGCGAGCACCACATGGCGGCTGAGGATCTGCTCGCCACTTTCCAGTACTACGCCGGTGAGCTGATCGTCTTCGATCAGCAGGTCGCTGACACGCTCCTGGAAACGCACTTCGCCGCCGAGAGCCTTGATCTCTTCACGCATGGTGGCGACCACGCCGGTCAGGCGGAAGGTGCCGATATGCGGCTTGCTGACGTAAAGGATCTCGTCCGGCGCGCCAGCCTTGACGAACTCCTGCAGCACCTTGCGCCCGTGGTGATGCGGGTCCTTGATCTGGCTGTACAGCTTGCCGTCGGAGAAGGTGCCTGCGCCGCCTTCGCCGAATTGCACGTTGGATTCCGGGTTGAGCTGGTTCTTGCGCCACAGGCCCCAGGTGTCCTTGGTGCGTTGGCGTACTTCCTTGCCGCGCTCGAGCACGATAGGGCGCAGGCCGGCCTGCGCCAGGATCAGCGCGGCGAAGATACCGCAGGGGCCGAAACCGACCACGATCGGGCGTTCGTCCAGCGGCGTTTCAGCTTTGCCCACTGGTTTGTAGGCGATGTCCGGTGCCGGGCCGACATGCTTGTCATCACTCAGGCGAGCGAGCAGGGCGGCTTCGTCTTTCACCTCGCAGTCGATGGTGTAGATGAACGGCATGTCGCCGTACTTCTTGCGCGCATCGTAGCTGCGCTTGAACACGCTGAAGGTCAGCAGGTCATTGTCGGCGATGCCCAGGCGCTGGACGATAGCCGGGCGCAGGGCATCATCGGCATGGTCGAGGGGCAGTTTCAGTTCGGTCAGGCGAAGCATGGGCGGTGTCCTGGTTGGCCGGTGGTGATCCGGCAAGGTGAAGAAGGGGCGCGATTGTACGGGATTCGCTGCCCGGATGGAGGGGGCCGGCAATCTCGAACGACTGGCGGCTTTGCTTCGTTGAGCGTAGGTGAACGATGTCTTCAACGCTGCGCGAGTACGGGCTCAGCTACGCTGGCGTTCGATCGCGCGCCCCCGAATGAACATCAGGGCAGCGCCCGCTAAGGCTGCTGCCGCGGCATAGACGATCACGGCTTGCGAGTCGAGGCTGTCGATGATCAGCCCTCCTAGAACCGCACCTGCGGCAATGGCGACCTGGAAGGTCGAGGACAGCAGGGCGCCAGCGCTTTCCGCATGATCGGCGGCGGCGCGCGCGTTCCAGATCGAGATCGATACCGGGAAGGCGCCGAAGGCGAAACCCCATAGCGCAATCGCGACGAAGGCAATGTTGGCCTGTGTGCCGAACAGGATCAGCGTGAGTGCAACGGCAGCGATCAGGAACGAGCAACTGCTGACTGCCCAGGCCGGACTGCGCGCGGCGACGGCGCCGCCGGCAAGGTTGCCGAAAAAGCCGCTGACACCGAAGGCCAGCAAGGCAAGCGAGACGGTCGCGACATCCAGGCGGGGAACCTCCTCGAGGAAGGGGCGGATGAAGGTCAGCGCGGCGAAGTGCCCGGAAATGACCAGCAGCCCGGTGCCGATGCCGACGACGACCGCACGCCGCGTCAGCGCTGCCTTGAAGGACGCCAGGCCCGGCGCTGCCGCGGCCGGCAGTTTGGGCAGGGTCAGCATCTGGATTGCCAGCGCCACCACGCCAATACCGGACGCCGCCAGGAAGGTTGCCTGCCAGCCCCACAATTCTCCCAGGTAGGCACCCAGCGGGGCAGCGAAGATGGTGGCGAGCGAGATGCCCATCATGATGATCGAAATGGCCCGCGGCACCTTGTCCGGCGGCACCAGGCGCAGGGCAAGCGCTGCCATCATGGCCCAGAAGCTGCCGAGGGCGAAGCCCAGCAGTCCACGTGCGATCAGCAGTACCGTGATGTTCGAGGCATAGGCCGAAAGGATGCAGGAGAACACCAGCATGGCCATCAGCCCCCAGACGATCTTTTGTCGATCCAGGCGGCCCGAGAACAGCACCACCAGTGGTCCGGCGAATGCGGCGACCACGGCGGTGGCGGTGATGGCCTGGCCCACCGCGCCGTTGGATACGCCCAGGTCCGCGGCCATCGGCGTCAGCAGGCTGATCGGCAGGAATTCCGCCGTGACCAGGCCGAAGGCGCCCAGGGCAAGAGAGATGACGGCCCACCACGCAGCAGACATGGATCGGGTGTCAGCAGATGAATCGGTATGGGGCATTACGGAATCCTTCATTTTCGTCTCCCGGTAGCTCAGCCGAACTGCACCAGTTCGAGCGAGGGCAACGGCCCACCGGGGAATTGCATCAGGCGCCCACCTTCGGCCAGCTCGCCAAGGTCGAGAGCGGCGAAGCCCAGCTCATCGATCAGTGCGCTGACCTGGGTTTTTGCGTGATTGTCGTCACCGGCCAGGAACAGCACACGCCGGCCGCCGCGCTCGGCGGGATCGGCGATGAGCAATCTGGGGTTCAAGTGGTTGAACGCCTTCACTACATGGGCGCCCGGCACCAGGTCGGCAAACACCTCGCTTGAGGTGCGGCCATGCAGATCGATGGGATTGAACAGCGGCGCTTCGATCGGGTTGTTACTGTCGATGACGATACGCCCGGCGAAGTCGGCAAGCCCGGACAGTGCGGCTGGCAGCTTCGACCAGTTCACCGCGACCAGCACGATGGACTGTGCTGCCGCCTGCTCACGGGTGCCGGCACGGATGCTCGGGCCGATGGATTGTACCAGGCCTTGCAAGCTCTCTGGCCCACGGCTGTTGGCGAGGATTGCCGGAATGTTCCGCCGCGCCAGGGCGCGAGCGAAGGCCGCACCGATCTGACCGGCACCGATGATGCCGATGTATGGGGACGTGCTCATGAGCAGGTTCCTTATTGAAATTGGTCGTGGCGTCTGCGGGGCAGGCCTTTGGCCGGCCCCACAGCGCTTCAGGAGGTAAAGCCACCGTCGGCGTGAATGTCTGCGCCAGTGATGAGCGAAGCCTGCGGACTGGCGAGGAAGGCCACGAGGTTGGCGATCTCGGTCGACTCTCCGTAACGACCCAATGCGATGCGCGGGGTGAGCAGCTTGGCGATCTCACCATCGGCCGGATTCATGTCGGTGTTCACCGGGCCGGGGTGGATGCTGTTGACCGTGATCCCGCGTGGCCCCAGGTCATGCGCCAGGCTGCGGTTGAAACCGGCTACGGCGCCTTTGGTCAGGCCATATGCAGCGAGCCCGGGAACGCCCGCATATTTGGTTACGGAGCTGCCGATATGAATGATGCGGCCGCCCTCCTGCATGTGCCGTACGGCTTCCTGGGTGGCGACGAAAACACCAGTGACGTTGATGTCCAGCATTGCCTGGTAGTCTTCGAAGCGGGTGTCTTCGATGGCACTGGCCGAGGCGATACCGGCGTTATTCACCAGAATGTCGAGGCTGCCGAACGCTTCTACCGTCTTCGCGACGGCGGCGCGCACGGCCTCGGGGTCGGCTGCGTTAGCCTGGATCGCCAGCGCTCGACCGCCCGCTGATTCGATTTCGACCGCGACTTCTTCAGCCAGTTTGGGCGAGCCATTGTAGGTGAAGGCAACTTGGGCGCCGTCAGCGGCCAGGCGTTTGGCGATAGCTGCGCCGATAGAGCGAGAGCCGCCTGTTACGAGAGCCGTCTTGCCGGCCAGGGGAAGGGGTTTGGAAGAAATTACGTTGCTCATGGTTCACTCCGTTTGATTGCCGAGACATTCGGTGGAGTGACTATCGCGTTTTCATTCATCTTTGATTAGCAGCTAATCGTTTGGATTATCTTCAAGTATCTGTTTAATATCGGTCCATGGAGACATTAGCCAACCTGGAATCATTCGTACGCAGTGCCGAGAGCGGTAGCTTCTCGGCGGCTGCACGTCGTCTTGCTCTGACGCCTGCAGCGGTGAGCCGCAATGTCGCCATGCTGGAGCGCAACCTGGGTGTACGGTTGTTCCAGCGCTCGACGCGCAAGCTGACGCTGACCGAGGCGGGCGAGTCTTTCTTGGCCGCGGTTAGCGGCAATCTGGAGTCCTTGCAGAACGCCATCGCCGCCGTATCAGCCGATGATGGCCAGCCGGCCGGTGTGCTCAAGATCAGCCTGGCGCCATCCTTTGGGACCGGTTACCTGCTGCCTCTTTTGCCCGAGTTCCTGCAGCGTTATCCCCGCGTTCGCCCTGAATGGCATTTCGAGAACCGTACGGTCGACCTGATTTCCGAGGGCTACGACGCCGCCATCGGCGGTGGCTTCGAGCTGGCCAGCGGCGTGGTCGCCCGCACACTGGCGCCGCTGCACGTCGTTGCCTTTGCCTCTCCCGCTTATCTGGCTCGGCACAGGTTGCCAGCCGATCCATCAGGCCTGATCGAGCTGGACTGCATCGTCATGCGCTCTCTGTCTTCGGGTCGTATCCGTACCTGGAACATGCGCAACGCACAGGGCGATGAAGTGATCGCGACGATGCGTGAGACCCTGGTGGTCAACGATCCAACTGCTGTGCGAGAGGCTGCGCGGTTGGGCCTGGGAGTGGCGATGCTTGCCGTGCCCGATGTGTTGCCCTGGCTGGAGACGGGCGAGCTGGTGCGGGTGCTGCCGCGCTGGTGGGCGGATGCCGGCGCGTTGTCGCTGTATTACCCCAGTCGTCAGTTGCTGCCGGGCAAGACACGCAGCTTCATCGACTTCGTGGTCGAGGCCTTCGAGCGGGAAGATTACGCGCGGCGTTTCGCCGGAAGTTTGGGCTAGCACCCCGTTGAGCAATCCATGCCGGTGACACCTGGCGGGGCCACCGGCATTGGCGCGGCTCAGTTACGCATGGCGCCGAAATGTGCGCAGCCACGCAGCACCTGGCCCTCGAGGCGCAGTTCGGCGCTGAGGTGGTTGACCGCGCCGCTCATGCCGTCGACGCAGCGCTGCGGTGCAACCCACAGGTCCAGACGCTGACCATTGGCTTCGCTGCTGAAATTCAGGCGACCGTCCGGCATCTGTTCTTCCAGATAAGGCAGGGCCAACGGCTCTTGATCAGGGCGGTTCAGTACCAGGCCCTTGCTACCGACTTCCACTTGCCAGAACGGCTCGTTGCCGCTGGCGCGCAGGGCCAGGCGCTTGAAGTTGAGGTCGTCGCAGCCGTGTCCTTCACCTTGCAGACGATAGATCTGGTTGACTTCGAAGCGACCATCGCTGCCCTTGCCCTGGCTGCCGCCCAGGCGCCCGGCCAGATCGGCGAACAGGCTGGACTGGCTATCACTGCCAAGTTGCATGACTTCGCGCTCGATACCGGTGGTGTCGCCATCGACCAGCACGAAGCGACGCTGTTCCTGGCAGGGAGTGAACACCAGCTGACCATTTTCGACCTGGACTTGACCTTGCAAGCGAGTCGCTGGCGGTGGGCCTTCCGGCTTGCCGGTGTAGACCTGGCAGGCGGCCAGGAGCGGGAGAAGGGCGACGCTGGTAAGCAGGGAGCGGGTGATGGACATGAGTCTCTCCAGATACGAGCGGCCACCATAGCCACAGCGCGACCTTGGCTCAAGCCGTTTGCTTTGACTGGGCCGCACGAGTACGGCCTAATTCGCCCCTTCATAAGCCGTCGAGCAGCTTCTGCAATGCCCAACCTCGCCATGCGCCCCAGCACGCTTCATTTGCCCCAGGGCCACTGGGCGACGGTGCTCGATTGCCTGTGCGATCACTTTCCCGCCATCGACCGCGCCACCTGGCTGCAACGTATGGCGCGCGGTCGGGTGCTGGATGCGGCTGGTGCGCCTATCGATGCCACGCACCCTTATCGCGTCGGGCTCAAGGTGCGCTATTTCCGTGAGGTGCCGAACGAGACGCCGATTCCCTTCGACGAGCAGGTGCTGTGGCAGGACGAGCACCTGCTGGTCGCCGACAAACCGCATTTCCTGCCGGTGATGCCGGCCGGTGAATACGTCGAGCAGACGCTGCTGGCGCGGCTGATCAAGCGCACCGGCAATCCCGATCTGGTGCCGATCCACCGCATCGACCGACTGACGGCCGGCCTGGTGCTGTTCTCGGTCAATCCAGCCAGTCGCGGCCAGTATCAGGCACTGTTTCGCCAGCGTGCGGTGGAGAAGTGCTATGAGGCCATCGCCCCTGCATTGCCGCAGCTGCAGTTTCCCTACCTACACCGTTCACGGATGGTTGATGGCGAGCCGTTCTTTCGTATGCAGGAAGTTGCTGGCGAGGCCAACAGCGAAACGCGAATCGAGGTGCTGGAACGACGCGGCGAACTGTGGCGTTACGGCTTGTCGCCGGTAACCGGGCGTAAGCATCAACTGCGCGTACATCTGGCCGGGCTCGGTGCGCCCATCGTCGGCGACGATTTCTATCCGCAGTTGCTGGAGTCGCGTAATCAGCCGGATGACTACGGCAAGCCGCTCAAGCTGCTGGCGCGCGGCTTGCGCTTCGTCGACCCGGTCAGTGGTCAAGTGCGTGAGTTCCAGAGCGAATTGCAGCTGCAGTGGTAGCTTCCACTCGTGGGAGGGGCTTCAGCCGCGAGCTTTTCGCCGCTACGACTGCATGGATGCAGGAGGTAGAGCGAAGCAGGACGCCAGAGCCGAAAGCGTCTTCCACCGTGTGTTGCCGAAGGCATAAAAAAAAGCCCGCACAAGGCGGGCTAAGCGTGGCTCTTGCACCAGAGCTTGAATAAGGGTTCGGCGAGGAACATCACCAGAAACAGCCGTAGCACCTGCAGGGCAGTGACCAGCGCTACCGATAGCTGCAAGGCTTCGGCGGTCAGACACAGCTCCGTGATACCGCCCGGCATCATGCCCAGCATCAACGACAGATGGTCTTCGCCGGCCAGCCAACCAAGGGCTTCGCCGAGTGCGGCAGCGGCGAGCATCGCCAGCAGGGTGAAGGCCAGCACGCGGGCGAGAAAACCCGGCGCGCTGCGGAAGAAGGCGCGGTCGAAGTGACAGCCCAGGGCGCAACCGATCAGCCATTGGCCAAGCTGGCCCATACCTTGCGGCAGGCCCAGATGCAGGTCGAAACTGGCACTGGCCACGGCGCAGGCGACCAGTGGACCAAGCATCCAGGGGTTGGGTTGTTTAAGATGTCCCCAGAGCACTGCCAGCACAGCACCAGCGGCGAGCAGACCAATCAGCCAGGTCCAGTCCACCGGTGCGCGAGGTGGCGCGCTGACGTCGGGCAGGCCCCAGGTGAACAGCGCCGGAATCAGCAGCACCACCAGCAGCAGGCGCAGACTATGCGCCGCAGCGACACGTGCGGGTTGCGCGTCGTGACGCAGGGCCAGATTGACCATCTCGCTGGCGCCGCCAGGCATGCTGGCGAAGAAGGCGGTAGCACGGTCTACGCCGGCACGGCGAAGGATGGCGATGCCGATCAGGCTGAGCAGAAGCGTGCCGAAAGCGCCCATGACGATAACGGGCAAGTGGCTGAGCACCTGTTCCAGCACGTCGCTGGTGAAATGCAGGCCGATACCGCTGGCCACCAGCCACTGTCCGGCCTTGCGCCCGCCGGGCAGTTCACTGAAGGGGCGGTCGGCCAGACAGCGCACGGCGATGACCGCCAGCAAGGAACCGACCATCCACGGCAAAGGCCAGCCGGCGAGGCTGGCCAGGTAACCGCCGACCATTCCGGCCAGCGGCGTTACCCAAAGATCACGCGGCAGTGGCATCAGCCCCAGCCTTGATCTGCTTGCGTCGACGCATCCAGCGGATGCCCGGCAGGGCCAGCATCAGCGCTACCAGCGCCCACAGTACCAGGGTGATCGGGCTGCCCCAGAGGATGCCCAGGTCACCAGCGGAGATCGACAGCGCGCGACGCAGGTTGTCTTCCATCATCTCACCCAGTACGAAGCCGAGAATCACGGCCGAGAGTGGGAAATCCAGCTTGCGCAGGATGTAGCCAAACACGCCAAGCGCGATCATCAATACTAGGTCGAAGGTGGTGCTGTGTACCGCGTAGACACCGACCATGCTGATCACGGTGATGGCGGGCACCAGCACCCAGTTCGGCACGCTGAGCATGCGCGAGAACAGGCCGACCAGCGGAATGTTCATCACCAGCAGGATGATGTTGCCGATGAACAGCGAGGCGATCAGACCCCAGACCACGTCGGGCTGCTGTTCGAACAGCAGCGGGCCGGGTGTGATGTTGTACAGGGTCAGCGCACCGATCATCACTGCGGTGGTGCCCGAACCCGGCACGCCAAGGGTCAGCATCGGGATCAGCGAGCCGCAGGCCGAAGCGTTGTTGGCCGACTCAGGCGCCGCAACGCCGCGCAGGTCACCGTCGCCGAACTTGCCGCTGTCACCCGCCAGGCGCTTCTCGGTCATGTAGGTCATGGCGCTGGCGATGGTTGCACCGGCGCCCGGCAGTACGCCAATGATGAAGCCGGCGACCGAGCTGCGAATCATGGTCCAGAAGGTGAAGCAGTATTCCTTGAAGTTGAACAGCACGCGGCCGCTGGCCTTCACGGCCTTCTGGCCGTTGTGGGTGTTTTCCAGCATCAGCAGAATTTCGCTGACACTGAAGAAGCCGATCACCACGATGACGAACTGGATGCCGTCGGACAAGCTGACACTGTCGAAGGTGAAGCGGTATACCCCAGTGGTGGAGTCGACCCCGACTGTGGCCAGTGCCAGGCCGATCAGGGCCGAGAGCAAGGTCTTGACCGGCTTGTCGCCGACCATGCCGCCGAGGCAGGCAATCGCGAAGATCATCAGTACGAAGTACTCGGCCGGGCCGAAGGCCACTGCCCATTTCGCCAGGATCGGCGCGAACAGCACCACACCGCAGGTGGCGATCATGCTGCCGGTGAAGGAGCTCACTGCCGACAGCGACAGGGCGATGCCGGCCTTGCCCTGACGTGCCAGCGGGTAGCCGTCGAGGGTGGTCATCACCGCGGCGGCATCGCCGGGTACGTTGAGCAGAATGGCGGAAATACGGCCGCCATACTCGCAGCCCAGATAGACGGCGGCGAGCAGAATCAGTGCGGTTTCCGGCGGCAGGCCAAGGGCGAAGGCCAAGGGCAGCAGCAGGGCGACACCGTTGATCGGGCCCAGGCCCGGCAGCAGACCGACGATGGTGCCAACGAAGGCACCGAACAGGGCAACCAGCAGGTTGGTCGGCCGGGTGGCGACGTCAAAGCCCTGCATCAGAAAATGTAATGTTTCCATCTCAGCTCTCCACCAACGCTTCGAACACGCCCAGTGGCAGCGGAACGTCTAGCGCATAATCGAACAATGCATACAGCAGCACACCCATCAGGGCGCCACTAATCAGGCACGGCAGCACACGACCCGTGAACAGCAGGCCCAGAACGAAGGTTGCCAGTGCGGTGCTGAGGACGAAGCCCAGGGGTTCGAAGAGCAGGGCATAGGCCAACAGTGTCAGGATGCACAGGCCTGCACGCTGCAGCGCCTGGCGGCTGAGCGCCTCGGTCTGCGGACCCGGCTTGAAGATCAGCCAGGCGGCACCAGCAGCCATCAATGCCAGCAGCAGCAGCGGATAGGCCCTCGGGCCGACAGGGTCGTAGGCGAAGGGGGCCTGGAAACCCCAGGCGATGACTGCGAGAAAGGCGCACAACAGCAGCCAGATCGCAGCGAACAGGCGAACGTACATAGCAGTGGTCTCTTGCGTTGGGACAGGATCGAGCGGCGAGGCGCTCAACTACAGGTTCGGCGTCGGGCAACGCCGAACCTGTCGATGCACTTATTCCTGCATCAGGCCGAATTCACCGGCCAGGGTCTTGTACTCGGCAACCTGCTTGTGCACCAGGGTATCGAGGTCATCACCGGTAACCGACAATGGCAGCAGGTCGCGTTGTTCACGCAGCTTGGCGAACTCTTCGCTGGCCAGCAGGGTGTCGAACTGCTGTTTCCACCAGTTGAACTGCTCGTCGCTGACTTCCGGGCCCATGTAAAAACCGCGGATCACCGGCCAGGTGATGTCGTAGCCCTGCTCCTTGGCTGTCGGGATCTCGGCCAGTTTGCCCGGCAGGCGCTCATCGGAGAGCACCGCGAGGATGCGTACTTTCTTCGCTTCCAGTTGCGGGGTGACTTCACCCAGGCCGCTGCTGGTGACCTGTACATGGCCGCCGAGCATGGCGGTGAGAGTTTCACCGCCGCCTTCGAAGGCAACATAGCGCAGGTTCTTCGGCTCGATCCCGGCCAGACGGGCGATCAGCGCGGTCTGCATCCAGTCCTGGCCGCCGATGGTGGCGCCGGCGCCGAAGACGATGCTGGACGGATCTTTCTTCAGGGCCTGAACCAGGTCATCGAGATTCTTGTACGGAGAGTCGGCGCGCACGGTGATCGCACCGTAGTCGGTACCGACCGCGGCCAGCCAACGTACGGCGTTTTCGTCATAACGACCGAACTTGCCCTGGGCCAGGTTCAGCAGCGAGCCCGAGGAGAAGGCGGTGATGGTGCCCGGGTCCTTGGCGCGCTGAGCGACCACGGCGTTGTAGGCCACGGCGCCGACACCGCCTGGCATGTAGGTGACGCGCATTGGCGCCTTGAGCAGGCCTTCGTCTTTCAGACCACTCTGGGCCAGTTTGCAGGTCAGGTCGAAACCACCACCGGGCTTGGCCGGGGCGATGCATTCGGGGCGCTTGGGTTCGGCAGCCAGCAGTTGGCTGGCGAAGGCCAGGCAGGCAGTCGCCAGAGCGGCGCGGGTCAGTACGGATTTCATGATGGGTGATTCCTCACGAGTCTTGTTGTTGTTTACCAAATCGGCAGGGTGTAGCCGACGATGACACGGTTCTCGTCCGCGTCGCGGGCGAAGTCGGAGCGGAAGCTGGCGTTGCGCACGCGTACGTAGAGGTCCTTGAGCGGGCCGGTTTGCACCACGTACTTGAACTCGATATCGCGTTCCCATTCGCCGCCACGGTCGTCGGAGCCGGCGATACGTGCGTCGTCACCACGGATGTAACGGGTCATGAACGTCAGGCCGGGAACCCCGATGCTGGCGAAGTTGTAATCGTAGCGGGCCTGCCAGGAACGCTCGTCGGCGTTGGCGAAGTCGTTGATCTGCACGAAGTTGACCAGAAACGGATCGCTGCCATCGATGTAGGCAAAGCCGGTGTCGCCGCTCATGTCCTGGAAACCCAGGCCGAATTTGTGCGCCCCCAGGCCATAGCTGACCATGCCGTTGATGGCGCGGTTGTCGACCTTGCCGGCCTTGGCCGCGCCACTGTCGCTGCTGTAGATCAGGCGCAGATCGCTGCTCAGGGTGCCAGGACCGATCTTGTGGCTGGTGAGCAAGCCGAGGAAGTGCTGACGATAGATGTCATCCAGATCGGCGAAGTAGTAGCGGCCGGTGACACCCGGGGTGAATTTGTAGTCGACGCCGGCCAGGTCCAGATGATCGGCACTGATGCCACCGGCAAAGCGGCTGTTCTTGCTGTTCAGTACCAGGTCTTCTTCGTCGGTGGATGCGCGGTCGATGACCTTGTCCAGGCGACCACCAGTGAAGGTCAGGCCCTCGAGTTCTGAAGAGGTCAGCAAGCCACCTTCGAATACCTGCGGCAGCAGACGGCTGTCGCTGGCCTTGACCACGGGCAGCTCGGGAACGTGCGAGCCATAGCGCAGCTCGGTTGCGGAGACCTTGACCTTGGCGGTCAGGCCTAGGCGGCTGAATTCGTCGGCTGAGCGACCATCATCATGTACGGGCAGCAGATCGGTGCCGGTGCGGCCTCGACCGGAGTCGAGCTTGAGGCCGAGCAGACCCATGGCGTCGACACCGAAACCGACGGTGCCTTCGGTGAAGCCGGATTGCAGGTCAAGACGAAAGCCCTGACCCCATTCTTCACGTTTGTTCTGGCCGGAACCTTCGCGGAAATCGCGATTGAAATAGATGTTGGTAGCGGTGAGGCTGGCACTGCTGTCTTCGATGAAGGCGGCGTTGGCGAGGGGGGCAGCGCCGGTAGCGGCGATGGCCAGGCAGAGCAGGCGGATAGGCGGCAAAGCCTGGCGTGAGGCTGCGAGCATCATGTGGTCTCCGTTATTGTTCTTGTCGCTGCCTGGCACCACTGTCAGGTCGCTTGAGCAGGTGGATCGAGCCACCTTGCAACGATGCTATGAGGGCAAGCTTTCACTAGGCTTTCATGAAAGAAAGATTTTTATGGCGTTGCGATGTTGCGTTCCGGCAGGTCACGCGAGCGGGCAAACAGATGCTGCTTTGGCATTTGAGCAATTCACAGCAGCCGTGGCGGCGCTACACTGCGCGCCTTTAACGATGCTGCAGTTGGAGGTGGCGGTGCGGATTCTGCTGGTCGAAGACCACCCGCAATTGGCGGAAAGCGTGGCTCAGGCGCTCAAGGGCGCCGGCTGGACTGTGGACGTTCTGCATGATGGCGTTGCCGCTGACCTTGCGCTGTGCAGCGAAGAGTACGCCTTGGCAATCCTCGATATCGGCCTGCCACGCCTGGACGGCTTCGCGGTGCTGGCGCGCCTGCGTGACCGCGGCCAGACCCTGCCGGTACTGATGCTGACTGCACGTGGCGAAGTGAAAGACCGCGTGCATGGCCTCAACCTTGGGGCAGATGACTACCTGGCCAAACCCTTCGAGCTGACCGAGCTGGAGGCTCGGGTCAAAGCGCTGCTGCGGCGCAGCGTGCTGGGCGGTGAGCAATTGCAGCGCTGCGGCGACCTGGTCTACGACCTTGGCGCACGTCGTTTCAGTCTCAAAGGCGAAGCGCTCAGCCTGACTGCCCGTGAACAGGCAGTGCTGGAGGCGATGATCGCCAGGCCGGGCAGGGTGATGAGCAAGGAGCAACTGGCGGCGCAGGTGTTCGGTCTGGACGAGGATGCCAGTCCGGATGCCATCGAGATCTACATCCACCGCCTGCGCAAGAAGCTCGAGGGTAGTGCTGTACGCATCGTCACCTTCCGTGGTCTCGGCTACCTGTTGGAAGCGGTCGAGGCATGAGCCGTGGTGTCAGCCTGCGTGGGCGTCTGCTGCGGCGTCTGGCGCTGCTGTTGTCGCTGATCTTGCTGCTGAGCAGCTTCAGTGCCTATTGGAGTGCGCGCCGCGCAGCTGACACCGCCTATGACCGAACGCTACTGGCATCGGCGCGTGCAGTGGCTGATGGTCTCTATGCCGACGACGGTCGGCTGCTCGCCAATATTCCTTACGTGGCACTGGATACCTTTGCCTACGACAGCGCTGGACGCATCTACTACCAAGTGCTTGACCTGCAGGGCAATCAGGTTTCCGGCTATGAGGACCTGCCGCCAGCGCCAGCGGGCACGCCACGCACTGACGATTATCCGGCGCTGGCGCACTTCTACGACGCCGTTTACCGCAACCAGGGCGTGCGAGTTGTCAGCCTGCTGCAGCCGGTCAGCGAACCGCAGCTCAATGGCATCGCTGAAATTCGTGTGGCGGAGACGCAGGGCGCGCGCGAGCGCATGGCCCGTGAGCTGCTGATTGGCACCCTGTGGCGTATGGGCTTGCTTTCGTTCAGTGCACTGCTGCTGGTGTGGTTGGCCGTTAATCTGGCCTTGCGGCCACTGGAGGCGCTACGCCGGGAGGTGGCGGAAAGGGCCAGCGAAGACCTGCAGCCGTTGCCGGATAGTGGCCTGCCGCGAGAGGTGCTGCCGCTTGTGGAGGCCTTGAACCAATTCAACGAGCGGTTGCGAGGCCTGTTCGAGCGGCAGTCGCAGTTCATTGCCGATGCCGCCCATGAGTTGCGTACGCCTCTGGCGGCGCTGAAAGCGCGCATCACCCTGGGCTTGCGTGCCGAGCAGCCCGAGCAATGGCGTAGCACTCTTGAACAGGTGGCGCAGCAGGGTGACCGCCTGACGTTGCTGGCCAATCAACTGCTGTCGCTGGCGCGTATCGAGAGTGGTGCGCGAGCCATTACCGAAGGCGGTGCTCAGCGTATCGATCTCAGTCAGCTGGCGCGTGAACTGGGGCTGGCCATGGCGCCACTGGCTCATGCCCGTGGTGTCGCGCTGGCGCTGGAGGCTGATCATTCGGTGTGGATCGATGGCGAGCCCACGTTGCTCAACGAGTTACTCAATAACCTGCTGGATAACGCATTGGCGCATACACCGGCCGGCGGCAACCTGATCATCCGCGCACTGGCGCCGTCGGTACTCGAGGTTGAGGATGACGGTCCGGGTATTCCCGAGGCCGAGCATGAGAAGGTTTTCGAGCGTTTCTACCGACGTAGCAACCTCGGCAATGGCGCAGGCCTCGGCTTGGCCATCGTTGGTGAGATCTGTCGCGCCCATCAGGCTCGTATCAGCCTGCATCAAGCGCAGCCGCATGGCCTGCGGGTACGTGTCGAGTTTCCGTTATCAGTGGCTGAGGCTTAGCGGCTGCTGAATCTCCAGCAGGTACTGGGAAACCTTGCCACTGTCGCGCAATTGATTCAGGCCACGATTGAAGCGTTGCACCAGTTGGTCATTGCCCGGCACCTCGCGCGATAGCAGCAGATGCAGACTGTCGCTGCGCAGAGGCTTGCGATGAACGCTCAGGCGCTGGCGTTCGGCAGCGCTGAATTTCTGATAGAGCAGGTCGAAGCCCACCACCTTGTCCACGGGAAACACATCGATGCGCCCGGCCAGCAACTGGCGCAGGCCCTGTTCATCACCGGTCAGGCGTACCACCTCGAGCTCTCCGGCGGCTTCGGCACGTTGAAAGGCTTCGCCGTAGTCATAGCCACGGGTACCCGCAATGCGCAGACCGCGCAGATCCTCGACATCGTTCCAGTCAAACGCGTGGCTCTTGCGATGAAACAGGTAGTAACCGCTTTCGACCACCGGCTCGCTGATGTGAAAGTGTTGTTCACGTTCGGGGTTGGCAAGCCAGACGGCGCTGCCGTCGCGGGTACCTTCCTCGGCCATTTTCAGCGAGCGTGCCCAGGGGTGAAATTCCCATTGCACTTCGACGCCTTGCAGCGCAAATGCCTCGGCGACGATGCGTGAGGCCACGCCATGGTGGGGCAGGGTTTCGCCGAGGTACGGCGGCCATTCGCCGTTGGTGAGGCGCACCTGCTCGCCAGCCTGGGCGCTGCCGAGCATCAGGACGAGCAGGAGAAATGCGTAACGCATGGCCCTACTTCCTCAAGCGAATGGCTCGAGTGTAGAGGCATTTTGCCATCCATGGCGAGATGCTTTTATTGCAGCATGCTCATGGCTGCTTCCATGGCAGCGGAGAGGTCTTCGTCGGCCTGCATGTCGACCTGCGGATCAAGACCGAGCTTGGCGAACGCCGGCACCTTGCTCCAGTCCAGCTGGGTGTAGGGGTGCTCGCTGCCCAGGTAGCTCTGCAGTGTGGCGACCTGGACGATATCGACATAATCGACCTTGGCCGAGTCGCGCGTGAAGTCCAGATACTGGCTCGGCACGATGGCGATGGGTTCGGGAAATTCCCAGGTGCGCAGGATCTTGTCGCCGATGATCGGGTGAATCTGCTCGATGACATGGTTGAGGCTGATGGAGTCGGCCAGCAGCTCGTTATGCTCTTCGGCGTAGGTGAGGATCGGCAGCACGCCGATCTGGTGCACCAGGCCGGCGAGCGTAGCCTGGTCCGGCATCAGGCGGGTGTAGTGACGGCACAGCACGTGGCAGATACCGGCGATCTCGGTGCTCTTGTTCCACACCTCGCGCATCTTGCGGTCGACCACGTCGCTGGTGGCCTGGAACATCTGCTCCATGGCCAGGCCGGTGGCCAGGTTGCAGGTGTAGTTGATGCCCAGACGGCTGACGGCCATCTGCAGGTCGGTGATCTCCTTGTTGCTGCGCAGCAGCGGGCTGTTGACCACCTTGATGATGCGCGCGGTGAGGGCGGCGTCGTTACCGATTACCTTGCTGATCTGCGGAATACCCACATCCGGGTCTTCGGCTGCTTCACGCACCCGCAATGCCACCTCGGGCAGGGTGGGCAGTACCAGCTCATCGTTTTCGATGGCGTGGATCAGTTCCTGTTGGACTTTTTCGGCAAGCTTGCTCATGAAGTAGCTCTCTTAGGCGATCCGATGCGGCGCCGGGGAAGTTTAGTCAGCGCTGGATTTCCTGGTCGGCATCCAGCTGATAAGGCAGGTCGAGCAGGGTCAGGGGCGGGCCTTCACTGCTGCCGAGATGAATGCGGCCGTCGTTCACGGCGTCTTCCTGCAACACGGCGAGCAGCTCGATGGCGTCGCCGGCCTGGGCCGCCAGCACCACTTCGCCAACGCTGGAGCCATGCACCGGTGAGAACAATTCGACGCCGACGGCCGGTAGCTCTGCAGCGACCAGACGCAGGCGCTGCAGGCGGCGCTTGAGCTTGCCCAGGTACTGCATGCGCGCGACGATTTCCTGGCCGGTGTAGCAGCCTTTCTTGAAACTCACGCCGCCGAGGGCCTGCAGGTTGATCATCTGCGGGATGAACAGCTCACGTGTCGCGCCGAACACCTGGCCCACCCCCGCACGGACCTGAGCCAGCAACCAGTCGTTCAGTGGCGCCTGCGGCAGTTGAGCGGCCAATTGGGCTTGCAGCTTTGGCGCTTCCTCTGCCGGCGCCCAAAGTTCGGCGCGGCCATCGCTCAGGCGTACGGCGAGCAGTTGGCCGGCGCTGGCCAGGGAATCACTGGCGGTGCCCAGCTGCAGATCGAGTTCGCTCAGCACGGCATCGGCGCCCGCCAGGCCAAAACGGACCCAGGCGGCGCTTTCGTCGCTGAGCTTGGATTTGGAGAACACCGCATATTTCTGCAGATCGGCCTGCTGCGACTCGATCAGTTCGCGTGCCATGGCCAGCAGGTATCCGTCTTCCACCGGGACGATGCGAAAGCTCGACAGCATGCGGCCCTTGGGCGTGCAGCGGGCGCCAAGGCTGGACTGGCTGGCACTGAGGTAATTGATATTGCAGGTCACTTGGCCCTGCAGGAACTTGGCTGCGTCCGCGCCGCGTACGGCGAGCAGGCCTTCGTGATCGAGGAGTGTGAAGTAAGCGCTATCGGCCATGATGCAAATCGAATCACTGAATAAAGGTCAGGGGCGTCATCATAGTGGGCAGGGTGGGGCCTTGTCAGCGCAATTGCGCAGCGTCTCGGTGAACAGCGAGGCAATTCGCCGTTATACTGCCGGCCTCGTTCGAGGAGTCCGTTGCATGGTTGAGCAAAGTGAACTGAATCGCCTGTTCTGGCATAGCCGCCGTGGCATGCTGGAGCTGGACGTGCTGCTGGTGCCTTTCGTCAAGGAGGTGTACCCGAGCCTGGATGCCGAGAACCAGGCGCGCTATCGCAAGCTGCTGGAGTGCGAGGATCAGGACATGTTCGGCTGGTTCATGCAGCGCGGCGAGCCCGAGGATGCCGACCTGCGCCATATCGTGCGCATGATCCTGGACCGTGTCCAACCCAAGTGATGTCTTCGAGTGCCGTTGGCAGCCATCACGCTGGCTGCTGAGGCTCTACCTGTCGGTCCAGGCGCTGGCCTTGCTGGCGCCGTGGCTGGCCGACATTCCCACCTGGTCCAGGCTGCTGTCACTCGTGGCGTGCCTGGCACATGCCGCCTGGGCGCTACCGCGACACGTCTTGCTGACTGCGCCACAGTCCATCACGGGTTTGCGCCGTGATGGATTCGGCTGGCATCTATACAGCGTTGCAGCAGGCTGGCAGGCGGTGCAGCTGCGCCCTGACAGTCTGGCGTTGCCGCTGGCGGTGGTGCTGCGCTACCGCCTGCCAGGCCAGCGTTTCAGTCGTGGGCTGTGCATTGCCCGCGATGCGCTGGCGCCCGAGCAGCACCGGCGCCTGCGCTTGCGTCTGAAGTTCAGCCGGCGGCGCTGGGCTGAGCCTGGGACGTCGGCGTCAGAATAGTGTCGCGGGCTTCGGCCAACTGCTCGGGGTAGTCGAGGGTGTAGTGCAGCCCGCGGCTTTCATGACGCTGCATGGCCGAGCGGATCATCAGCTCGGCGACCAGTGCGAGGTTGCGCAGCTCGATCAGATCACGACTGACCTTGTAGTTGGAATAGAACTCGTCGATCTCGTCCAGCAGCAGGCGCACGCGGTGTTGCGCGCGCTGCAGGCGCTTGTTGGTGCGCACGATACCGACGTAGTCCCACATGAAACGCCGCAGCTCATCCCAGTTGTGGGCGATGATCACGTCCTCGTCGGAGTCGGTCACCTGGCTGGCGTCCCAGTCCGGGAGGTTGCTGGGCATGCCGATGCTGTCCAACTGCTCGACGATATCGGCGCAGGCTGAGCGCGCATAAACGAAGCATTCGAGCAGCGAATTGCTGGCCATGCGGTTGGCGCCATGCAGGCCGGTAAAGCTGGTTTCGCCAATGGCGTAGAGGCCGGGCACGTCGGTGCGGCCATGCTGGTCGACCACCACGCCACCGCAGGTGTAATGCGCCGCCGGCACCACCGGGATGGGCTGCTTGGTGATGTCGATGCCAAAGCCCAGGCAGCGTTCGTAGACGGTGGGGAAATGACTCTTGATGAATTCGGCCGGCTTGTGACTGATGTCCAGGTACACGCAGTCGACGCCCAGGCGCTTCATTTCATGGTCGATGGCGCGGGCAACGATATCGCGTGGTGCCAGTTCGGCGCGCTCATCGAAACGCTGCATGAAGCGTTCGCCATTGGGCAGTTTGAGCAGGCCGCCTTCGCCACGCACGGCTTCGGTGATCAGGAAGCTCTTGGCCTGCGGGTGATACAGGCAGGTAGGGTGGAACTGGTTGAACTCCAGGTTGCCGACGCGACAGCCGGCACGCCAGGCCATGGCGATGCCATCGCCACAGGCACCGTCGGGGTTGCTGGTATAGAGGTAGACCTTGGCCGCGCCGCCGGTGGCGAGAATCACGAAGCGCGCGCTGAAGGTGTCCACTTCACCGCGGTCACGATCCAGTACGTAAGCGCCCAGACAGCGCTCGCCATCCAGGCCGAGCTTGCGCTCGGTAATCAGGTCGACGGCGACGCGCTGCTCGAGTAGCTCGATGTTCGGGCGTTGCCGGGCCTGCTCCAGCAGCGTATTGAAGATCGCTGCACCGGTAGCGTCGGCTGCGTGAATGATGCGTCGATGGCTATGGCCACCTTCGCGGGTCAGGTGGAACTCGAAACCGCCATCCTCGCGCGCAGTTTCATCGTCGCGGGTAAAAGGCACGCCCTGGTCGATCAGCCACTGGATGGCTTCGCGGCTATGTTCTACCGTGAATCGCACCGCGTCTTCGCGGCACAGACCGGCGCCTGCGTCGAGGGTGTCGGCGACGTGGGATTCGACCGTGTCGGTGTCATCCAGTACTGCCGCTACACCACCTTGCGCCCAGTAGGTCGAGCCGTTGGCGAGATTGCCTTTGCTCAAGACCGCGATGCGCAAGTGGGTTGGAAGGGTAAGGGCGAGGGTCAGGCCGGCGGCACCGCTGCCGATAACCAGAACGTCGTGCTGGAAGTGTTGGCTCATGTCCGAGTTCCGCGTGAAAGCGAGCCCTAGTATATAGAGAGGGGCAGCGGCACAATAGGTGGCTTATGACCGACCGTGGTGCTCGGGAACTTTCTTAGTCATTAAGGTTCCATAGAGGGTCGCCCATATAAGGGAGAGCGCTTGCGCGTGCCTGCATCTGAAGTTAACGGAGGGTGTGGGAAATGAGCGGCGATAAGATTATTTGCGCGAGCGGAAAGGTTCCGCTGGCGCTATTCCCGGCAGAGAAAAGCAATCTCTGCGGGAAGCTTGCTTGGAGGGGAGAACTTTTGCGTAAGACCCGAGTCTATCTTGGCAAGCTGATTCGCTTACGGGTGCAAGCCTCCTCCAAGCCTCATGAGGAGAGTGCATGCTAACCCAGGAAGATGATCAGCAACTGGTCGAGCGAGTGCAGCGTGGTGACAAGCGTGCCTTCGATCTGTTGGTGCTGAAGTATCAGCACAAGATCCTCGGTTTGATCGTGCGATTCGTGCACGACACCCACGAGGCTCAGGACGTTGCTCAGGAGGCTTTCGTAAAAGCCTACCGAGCGCTTGGAAACTTTCGCGGTGACAGTGCGTTCTATACATGGCTGTACCGCATCGCCATCAACACGGCGAAGAATTATCTGGTGTCCCGCGGTCGGCGGCCGCCGGATAGTGATGTCAGTAGCGATGACGCGGAGTTCTACGATGGCGATCACGGCCTCAAGGACATCGAGTCACCGGAGCGGGCATTGCTGCGCGACGAGATCGAAGCCACGGTGCATCGAACCATCGCCCAGTTGCCAGATGACCTGCGCACGGCTCTGACCTTGCGTGAGTTTGAAGGTCTGAGTTACGAGGACATTGCCGGTGTCATGCAGTGCCCGGTAGGAACAGTGCGTTCACGGATCTTCCGTGCACGTGAGGCAATTGATAAGTCCCTGCAGCCTCTGCTGCAGGAAACCTAAGGCAGCGGCGACAGCCAAGAGAGGAACACCATGAGTCGTGAAACCCTGCAGGAATCGCTGTCCGCGGTGATGGATAACGAAGCGGACGAACTGGAACTGCGGCGCGTGCTCGCAGCCAGCGATAATGGCGAGTTGCGTGGTACCTGGTCGCGTTACCAGGTAGCCCGTGCAGCCATGCATCGTGAGCTGTTGGTGCCGCAACTGGACATCGCATCCGCCGTGTCTGCGGCGCTGGCCGACGAAGCCGTTCCAACCCGCAAAGCACCCATCTGGCGTAGCGTCGGGCGTGTAGCCGTAGCAGCGTCGGTGACTGTTGCAGTGCTGGCTGGTGTGCGCTTCTACAACCAGGATGACCTGAGCGGTGCCCAACTCGCCCAGCAGGAAGCCTCTCCGGTACTTTCGGTACCTCAGGTGCAAGGTCCTGCATTGCTCGCTGGTTACAACAGCAGCGAGGAAGTCGGCGAACCCGCTGAAGCTGGCACCGCCAGCTGGCATGAGCAGCGCCTGCCGAACTACCTGCGTCAACATGCGCAGGAAGCCGTGATGGGTACCGGTGAAACCGCTCTGCCTTATGCTCGGGCTGCAAGTCTGGAAAACCGCTAAGCGCTAAGGAGTCACATGCGCGCGATTCCCCTCTACCTTCTCGGTGGTCTGCTGGCTCTGCCGGTTCAGGCCTCCGAGGTGCAGGACTTGCTCGGGCGCCTCGCGGCGGCGGAGCGCCAGCAAAGCTTCCAGGGTACGTTCATCTATGAACGCAATGGGAGTTTTTCCACCCATGCCGTGTGGCATCAGGTGGAGGAGGGGGGCGAAGTTCGCGAGCGCCTTCTGCAGCTCGATGGTCCTGCCCAGGAAGTATTCAAGGTCGATGGTCAGGCTCAGTGCGTCAGTGGCGCGTTGGCCGATCAGGTCAGTGAGGGGCAAGCCTGGCCTGCCCGTCAGCTGGATGCCGAGCAACTGAGCAACTGGTACGACATTCGTGTCGCCGGTCAGTCGCGCATCGCCAATCGTCCTGCCGACGTTCTGGTGTTGGCGCCCAAGGATCAGCACCGTTACGGCTTCGAGTTGCACCTGGATCGAGAAACCGGCCTGCCGTTGAAGTCCCTGCTCTTGAACGAGCGCGGTCAGCTTCTGGAGCGGTTCCAGTTCGCTCGGCTGGATACCTCCGCCCCGGTGGCGAGCGCCATGCAGCCGAGTTCGGGATGTCGTCCGGTACGTTTGCGTGCTGCCGACAGCATGGCCGAAGGCAGCTGGCGTTCGGATTGGCTGCCTCCAGGCTTTACCTTGACTGCCGCGCAGCTACGTCGTGATCCTTCTTCTGATAACTCTGTCGCCTACATGATGTACGGCGATGGTTTGGCACGATTCTCGGTTTTCCTTGAGCCCCTGAAAGGCAGCGTTGTTGATGATGCGCGCAGCCAGCTGGGGCCGACCGTTGCCGTTTCGCGGCGCATGAGCACCGATGCAGGTGACGTGATGGTTACCGTGGTCGGTGAGATTCCTTTGGGTACTGCCGAGCGTATCGCCCTGTCCATGCGTGCCGGAGTGCCTGAACAGGCTAGCCAATGATCGAAGAGCAGGGGCGTGTAGTGGCGCTCGAGCCCGGCGCTGTCTGGGTCGAGACGCTACGCAAGAGCACCTGCTCGAGTTGTTCGGCCAATGCGGCGTGCGGTCAGGGGTTGATGGATCGTCTCGGCGTAGGTCGGCAGCGCGGTTACGTGCGCGCCCTCAGTCAAACGCCGCTTGCCGTCGGCGACACCGTGATCATCGGTGTGCGCGAAGATCTGCTGGTGCGCAGTTCTCTTCTGGTTTATCTGCTTCCTCTTCTGGGTCTGTTCGCCGCTGCGCTGCTGGCGGACGGTCTGGGTCTGTCCGAGCCTCTGGTGATCTTCGCCGGCCTGAGTGGTCTGCTTGCTAGTTGGCTATTGGTTCGCTGGCGCGCTGCTCGCGTTGCCGAGAACCCCTTATTACAGCCCGTTGTCCTACGTGCGCTGCTGGTGTCTGTGCCAGCGGCGGGTTGAGAGTGTCCGAGTTTTACATGGGGAGTCGTAGTTCGATGAGAAAACTCAAGTCCATTGCGCCGCTGCTGGCGGTTGCCTTGCTCTGGGGGCAAAGTCTGTTCGCTCAGGCCAGCCTGCCAGACTTCACCAATCTGGTAGAGGAAGCTTCGCCCGCGGTCGTCAATATCAGTACCCGCCAGAAGATGCCCGAGCGCGCCGTTGCCGGACAGCCAGGGATGCCTGATCTGGAAGGTCTGCCGCCGATGTTCCGCGAGTTCTTTGAGCGCAGCATCCCGCAGGCTCCGCGCAACCCGGGCGGCCGCCAGCGCGAGGCGCAGTCGCTGGGCTCTGGTTTCATCATCTCGCCGGATGGCTACATCATGACTAACAATCATGTGGTCGCCGATGCTGACGAGATCATCGTGCGTCTCTCCGATCGCAGCGAGCTGGAAGCCAAGTTGATTGGCGCCGATCCGCGCAGCGATGTCGCGCTGCTCAAGGTCGAGGGCAAGGATTTGCCTGTGGTACGTCTGGGCAAGTCTGACGAGCTGAAGGTCGGCGAGTGGGTGCTGGCCATCGGTTCACCGTTCGGCTTCGACCACTCGGTGACCGCCGGGATCGTCAGCGCCAAGGGGCGCAATCTGCCGAGCGACAGCTACGTGCCGTTCATCCAGACCGACGTGGCGATCAACCCGGGTAACTCCGGCGGTCCGCTGTTCAATCTGCAAGGTGAAGTAGTGGGTATCAACTCGCAGATCTTCACCCGTTCCGGCGGTTTCATGGGGCTGTCCTTCGCCATCCCGATGGAAGTGGCCATGCAGGTCGCCGACCAGCTCAAGGCCGACGGCAAGGTCACGCGCGGCTGGCTCGGTGTGGTGATTCAGGAAGTGAACAAGGACCTGGCCGAATCCTTCGGTCTGGACAAGCCCGCTGGCGCGCTGGTCGCGCAGGTCCTGGAAGATGGCCCGGCGGACAAGGGCGGCCTGCAGGTGGGTGACGTCATCCTCAACCTCAACGGCAAGCCGATCATCATGTCGGCCGACCTGCCGCACTTGGTTGGCGGGCTGAAACCGGGCGAGAAGGCCGAGCTGGATGTGGTGCGCGATGGCTCGCGCAAGAAGCTCAGCGTCACGGTTGGCACTCTGCCGGAAGAAGGCCAGGAACTGGCGTCGTCCGGTTCCGAGCAGGGTGGCGAGCGCAGCAATAACCGCCTGGGCGTCACGGTGGTGGAGCTGACCGCCGAGCAGAAGAAAGGTCTCGACCTCAAAGGCGGGGTTGTCGTGAAGGAAGTGCTCAACGGCCCGGCAGCGATGATCGGCCTGCGTCCGGGCGACGTGATCACTCACCTGAACAATCAGGCCATCGATTCAACCAGCACCTTCACTCAGGTGGCGCAGGAACTGCCGAAGAATCGTTCTGTGTCCATGCGAGTGCTACGTCAGGGGCGTGCCAGCTTCATCACGTTCAAGCTGGCTGAATAAGCCGGGTTCGTTGAAAAGGGCGCTTTCGGGCGCCCTTTTTCGTATCTGCACCAGCGCTGTGCAGACGTGACGCGGTCGCGAGGGATCGGGTACAATCCGCGGCTATTTTCGGCAAGCGTCTTGCCTGTGCCTTCTTTGAGTGTTGATCTGTGAGTGACCTGAGTCATATCCGCAATTTTTCCATCATTGCCCACATTGACCACGGCAAGTCCACCTTGGCTGACCGTTTCATCCAGATGTGTGGCGGTCTCACCGCGCGTGAAATGGAGGCTCAGGTTCTGGACTCCATGGACCTGGAGCGTGAGCGCGGCATCACCATCAAGGCCCACAGCGTCACCCTTCACTACAAGGCTAATGACGGCAAGACCTACCAGCTGAACTTCATCGATACGCCCGGCCACGTCGACTTCACCTACGAAGTCTCGCGATCGCTGGCTGCGTGCGAGGGCGCGCTGCTGGTGGTGGATGCCGGTCAGGGCGTCGAGGCGCAGTCGGTTGCCAACTGCTACACCGCCATCGAGCAGGGGCTGGAAGTAATGCCCGTGCTGAACAAGATGGACCTGCCGCAGGCCGACCCGGACCGCGTCAAGGACGAGATCGAGAAGATCATCGGCATCGACGCCACCGACGCCGTGGCCTGCAGTGCCAAGAGCGGCATGGGCGTGGACGAGGTGCTCGAGCGCCTGGTGCACACGATTCCTGCCCCGACTGGTGATATTGATGCGCCGCTGCAGGCGCTGATCATCGACTCCTGGTTCGACAACTACCTGGGCGTGGTCTCGTTGGTGCGTGTGCGCCATGGCCGCGTGAAGAAGGGCGACAAGATTCTGGTCAAGTCCACCGGCAAGGTGCACCTGGTCGACAGCGTTGGTGTCTTCACCCCGAAACACACCGCCACTGCGGATCTGAAAGCCGGTGAAGTGGGCTTCATCATCGCCAGCATCAAGGATATTCACGGTGCGCCGGTGGGTGACACCCTGACCCTGTCCTCGACGCCCGAAGTCGAAGTACTGCCGGGCTTCAAGAAAATCCAGCCGCAGGTCTACGCCGGCCTGTTCCCGGTCAGCTCCGATGACTTCGAGGATTTCCGCGACGCTCTGCAGAAGCTGACGCTGAACGACTCTTCGCTGCAATACATGCCGGAAAGCTCCGATGCCCTGGGCTTCGGTTTCCGTTGCGGCTTCCTCGGCATGCTGCACATGGAGATCATCCAGGAGCGCCTGGAGCGCGAGTATGACCTCGATTTGATCACCACCGCGCCGAGCGTGATCTACGAGTTGGAGCTCAAGACCGGCGAAACCATTGTCGTCGACAACCCCTCCAAGCTACCGGACGTTTCTTCGGTCACCGATTTCCGTGAGCCGATCGTCGATGCGACCATCCTGGTGCCGCAGGAGCACCTGGGTAACGTCATTACTCTGTGCATCGAGAAGCGTGGCGTGCAGCGCGACATGCAATTTCTCGGCTCGCAGGTTCAGGTTCGCTACGACATGCCGATGAACGAGGTGGTGCTGGACTTCTTCGACAAGCTGAAGTCCACCAGCCGCGGTTATGCATCGCTGGATTATCATTTCGATCGCTACCAGTCTGCCAACCTGGTCAAGCTGGATGTACTGATCAACGGCGACAAGGTCGATGCCCTGGCATTGATCGTGCACCGTGATAACGCGGCCTATAAAGGCCGTGCGTTGACCGAGAAGATGAAGGAACTGATTCCTCGGCAGATGTTCGATGTGGCGATCCAGGCAGCCATTGGTGGCCAGATCATCGCGCGAACCACTGTCAAGGCGCTCAGAAAGAACGTACTGGCCAAGTGTTACGGTGGCGACGTGAGCCGTAAGAAAAAGCTGCTCGAGAAGCAGAAGGCCGGTAAGAAACGCATGAAGCAGGTCGGTAACGTGGAGATTCCACAAGAAGCCTTCCTCGCCGTGCTCAGGTTGGATAGCTAAGGCTCTATGTCGATCAATTTCCCGCTCCTGTTGGTTATCGCGGTCGCCGTTTGCGGCTTTCTGGCCCTGGTCGATCTGATCCTGCTGGCTCCGCGCCGCCGTGCGGCAATTGCGGCGTACCAGGGGCGGGTCGACGATCCCGACGACAGGGTGCTGGAGCGCCTGAGCAAGGAGCCCTTGCTGGTCGAGTACGGCAAATCCTTCTTTCCGGTGCTGGCTATCGTGCTGGTACTGCGCTCGTTTCTGGTCGAGCCGTTCCAGATTCCATCCGGGTCGATGAAGCCGACCCTGGAAGTGGGCGATTTCATCCTGGTCAACAAATTCGCTTACGGCATTCGCCTGCCGGTGATCGACGAGAAAATCATCGAGGTGGACAACCCGCAACGCGGCGATGTGATGGTGTTCCGCTACCCCAGCGACCCGAGCATCAACTACATCAAGCGCGTGGTTGGTCTGCCGGGTGATCGTATCGAGTACACCCAGGGCAAGCGCCTGCTGATCAATGGTGAGCCGGTGGCCGAGAAACTGATCGGCGAAGAGGCCGGTAGCCTGGGCAGTGCGACGCTCTATCAGGAGCGCCTCGGCCAGGTCGAGCACACCATCCGCAAAGAAATGACCCGCATGCGCCGTGAACCCGGCGGCCAATGGGTGGTGCCGGAAGGGCACTTCTTCATGATGGGCGACAACCGTGACAACTCCAACGACAGCCGTTACTGGCGTGATCGTCATATCCCTCAGGAGCTGTGGGGCATGGTCCCGGACGACCATATCGTCGGCAAGGCCTTCGCCATCTGGATGAGCTGGCCGGAGCCCAAGACCGGCAATCTGCCCAATTTCTCTCGGGTCGGCCTGATTCATTGAGCACTGGCGCGCTGTTCAATGCAGTGCCACAGGCTATAAATAGTCTAGCCGTCAGGCTTTCCAACAAGACCGTCTATTGGGGATACACATGACTTTCGCGCGCTCGCAGCAGGGGCTTTCCATTCTGGGTTGGTTGGTGGCTCTGGCCGTGGTGGCATTTTTCGCCAGCACTGCCTTCAAGGTGATGCCGCACTATCTCGACTACATGTCGCTGGAGAAGATCATCACTTCGGTGGAAACCGACAAGGCGTCGGATGTACGCACCGTCGGTGAGTTTTACAACCATGTGAGCAAAGGCATGCAGGTCAACAACATTCGTGACCTGAACATGCGCGACGCTCTGCAGGTGAAGGTGGAGAACAACGAGTTTCTGGTCCACCTCAAGTATGAAAAACGCGAGCCGCTGATCGAGAACCTCGATCTGGTGGTGAATTTCGACAAAGAATTTCGTGTACGGATGCCGTGACTCCCAATCTGTCCCGCCTCGAGCGCAAGCTCGGCTATAGCTTCAAGGACCAGGACCTGATGGTCCTGGCTCTGACCCATCGCAGTTTCGCCGGCCGCAATAATGAGCGGCTGGAATTTCTCGGTGATGCCATCCTCAATTTCGTCGCCGGTGAAGCGCTGTTCGAGCGCTTCCCACAGGCCCGCGAAGGCCAGCTGTCGCGCCTGCGCGCACGCCTGGTCAAGGGCGAGACGCTGGCCGTGCTGGCCCGTGGTTTCGAGCTGGGTGAATACCTGCGCCTGGGCTCTGGTGAGCTGAAAAGCGGCGGGTTTCGTCGCGAGTCGATCCTGGCCGATGCCCTGGAGGCGCTGATTGGCGCCATCTATCTGGACACCGGTATGGATGCTGCACGCGAGCGCGTACTGGACTGGCTGACCGGCGAGTTGGACGGCCTGACCCTGGTCGATACCAACAAGGACCCGAAGACGCGCCTGCAGGAGTTTCTGCAGTCGCGTGCCTGCGAGCTGCCTCGTTACGAGGTGGTGGACGTACAAGGCGAGCCGCACTGCCGTACCTTCATGGTCGAGTGCCAGGTTTCCCTGCTCAATGAAAAGACCCTGGGCCAGGGCGGCAGCCGGCGTATCGCCGAGCAGGTCGCTGCGGCTGCGGCGCTGATCGCCCTCGGGGTGGAGAATGGCAATGACTGATGCACCTGTGACCCGTTGCGGCTACGTCGCCATCGTCGGCCGGCCCAACGTGGGCAAGTCGACGCTGCTCAACCACATCCTCGGGCAGAAACTGGCGATCACTTCGCGCAAACCGCAGACCACCCGCCACAACATGCTCGGTATCAAGACCGAGGGCGAGATTCAGGCCGTCTACGTCGATACGCCCGGCCTGCACAAGCACAACGACAAAGCACTCAACCGCTACATGAACCGTAGCGCCTCCACCGCGCTGAAGGACGTTGACGTCGTGGTGTTCGTGGTCGACCGCATGCGCTGGACCGACGAAGACCAACTGGTGCTGGAAAAGGTGCAGCACGTCAAATGCCCGATCCTGCTGGCGGTAAACAAATCCGATCGCCTGGAAGACAAGAGCGAGTTGCTGCCGCACCTGGGCTGGTTGGCCGAGCAATTGCCGCAGGCCGAGATCGTGCCGATCTCCGCGCTGCAAGGGCAGAACCTCGACACCCTGGAAGCGCTGGTGGGCGAGCGCCTACCAGAGTCCGAGCACTTCTACCCGGAAGACCAGATCACTGACCGCTCCAGCCGTTTCCTGGCGGCTGAGCTGATCCGCGAGAAGATCATGCGTCAGCTCGGCGCCGAGCTGCCGTACCAGATCACCGTGGAGATCGAGGAGTTCAAGCAGGAGGGCCGTATCCTGCACATCCATGGCCTGATCCTGGTGGAGCGCGACGGACAGAAGAAGATCATCATTGGCGACAAAGGCGAGCGCATCAAACGCATTGGCCAGGAAGCGCGCAAGGACATGGAAACCATGTTCGACTCCAAGGTGATGCTCAACCTCTGGGTCAAGGTCAAAGGCGGCTGGTCCGACGACGAACGCGCCCTGCGTTCGCTGGGTTACCTGGATTGATCGAGGCGCCATGCGCATCCTCGTTGTTGCTCATGGCGCATTCTGGCGGTTATTCATATGACTTCTGCCGCCTACGTTCTGCATAGCCGTCCGTACAAGGAAAGCAGCGCCCTGGTGGACTTCTTCACCGCTCAGGGCCGGGTGCGTGCCGTGCTGCGCGCTGCACGCGGCAAGGTCGGCAGCATCGCCCGGCCTTTTGCGCCGCTGGAGTTGGAGCTACGCGGGCGTGGCGAGCTGAAGACCGTTGGCCGCCTGGAAAGCGCCGGCATTCCTCTGTTGCTGACGGGCGAGGCGCTGTTCTCTGGGCTTTATCTCAATGAACTACTGATCCGTCTGCTGCCGGCCGAAGACCCGCATCCTATGATGCTCGAACACTACGGCCTGACCCTGCAGGCGCTAGCGGCCGGTCGGCCGCTGGAGCCACTACTGCGCGCATTCGAATGGCGCCTGTTGGACGAGCTGGGCTATGGTTTCGCCCTGGATCGTGACCAGCACGACCAAGCCATCGATCCGGCGGCGCTGTATCGCTGGCAGCAGGACATCGGCCTGGTAGCGGTGGTACAACTGCAACCCGGTGTATTCCAGGGCCGCGAACTGTTGGCCATGGCAGAAGCCGATTGGCAGACACCGGGTGCGCTGGCTGCCGCCAAGCGCCTGATGCGTCAGGCGCTGGCACCTCATCTTGGCGGTAGGCCTTTGGTCAGCCGCGAACTTTTCATGACGCTCAAGGAGTCCAAGCGTGACTGAGGCCAATCGTATTCTGCTCGGCGTGAACATCGACCACGTCGCCACCCTGCGCCAGGCTCGTGGCACGCGCTACCCGGACCCGGTCAAGGCTGCGCTGGACGCCGAAGAAGCCGGTGCCGACGGCATTACCGTGCACCTGCGTGAAGACCGTCGGCACATTCAGGATCGCGACGTACGTGTGCTGGCCGATGTGCTGCAGACGCGGATGAACTTCGAAATGGGCGTCACCGATTTCATGCTCGGTTTCGCCGAGCAGATCCGTCCGGCGCATGTCTGCCTGGTACCGGAAACCCGCCAGGAGCTGACCACCGAAGGCGGTCTCGATGTGGCCGGGCAGGAGGCGCGTATCGCAGCGGCGGTGGAGCGGCTGACGCTGGCCGGTTGCGAGGTATCGTTGTTCATCGACGCCGAGGAGCGGCAGATTGAGGCGGCCATGCGGGTCGGCGCGCCGGCTATCGAACTGCACACCGGTCGCTATGCTGATGCGCATACCGCGGAAGAAGCTGCGCATGAGCTTTCACGCATTCGCGATGGCGTTATCTGCGGCCTGAACCACGGGCTGATTGTCAACGCCGGTCACGGCTTGCACTACCACAACGCCGAGGCCGTCGCCGCGATTCCCGGCATCAACGAACTGAACATCGGCCACGCTATCGTCGCCCATGCGTTGTTCGTTGGTTTCAAGCAGGCTGTCGCCGAGATGAAGGCGCTGATCGTCGCCGCGGCCGATCGCGGCTGAACGTAGTCGAGTGCTGGGGAGTTGGGCGTTCAACTGCCGTTCGGGTGGCTGATCGTAGGGTGCGCTGTGCGCACCGGCAGGCGCCGCGGTGCGCACGGCGCACCCTACACAGCTCTGTGCGATCGTCTGAATCTCTAAGTAAGCGCCGCCCCATTCAGCCCTGTGCGAAAGCCTGAACCATCTGCCTGGCGAGCGCCTCGACGGCGCCATTGCGTTGATGGCCGAGAATCAGTTTGATGTGGTACTCGCCAAGGGCAGGCAAGCCCTGCTCCGCACCGAGCCGGCGCAGGGGCGGTCTGACCAGGCTGCGCGGGAGTGGCGCGATAGCCAGATCTGCGGTCATCGCTGCTTCCTGGCCGGCGCACTGCTCGCACGAATAGGCGATGCGATACGCCAATCCTTGTCGATCCAGTGCATCAATTGCAGTCCTGCGCCAGGCGCAGCCAGGGTTGGCCAGCGCCAGCGGCAAGGGCGAGCGCTGCATGGCCAGGCCTCCATCACGTCCGGCCCAGACCAGTTCCTCGGAATAGATCACTTCGCCGCGTGAGTCATCCAGACCGTCGTTGCCGGCGTTGATCAGGGTCAGGTCCAACTCGCCGGCATCCAGTTTGGCCACCAGATCCACACTGCGCCCCACGTTTACCTCGACTTCCACGGCCGGGTGGCTGCGGGCGAACAGCATGAGCACACTGGGTAACACGCGGTCACCGATATCGTTCGGCGTGCCGAAGCGCACGCGGCCGGTCAGCGTCGGGGTGAGAAAGCGTGCCACCGCTTCTTCGTTGAGTTTGAGCAGACGCCTGGCGTAGCCCAGCAGCAACTCGCCCTCGGCAGTCAGTTGCACGCGCCTGGCCTCGCGAGTGAACAGGCGCTGGCCGAGCGTTTCCTCCAGGCGCTTGATTTGCAGGCTCACGGCCGCCGTGCTGCGAAATATTTGCGCCGCGGTGCGGGTGAAGCTGCCGCTGTCGGCGATGGCGACGAAGGTACGCAGCACATCGCTTTCCAGAAGCGGCAGATTGGTCGTGGCTGTTGTGTGCATTGTCGTTAAGTATTACTTAATTCAGTATTTGATATTTGTCGTTTGTTTGAACGATAGGCGCGTTTCATTCTGATCGCAAGCCCGGCACAGGCCGGCAGCGAAATGGAGGAAAAGCCATGAACAGTTCGAGCAAGTACGACAAGTCGCGTCCGGCCGTGCCCGAGTTCTACATGCCGGCCATGTGGCCGCTGGATCTGCAGAACGCCATCGTCGACTGGGTGGGCGCCTGGTTCTGGCGGCGGCGCATGCGCCGCCTGCTGGCGCAGGATGCACAGGGGCAGATTCGCCTGGGTAGCGCTCGTGGTGTGGTGCAGCAGGGGGCCGGTGAGCCGCTGCGGCTGATCGCACAGCGGCGGGCGCGTTGGCTACGGCCGTAGGGCGGGTGCAATCGCCAATCGCAGTCTGGCGGGGGCGCTCGCCTTAACAGAGTCGCTGTTATCAGGGTTTGCGCGCGACCAGCACGGCGCGGGTCGGTGCCGGCAGGCCTTCGACGGTGCGGCTATGGTTGGCCGGGTCGAGGAACTCCGGCAGCGACTGAAAGCGCATCCACTCGGTGGCGCGTTGTTCTTCCACCGAGGTGGTGCTGACATCGACGCAGCGCACGTCCTCGAAACCGGCGCGGCGCAGCCAGCGTTCCAGCGCCGGCACCGAGGGCAGGAACCAGACGTTGCGCATCTGCGCGTAGCGGTCTTCCGGTACCAGCACCTGTTCGGCATCGCCTTCGACCACCAGGGTTTCCAGCACCAGTTCTCCGCCTTTGACCAAGGCATCCTTCAGATCGAGCAGGTGGTCGATGGGCGAGCGACGGTGGTACAGCACGCCCATGGAGAACACTGTGTCGAAGCCTTGCAGCTTGGCTGGTAGCTCCTCGAAGGCCAGTGGCAGGTGCCATACCGGTTGATCGGGCAGGTAGCGCTTCATCGCCAGGAACTGGCAGAGGAACAGCCAGTTGGGGTCGATGCCGACCACGCTGTCTGCGCCCGCACCGAGCATGCGCCACATGTAGTAGCCGTTGCCGCAACCGACATCGAGGATGCGTTTGCCGATCAGGTCCAGGTGCGGCGCGACGCGCTGCCATTTCCAGTCCGAGCGCCATTCGGTGTCGATATGCACGCCGAACAGCTCGAATGGGCCCTTGCGCCAGGGAATCAAGCCCTGCAGGGCCGCTTTCAATTGTGCGCGGGTCTCCTCGTCGCAGGCGCCGCCAAAGGCGAAACGTTGCACCAGCTCCAGCTCGCTCACTGGCAGATCCGGCAACGCCTGCACGGCGCCGTACCAGCGTGGGAGGTCGCCGTGACCGATGGCCAGTTTGGCATCGAGTTGCCCGGGCAGCTCACATGCCCAGTCCAGCAGCGGCGTGCCGGCCAGTTGCGCCTGCAGCGCGTCGAGATCCAGGTCGCGCATCATGGCAGGGCCACCAGCGAGGCGAAGTTCAGGCACTGGAACCAGGGCAGCACCTTGCTGAAACCGGCGGCCAGCAGGCGTTCGCGGTGCTGCTGGAGGCTGTCGGGAAGCATCACTTTCTCGATGGCGCTGCGTTTCTGCGCGATTTCCAGTTCGCTGTAGCCGTTGGCGCGCTTGAAGGCGACATGCAGCTCGGTGAGCAACTCATGCTCGGCGGCGTCTTCGAAGCGCAGTTTCTCCGAGAGAATCAGTGCGCCACCGGGCAGCAACGCCTGGCGAATGCGTGTCAGCAGATCCAGGCGCCGCTCCGGTGGGATGAACTGCAGGGTGAAGTTAAGCGTGACCAATGAGGTGGGTTGCAGGTCGAGCGCAAGAATGTCGGCCTCGATCACCTCCACCGGCAGCAGCTCCTGGAACATGGCGTCCTGGGCATGCAGGTACTCGCTGCAGCGGGCGATCATGGCCGGCGAGTTATCCACGGCGATCACCTTGCAGCCATCGACGCGCACGTGGCGACGCAGGGCCTGGGTGACTGCACCGAGCGAGGCACCGAGGTCGTACAGGGTGGTCTGCGGCTGGGCGAACTGACCGGCGAGCACGCCGATGTTCTCGACGATAGTCGGGTAGCCGGGAACCGAACGCTTGATCATGTCGGGGAAGACCCGCACCACGTCCTCGTTGAAGACGAAGTCGGGCACCTCGGGCAGAGGCTGGGCGAATAGACGATCAGGTTCTTGGCTCACGGCGGTCGCAACGGGTAGCGGAGAAGGCCGGCATTTTAGCAAAAAGACGGCCGCAAACCTTAGGCTACGAGCTGCAAGTGCAAGGTAATCAGGCACGCTTTTGTAGGAGCGGATTTATCCGCGATATTCGCGATGAGGTCGCGAATACACGTACATGCGATTGCCCTGGCTGCAAGTGGAAAACTTCGCCGGCTGCCTCAGGCGTTCTGACGCTGGAACGCTGAAGCCGTGATACCCCACTGGCCAAGCCAGTAAGTGAGGATGATGGCGTAAGGCGCGGCGTCGAAGCTGGCGACGAAGCGGTCGATACCGATCAGGCTGTCGGACAGCACGAAGAGCGCTGCTCCAACTGCGGCGAGCCAGGTGGAGCGCGGCTGTAGGTCCGGGTGGCCGATGCGGGCCAGGGCGCGCCAGAGCATCAGGCAAATCGCGGTGGCATAGCAGGCCACCGGAATCAGCAGCTCGCCCAGACCGCTGCTGGCCAGTATGGCGAACATCGTGCCACCGGCGATCAGCGCCAGCAGCAAGGCGGGTAGGGCCGGCAGCCGGCTATCGGAGACGTAGGCGTGCAGATAGGCCAGGTGACCGATCAGGAAGGCGCCGAGGCCGAACACGAAGAGGTCGCCGGGCCAGTCCAGAAGGATGTCGCCGGCCAGGGAAAATACCAGGCCGATGCAGATCCAGCGGCGGTAGGTGCCAGCCGGTGCCTGGCGCAGCCAGAGCAGCAGGGCGATCACCGGGATGCCCTTGGTCAGCAGGCTGAGCTGCGCATCGCCGGTGATCCGGCCGTAAAGAAATACCGCAGCACCCGCCAGGCCGAGCAGCAACCAACGCATAGCAAGACTCCCTTCGTTATTGGAATGGCGCGACTATGCCCAGCGGCCGTGCGGCTGCCAATGCGAGGGGTGCCAAATCGAGTGGCGGATCGTGCCGCCCCTCGACGCCACGAGCAGTATTGGGCAACGTAGGCATTCGTCGAGGAGAAGCGCATGTCGATATCGCCACCTGTCACCGATCTGATCGCGCGGCTGTACCGCGAGGAGTCGCGTCGGGTGCTCGCCACCCTGATTCGCCTGCTCGGCGATTTCGACCTGGCCGAAGAGGCGCTGCATGAGGCCTTTCGCAGTGCGGTCGAGCAGTGGCCGCAGGGTGGTGTTCCGGACAACCCGCGCGCCTGGCTGGTCTCTGCCGGGCGCTTCAAGGCCATCGACAACCTGCGTAGGCAGCGCCGCTTTCAGCCGCTGGACGAACAGGCCGAGCTGCCAGATGAGAACGTCGCCGAGGAGAGCGAGCTGCTCGAAGACGATCGCCTGCGCCTGATCTTTACCTGCTGCCACCCGGCGCTGGCCAGCGATGCCCAGGTGGCGTTGACCCTGCGCGAGGTGTGCGACCTGACCACCGAGGAGATCGCTCGCGCGTTCCTCTCCAGTCCTTCGACCCTGGCGCAGCGCATCGTCAGGGCCAAGGCGAAGATTCGCGACGCGCGCATCCCCTACGAGGTGCCGGGGCGTAGCGAACTGCCCGAGCGCCTGGAGGCGGTGTTGCGGGTGATCTATCTGGTGTTCAACGAAGGCTACTTTGCCAGCTCCGGCGATTCACTGACCCGCAGCCAACTGTCTGACGAGGCGATTCGCCTGGGCCGTTTGCTGCTGGAGTTGCTGCCCGAGCCGGAGGTGCAGGGGCTGCTGGCGCTGATGCTGCTGCATGAATCGCGTCGCGCGGCACGCAGCGGGGTCGATGGCGAGGTGATTCTGCTGGAAGCGCAGGATCGCAGGGTGTGGGACCGCGAACTGATCGCCGAAGGCGAGGCCCTGGTCTTGCAGGCCCTGCATTCACGGCGTTTCGGCCCTTACAGCCTGCAGGCGGCGATTGCTGCGGTGCATGCCGAGGCGGCCAGTCTGGAAGATACCGATTGGGTGCAAATCGTCGGCCTGTACGACGAGCTGCTGCGCCTGAATCCGTCGCCGGTGATCGAACTCAACCGCGCCGTGGCGCTGGCCATGCGTGATGGGCTTGAGGTCGGGCTGCAGCAGATCGACCGTCTGCTGCCCATGGGCGAGTTGGACGGTTACCACCTGGCCCATGCTGCGCGGGCAGACCTGCTGCGCAGGCTGGGCCGCCGAGAGCAGGCGATTGCAGCCTACCGTCAGGCCCTGGCGCTGGCGCAACAGGGGCCGGATCGGCAGTTTCTGCAGAGGAGGCTGGAGGAGCTAGGTGACCCGTAGAGTGAGCTGTACGCACCGAAATTCTTCGGTGCACACGCTCGGTGCGCATGGCGCACCCTACGGAGCGGGCATGTTTAACCCGCTACGAGTACGCGAATCGCTTCCAGGCGCAGGGCAGCCTTGTCGAACATCGCCAGGCTCTGTTCGCGCTGCTCGCGCAGGGCGTCGATCTCGCTGTCGCGCACGCTCGGGTTGACCGCGCGCAGGGCGACCAGGCGCGCCAGTTCTTCGTCCAGTTCGGCGATCAGGCGGCGTTTGGCCTCGGCGACGCGCTCGACATGGCGCGGCATGACCTTGGCTTCAGCGTCGTTGATCTGCTTGGCCAGCACGTCGCGTTGGGCCTGGACGAACTTGTTGGCGCTGGCGCGTGGCACGCTTTCGAGCTGGTCGTTGAGCGTCTCGAAACCGACCTTGGCGGCCAGGTCGTTGCCATTGGCGTCGAACAGGCAGCGCAGCGCCGCTGGCGGCAGGAAACGCCCCAGTTGCAGTTTGCGCGGGCCGACCACTTCGCTGACGTAGAGCAGTTCCAGCAGCACGGTGCCAGGCTTGAGCGCCTTGTTCTTGATCAGCGCGACGGCGGTGTTGCCCATCGAGCCGGACAGCACCAGGTCCATGCCGCCCTGCACCATGGGGTGTTCCCAGGTGAGGAACTGCATGTCTTCGCGGACCAGGGCCTGCTCGCGGTCGTAGGTGATGGTCACCGCTTCGTCGTCACCCAGAGGGAAGCTGGCATCCAGCATTTTCTCGCTGGGGCGCAGGATCAGGGCGTTGTCGGAGTGGTCTTCGCTGTCGATGCCGAAGGCGTTGAACAGCTCTTCCATGTAGATCGGCAGGGTGAACTGATCGTCCTGCTCGAGGATCGCCTCGACCAGCGTTTCGCCTTCACCGGCGCCGCCGGAATTGAGCTCCAGCAGGCGGTCACGGCCGCTGTGCAGCTCGCCTTCCAGGCGAATGCGCTCGGCAGTGGCTTCGTCGACCAGTTGCTGCCATTCGCCGTCGTCGGCGTTCTCCAGCATCGGCAGCAGACGCGGGCCGAACTGGTGCTGCAGGGCGTTGCCGGTGGGGCAGGTGGCGAGGAAGGCATTCAGCGCCTGGTGGTACCACTGGAACAGGCGCTCCTGCGGGCTGTTCTCCAGGTACGGTACGTGCAGCTGGATGCGGTGTTTCTGGCCGATACGGTCGAGACGACCGATGCGCTGTTCGAGCAGGTCCGGGTGCGCCGGCAGGTCGAACAACACCAGGTGATGGGCGAACTGGAAGTTGCGGCCTTCGGAGCCGATCTCCGAGCAGATCAGCACCTGCGCGCCAAATTCTTCGTCGGCGAAGTAGGCCGCTGCGCGGTCGCGCTCGAGGATGCTCATGCCTTCATGGAATACCGTGGCCGGGATACCGGAGCGCACGCGCAGGGCGTCTTCCAGATCCAGCGCGGTTTCGGCGTGGGCACAGATCACCAGCACCTTGAATTTCTTCAGCATCTTCAGGGTGTCGATCAGCCACTCGACGCGCGGGTCGATGCGCCACCAGCGTTGCTCTTCGTCGACATCGTCCTGCGCCTGGTAGCTGACTTCCGGGTACAGCTCGGCGTGCTCGCCCAGTGGCAGCTCCAGGTACTCGTCCGGACTCGGCAGCGGGTAGGGGTGCAGTTCGCGCTCGGGGAAGCCTTGCACGGCGGCGCGGGTGTTACGGAACAGCAGGCGGCCGGTGCCGTGGCGGTCCAGCAGTTCGCGCACCAGGCGGGCGCGGGCGTCATCATCGCCGCTGTCTACGGCATCGAGCAGCTCGCGGCCCTCATCGCCGAGGAAACTGCCGATGGCGTCGCGCGCCTGGGCGCTGAGCTTGCCCTGGTCGAGCAGCTCCTGCACGGCCTCGGCAACCGGGCGGTACTGGCTGCTTTCGGCGCGGAAGGCTTCCAGGTCGTGGAAACGGGCTGGGTCGAGCAGACGCAGGCGGGCGAAGTGACTATCCTGGCCGAGCTGTTCCGGGGTGGCGGTGAGCAGCAACACGCCGGGGATGACCTCGGCCAGTTGCTCGACCAGCGAATATTCGGAGCTGGCCTGTTCCGGGTGCCAGACCAGGTGGTGGGCTTCGTCGACCACCAGCAGGTCCCAGCCGGCGGCGAACAGCGCGTCCTGGGCCTTGTCGTCGTCCTTCAGCCATTCCAGGGCGACCAGTGCCAGCTGGCAATCCTCGAAGGGGTTGCTGGCGTCGCTCTCCATGAAGCGTTCGGCGTCGAACAGGGCGACATCGAGGTTGAAGCGCCGGCGCATTTCCACCAGCCACTGGTGCTGCAGGTTTTCCGGCACCAGGATCAGCACGCGGCTGGCGCGACCGGAGAGCAGTTGGCGATGGATCACCAGGCCGGCTTCGATGGTCTTGCCCAGGCCCACTTCGTCGGCCAGCAGCACACGCGGGGCGATACGGTCAGCCACTTCGCGAGCGATGTGCAACTGGTGGGCGATCGGTTGTGCGCGGGCGCCGCCCAGGCCCCAGAGCGACGACTGCAGCAGGCGGCTGTTGTGTTCCAGGCTGTGGTAGCGCAGGGCGAACCAGGACAGCGGGTCGATCTGGCCGGCGAACAGGCGGTCGCTGGCCAGGCGGAACTGGATGAAGTTCGACAGCTGGGTTTCCGGCATGGTGACCGGCTGATGCTGGGCATTGAGGCCGTGGTAGACCAGCAGGCCGTCGACGTCTTCGACCTCCTGCACGGTGAGCTTCCAGTTCTCGAAATGGGTGATCTCGTCGCCCGGAGCGAAGCGTACACGGGTCAACGGGGCATTGCGCGTAGCGTACTGGCGGGTTTCGCCGGTGGCCGGGTAGAGCACGGTGAGCAGGCGGCCGTCCTCGGCGAGGATGGTTCCCAGACCCAATTCCGCTTCGCTGTCACTGATCCAGCGTTGCCCCGGTTGATATTGCGCCATGCCTGTCTGTCTCCCGCGTGAAAAAGCCGGCTATGTTAACGGATGCGGCGCCGCGGCCAAAGCGGTCGTGGCACTATTGCCGAGCGGCTTAGTCGAAAGTGTAGCGAGCACCGGCTAAAGTCGCGGCTCACGGGGCCGACAGCCTGACCAAAGGAGGTGCTGTAACGTGCTACCGCCTATCCCCCATAGCCTGGTGCCAGTCACTGCCACGCAGGACGTGATCAAGCCCAAGCCCGAGATTCCTCCGGTGACTCCGGCCGAAGGCAGCGCCAAGGAAAGTGCGCTGAGCCTGGACAAGCGGCACCCGCAGGAAACCGAGGAACTGCTGCGCGAAGAGCAGCGCCGCCGTCAGCGGCGTGGCTACACTCCGGAACAGCTGGCCGAGGCCGAGCCAGAAGAGGTGGAGCAGAAGCTCGGTGACTTGCCCCGGCAAGGACTGTGGGTAGATGTGGAAGTTTGAGAAACTCTTTTCATTCTTTTGTGCGTAGATCGTCATGCTGTTCGCCGACCCTTTGCCCGCACTCGCCGATGCCGAGCTGGACTACCTCCCCGGCTGGATCAACCCCGCGCTCGCTGACAGCTGGCTGCATATGCTGGTTGAACAGACGCCCTGGCAGCAGCCGGAGTTGTTCATCCATGGCCGCTATCATCGAACACCGCGGCTGACGGCTTGGTATGGCGATCCCGAGGCGCGCTACCGCTACTCGGGGAAGCTTCACGAACCCTTGCCCTGGACGCCGCTGCTGAGCGAGATTCGCCATCGGCTCGAGAAAGAAGTCGGGCAACCGCTCAATGCCGTACTGCTCAACCTTTACCGTGACGGCCAGGACTCCATGGGCTGGCATAGCGATGCAGAGCCGGAGCTGGGACGTGATCCGTTGATCGCCTCGCTCAATCTGGGCGGCAGCCGGCGTTTCGACCTGCGCCGCGTCGGCAGTACGCGCATCGAACATTCACTGACGCTGGAACACGCTTCGCTACTGGTCATGCGTGGGCCGACCCAGCATCATTGGCAACATCAAGTGGCGAAGACGCGGCAAGCCTGCGCGCCACGCCTGAACCTGACCTTTCGCCTGATTCGGTTTCCGCTATGAGCAATGACGACAAGCTGATCGATTTCGCCGCCGAGCGCGACAAGCGTATCCACGATCTCAACGACAAGCGCCTCAACGAGATGCGCCAGGTGTTCGAACAGGTATTGCCGATCGGCAAGGCCAAGAAGAAGTCCAAGAGCAAGCCCAAGAAGCGCTGAAACTCCCATCGTTTGTTCGTCATGCACGGCTGCCAGGCCGTGCTTCCCGCCTCGCACCCCCTCGATTTCTTGACCTGGGTCAGTATTCCCTCCGCCCTGATCGCGCCTGCTCGTCAGCCATTGATCCAGATCAATTTTCCCGCTGCCAGCGCTGATAACGTGAAGCCATCCCAGACAGACAGGCACAACAGGAGGCAGCCATGTTCGTCGATACAGTGGTTCTCGCCGGAGTCGGCACCGTTCTTCTGATGGTCGCGTTCTTCGGGGGTGTTGGTTACTTCATCTGGAAGGATGCTCACAAGCGTAAGCAGAGCTAACCCTTCCAGTTCACTGGGCACGCAAGGCAATTCGGGCGACTTCGGTCGCCCTTTTTTTATTTGCACGTTGCCTACCTGGGTGTATGGCGCCTTCTGGACATAAATACTTAGCTAGCTAATAATTGAGTTTCGCACGGAGGCGGAACCCAATCGCTACAGCTATGTTCAGAGTTGAGATTTCTTCAGGTAGCCATCGTGCGTGATTCCTTGCTGGCGTTTCTCGCGCCAAGCTCGCAAGCCGTTCAATTCGCCATCAAGACCCTGCTCGGCGGCGGTCTGGCGTTGTGGTGTGCGTTGCGTTTCGGCCTGGAGCAACCGCAGTGGGCGTTGATGACCGCGTTCATCGTCGCCCAGCCGCTGTCCGGCATGGTGGTGCAGAAGGGCCTGGCGCGGCTGCTCGGTACGCTGGTCGGCACCTTTATGGCCGTGGTGATGATGGGGCTGTTCGCCCAGGCGCCGCTGCTGTTCATACTGGCGTTCGCCTTGTGGTTGGCGTTGTGTACAGCGTCCTCGACCATGTTGCGCAGCGCCTGGTCGTACTCCTTCGTGCTGGCCGGCTACACCGTGGCGATCATCGCCTTGCCGGCCATCGGCAAGCCGCATGTGGTATTCGATGAAGCCATCGCCCGCTGCACGGAAATCTGCCTAGGCATCATCTGCGCCACCCTGAGCAGCGCTTTGCTCTGGCCGCAGCGCGTCGAGCGGCAACTGGCACAGCAGGCGCGCAACGCCTGGCAGGCCGGCGTTGCGGCTTCGCGTCAGGCGCTGGCGGGTGAGGCTGATTCGCGACAGGGCTTGCTGGAGGTGCTGGCGCGGATCGTCGCCGTCGATGCCCAGCGCGAGCACGCCTGGTTCGAGGGTGCCCGTGGTCGCCAGCGTGCCGTGGCGTTGCGGGTGTTGAGTCGTGATCTGCTCGGCATGTTACGTCTGGCTCGTGGGGTGGCGCGGCAGTGGCGGCAACTGAGCGGTGTCGAGGCGCAGGCGGTCGCGCCCTGGTTGCAGGTGGTGGACGAGCGTTTGCAGCAGGAGCAGTCAGCGGGCCTGCTGGAGCTGGTCGAGGAACTGCGCCAGGCCGCGCAGGACGATGAGCTGAGCAGTGGCCAGCAACTGTGTCTGGAACGCTTGATGGTGCTGCTGTTGCGTGTCGAGGAAGCCAGCCACGCGTTGCGCGCGGTCGAGGAGGGCAGGGCTCCGGCCGATGCACCGCGCGCCTTGTCCTGGCATTACGACTTGCAGACCGCGCTGGTGTATGGCTCGCGCAGCGCGCTGACCTTTCTGGTTCTGGCGGCGTTCTGGCTGGCCACCGGCTGGACCCACGCCACCGGTGCGCTGCTGCTGGCCTGTGTGGTCTGCAGCTTGTTCGCCCGCCTCGAAGCGGCGCCGCAGATCGGCATGATGTTCCTGCGCGGCATCTTCTACGCGCTGCCGGTAGCGTTCTTCGTCGGCCAGATTCTGATGCCGCAGATCGATGGCTTCGTGATGCTCTGCATGGTGCTGGGCGTGCCGCTGTTCTTCGGCGTGCTGGGCATGGCCAAACCGGCGACGGCCGCTACCTCGACCTCGTTCTGCCTGCACTTCATCGTGCTCTGCCTGCCGGCGCCGGGTGTCGGCTACAACGTCGAATTTTTCCTCAATGAAGCGCCGGGCATGCTGATGGGCGTGGGTTGCGCAGTGATGGCGTTCAAGCTGGTGGTGCTGCGCAATCCGGTCTGGCATGGCCGGCGTCTGATGCAGGCGATCCTGACCGACCTGGGGCGGCTGACCCGTCGTGACCTGGGCCGCGCCGAGAACTGGTTCGGCGGGCGTATGGCTGATCGTCTGATCCAGCTGGCACGACACTATCCGGCGCGGCCGGATCAAACGCGCAGCCGCTGGGACGATGGCGTGGCCGGTCTCGACCTGGGCGACGAGTTGTTGCATCTGCGCAAGTGTCTGGCCAATGCCGATGCTGGCCTGGCGCGGTCGCAGCAGCGTTTTCTGGAGCGCCTCGATGACGCGTTGGAGCGTGGTCCCGCACCAGGCCGTGAAGATGACCTGAACGCAGCTGTGGCCGAATTGCAGGAGACCTTGCGCGCCTGCACGCCGAGCATCGACAAGCGCCTGGCCGAGGCGGCTCTGTTGCAGCTGCAGAGCGGCTGGCGCCACTGGTGCCAACTCAGAGGAGGGGGTAATGGGTTTGCATGAATGGTCGCTGGGCGGCGTGTTGCTGAGCCCGATGGCGGCCTACGCGGTATTGGCGCTGCTGCTGACCGGCGTGTTGCGCCTGGGCTTGCAGCGCATCGGGCTGTCGCGCTGGATCTGGCACGAAGCCCTGTTCGATTGTGCCTTGTATGTCTGCGTGCTGGCGGCGGTAATCGCCGTCCTGGCGCATTAAGGAGAGAAAGCATGCGTTCGACCATTCGAGTCGGCATCACCCTGGCCATGGTGGCGGCGGCGATTTTCGCCGGCTCCTGGATCTGGCAGCACTACATGTACTCGCCTTGGACGCGCGACGCTCGGGTGCGCGCCGACGTGGTAACCATCGCCCCGGACGTGTCCGGCTGGGTGGTCGAGCTCAAGGTGCGCGACAACCAGCAGGTCAAGGCCGGTGATCTGCTGATGAGCATCGACCGCGATCGCTATCAGGCGGCGGTGGAGAAAGCCAAGGCGGTGGTGGATATTCGCCGCCAGCAGCTGAGCCTGCGCGAGCACGAAGCTTCGCGCCGCTCTCGCCTGGGTGCCCAGGCGATCAGTGCCGAGCTGCTGGAGAACGCGCAGATCAACGCCGAGATGGCGCGCAGCGAGTACCGCGAAGCGCAGGCCGATCTGCGTGTAGCCGAGCTGAATCTGGCACGCAGCGAAGTGCATGCCCCGCGCGATGGGCAGATCACCAATCTGGTGTTGGCGCAGGGCAACTACATCAATGCCGGGCAAGCAGTGATGGCGCTGGTCGATACCGAGTCGTTCTACGTGCAGGCGTATTTCGAGGAAACCAAGTTGCCGCGCATTCAGATCGGCGCGCCGGTGGAGGTGTGGTTGATGGGCGGTGATCAGCAGATTCGCGGCGAGGTGGACAGCATCAGCCGTGGCATCACCGACCGCAACGCCAGCCCGGATGGGCAACTGCTGGCCAATGTCGAGCCGACCTTCAACTGGGTGCGCCTGGCGCAGCGCATTCCGGTGCGCATCAAGCTCGATCAGGTGCCCGAGGGCATGGTGCTGAGCGCCGGCATGACCGCCAGCGTAAGGGTGGAGTAGGGCGGTTTTGCAGTTGTAGGAGAGGCTTCAGCCGCGAGCTCTTCAAGGTGAATCGCGGCTGAAGCCGCTCCTACGGTCACTATTCGCATGAATTAGTAGGGGGGACAACGCGAAGCTTGTCCACCGCTTGGACCGACGCAATGGTGGATGAAAAAAGCGTCATCCACCCTACGATTAAATGAGCTTGATCAGGCGCGCTCGATGCTGGCCGGCGTGCGCCACATCAACACCTTGCCGTGGCGCACCGACACCAGCGCGTGGCCCTGGCTGCGCACCATCTCGTAATCGTCTGGCGCCGAGAGGATCAGCAGGTTGGCCGGGCGACCTACTTCCAGCCCATAACCTTCACCCAGGTTCAGCGCCCGCGCCGAGTTGTCGGTGATCAGATCCAGGCTGCGCTTGAGGTCTTCGTAGCCGAGCATGTGGCAGATGTGCAGGCCGGCTTCGAGGATGCGCAGGATGTTGCCGTTGCCCAGCGGATACCAGGGGTCGACGATGGAGTCCTGGCCGAAGCAGACGTTCATCCCGGCACGATCGATCTCCGCCACGCGGGTCAGGCCGCGGCGTTTCGGGTAGGTGTCGAAGCGGCCCTGCAGATGGATGCTCTCGGTGGGGCAGGAGATGAAACTGATGCCGCTCATCTTCAGCAGGCGGAACAGCTTGGAGCAGTAAGCGTTGTCGTAGGAGCCCATGGCCGTGGTGTGGCTGGCGGTGACGCGCGCGCCCATGCCGCGCACGCGGGCTTCCTCGGCCAGCACTTCGAGAAAGCGCGACTGCGGGTCGTCGGTCTCGTCACAGTGCACGTCCACCAGGCAGCCTGTGCGCTCGGCCAAATCCATGAGGAACTTGATCGACGACACGCCCTGGTCACGAGTGTTCTCGAAGTGCGGGATGCCGCCGACCACGTCGGCGCCCAGCTCGATGGCTTGCTCCATCAACGCGCGACCGTTGGTGTAGGACTCGATGCCCTCCTGCGGGAAGGCGACGATCTGCAAGTCGATCAGGTGGCGGGTTTCCTCACGTACTTCGAGCATGGCCTTGAGCGCGGCCAGCGTCGGGTCGGTGACGTCGACGTGGGTACGCACGTGCTGAATACCATGGTCGACCAGCATGTCGATGGTCTTCTTGGCGCGCGTCTTGGTGTCTTCATGGGTGACCAGCGCCTTGCGCTCGGCCCAGCGCTCGATGCCCTCGAACAGGGTGCCGCTCATGTTCCAGGCCGGCTCACCAGCGGTGAGGGTGGCGTCGAGATGGATATGCGGCTCGACGAAGGGCGGCACCACGAGGTTGCCGGCTGCGTCCAGATCGCCCTCGGCGATGGGGTGCAGTGCGTGCTGAGCGTCGATGGCGGCGATGCGTTCGCCGTCCAGGGTGATGCGGTGTAGGCCGTCGCGGCCGCGCAGGCGGGCATTGTGGATGATCATCGGGTTTCCTCTCAGGCAGGCGACGACAGGCGCCGGATCAACAGCGCAACGCTGATGTTCAGGCGGTCGTGCGGATCTTCGAATGAGCAGCCGGTCAGCGCTTCGATGCGCTGTAGACGGTAGCTCAGGGTGTTGCGGTGAACGTTCAGGCGTTGGGCGGCCAGGGCCAGATTGCCGTTTTCCTGGAACCAGGCTTCCAGGGTAGGCATCAGCACCGGCTGGTGACGCGAGTCGTCACCGATCAGCGGGCCGACCACGCGCTCCACGAAGCGATCAAGCAAGCTGCGGTCGCGGATCGCGCCGAGCAGTTCCAGCACGCCCAGCTCATTGAAACTGCACAGGCCCAGGCGCTCGGGAAAACGCTGCGCCACGGCCAGGGCTTGGCGTGCTTCACCCAGGCCCTGGGCGAAACGCGGCGCCTCGCAGCCGGCGCTGCCCAGACCGAGGAACAGGCGTAGCGGGCCGAGCTGTGGGCGCAGTTCGTCGAGCAGCACGGTCATGGCCTGGCGGTTGCGCGCTTCGGCGTGGGCATCGGGGCAGGGCAGCAGGGCGATCCAGTGTCGCCCTTGGCTGACCAGCGGCAGCGCGTCACCGAGTTCGCCGAGGCTCTGCTCCAGGCGCCTTTGCAGCAGTTGTTGGCGACTCTGCAGCTGGCGCTCGGCGTCTTCGTCGGGCAGATCACCGAACAGTTGCTCGCTGCCGTCGAGGCGCAGCAGCGCCACCTGACGCGGTACATGCAGTGCCAGGCCGAGGCTGTCGCCACGTTGCAGCAGCACGTCGAGTGACTGGTAATCGCCGTCGAGCACCTGCTCCAGCACGTGCTGGCGCGAACGGCCGAGCTGCTGCGCCTGCACCAGCGCGGTGCCGATGGCCTGGGTGACCACCACCATCTTCAGCGCGTAGGGCTGCTCGATCAGGGGCAGGTTCAGGCGCTCGGCTTCTGCGATGACGCTGGGCGGGATGGCCTGGATGAACTCGGCGCCGGTGAGGATGACCATGCCGGCGACCACGCGCTCATGGCCCTCGCGCACCAGGCGCAGCAGGTTGGCTTCGTCGCGCGGGTGGTTGATGCCGGTGACGAAGATCAGCTCGCCACCCATCACCCAATCGGCGATGCCTTCGTTCTCGGCCACGTAGGGCCAGCGCACCGCATTCTCGCGTCCGGCCTGGCCGGCACGCAGCTGCATGCTGGCCAGGTCGGGCAGGGCGAGTACGTCGGCGACTGTAAGACTCACGCGCCGGCGACCTGCTGGCGGCCGACCAGGGCTTTGTTCAGTTCGAACAGTACGACGTAGGCCAGGGCAGCCACGGCGATGCCTACCAGCGGTGCGACCCAGGGCGAGAAGTAGGCGCTCAGCGCACCGATCAGGTAGGCGCCCAGGCCGACCCAGTTGAACGCTGGCAGGCGTACATCGGCCAGTTTCGGATAGCGCGCGCGGTGGCCGTAGAAGAAGTCGGCCATGATCACGCCGCCAATCGGAGGGATGACCGAGCCGAGCAGGATCAGGAAGGGAATCAGCATCTCGTACATGCCGCCAATGGCCAGCAGCGTGCCGATGGCCGCGCCGGCCAGGGTCACGGTCTTGCGCTTGCCGGTGCGCAGCAGGTTGCAGCCGGCGGCGGCGAAGTTGTAGATGGTGTTGTCCTGAGTGGTCCACAGGTTGAGGAACAGCATGATCACGGCAGCCATGGACAGGCCCTGCAGCACCAGCACTTCGACCACGTCCGGTTGCTGATAGACGATGGCGCCGTAGGCTCCGGCAACGATCATCAAGCCGTTGCCGATGAAGAAACCGAACAGGCTGGCCAGCACCGCGACGCGGCCGCTCTTGGCGAAGCGCGTCCAGTTGGTGGCCTGGGTGGCGCCGCTGACGAAGGTGCCGAACACCAGGGTGATGGCCACGCTCAGGCTCATGCTCTCCTTGGGCTCGACCGCCAGCAGGCCGGCCAGGCCGCCGATATCACGGGTGGCGATCCACAGCGACACCACCAGCAGCACCAGCATGGCCGGCACGGCGACGCGCGAGAGCAGGTCCAGGCCTTTGTAGCCGATGAAGGCGGTGAGGCAGAAACCGAAGCCGAACAGCACCATCAGCGGAATGGTCAGGCCTTCGGGCAGGCCAAGAATCTTCACCAGGACGATGGCGATGGTCGCCGTGCCCCAGGCGTACCAGCCGATCTGGGTGAAGCCCAGGAGCATGTCGGAAAGCTTGCTGCCTACCTCGCCGAAGCAGAAACGGCCCATCAGCACCGAGTTCAGCCCGCTGCGGCAGGCGATCAGGCCCAGTACGGCGGCGTACAGGCCGAGCAGAAGGTTACCGATCACCGCAGCCCAGAGCAGAGTGGTGAAATCGAAGGCCATGCCGATCTTGCCGCCAGCGAACATGGTGGCGGTGAAGAAGGTGAAACCGAACAACAGGATGGCGGTGGAGAACAGCCCTTTGCGTGCGCCGTTGGGCACCTCGCTCAGAGGGTAATCGCTATCGGGGGTGGCGTTGCTCATGGACCTGGCTCCGGTAAGGGTGTGAAGCCTTGGCGATAGCAGGGGACGTGCCAGAAACCAGCGCAGCACGCTGCTTGGCGAGGTGATCAAAGAGTTTTGTGCGAAATGCACAACGAAGCGCACTTATGCAGTGCCAGGTCGCTCAAGGTTTGTGAGTGTAGAACAAAAGTGGTGCGCGACGCTGCGGTCGCGCACCAGCTTGCAGCGGATTTTTGTCGGCTGCAGGCGTTGGCTCAACGCGCGCCCCTTGTTTGTCTAAAGTGCAAACCTACTGCGCAGAGTCCGGAGTCATCTCAGGCTCTGGTTCTTCCGGCGTATGCAGATCGGCATAGATGCTCTCTGCTAGCGCAATATCCTCATCCGTCAGGTGCTGGAACAAGCTCGTCCGTTTACGCTTGGAGACACGCCCGCTGTTCTCGTAAATCACCGCAATAAGCAGCTCAAGATCCCGGTTCGACAGATCCAGCTCGCGATTCATTTGCTCTTTGAATCTATCGCGGCGGACCAGATGGTTGACCTCATCACGCATGAGTCCATCCAGGACTCGTGCAGCACTTTTATTAATCTCGCCCTGCAGGTCAGTGAAGTCCAGGTGGGCGAACAGATGGGTATGCGCCCCATTCAGTTCAGGGTCGCTGGTCAAGTCCCTCCGGTGGTACTGCGTGGCGCTAAGTAACCGCCGTGACAATGCGTCGAGCGTACCGATGTAGCTGTCCAGGTTGACCAGAAGGCCGGCGGAGATAGGCAGGATGATGCCCTGCAGCTTGAGACCTTCGTTGGCCAGAATGTCCTGCATGATGAAGCGGGACAACCTGCCGTTTCCATCCATGAAAGGATGGATGTAGATAAAACTGTGCGCGATCGCGTTTAGCTTCACTAGCGTTGGGGCATCACTGCGCATGACGCGTTCACGCATGACGAACCACTCCTCCATCATCTCAGGCACTGTTTCCGGCGCCGGCGGGATCAGATGGATCAGATCCCCACGGCCGAGCCAGTTCTGCAGGTGCCTGTATGCACCAATGGACGGATCGGGTCGCCCGGTACCGAGGGCTATCCGGTGGATGTCGAACAGAAACTCCTCATCCAGCGGGCGTTGCCCCGCCTGCTCCAGCACTCTCACAAATCGCATGACTCGATCGGGAGCTGGCTGCTCGTGCTCGATCTCGTAGGAACTGCGAGTCTCGGTCGTCAGCAGGTATTGCGCCGCTCTAGCAATCTCGGTGACCGAGAAATCAACCATCTGGTCATGCATGCGCTCGACTATTTGCGCATTCAACAGACTGTCGTCTGTCCAGCCCTGGCGGAAAATCAGGGCTGAAAGCTGAGGCGTTCCTAGGAGATTCATCCGCACTCGATGCCTGCGTGACATCTCCTCTGGGCCGGTGAAATATTTCTCCGGTGGGAGCAGGTGCTCATAGGGAATGTTCTGGGCGGCGTCAGGCAAAGGCAACTGGTGGCCTGCAATGTTCTCGCAGATATACCAGAGCCGGCGCAGATAGCCGCTGGCTGGCTTCTCAGCGATTGCAGCAGCCAGGTCATCCCGGACAACGGGAATCTGGAAGGCGCGCTCCAGGACACCCAGATTTACTCCTTCGTATGAGAGCGCAAAGAGCATCTGGTCGATGGGGCGTTGCTCTCTGGCGTATCCCTTGGCGAAGACCTCTACTTTCACGCCGCCGGCGGACTGAGAGAGCGCTGGGCGCGAGCCTATGACACACTCATGATCAAGCGACATGCAGCGAAGATCGAGGGCGTTGATCAGCCAGCTGTATCCGGCTCGCTCAATGGGTTGCCGCATGACAAATTTCCTATAGGAAGCGCGAGAAAACTATAGTTCACGCAGTTTCATGGGAAAAACTTATAGCTGATTGCCCGTGCTAAGTGAAGGGTAGAAGAGGGGCTGGAGGATTTAACTGCCTCGCCGCATGCGCAGAGGCCAGGCTTCACTTCCCGGCCATGAATACGTCCTACCTACCAATGCAATTGGCTGGCGTACGGATGCGATTGTGCAGGAGCTCGTCAACCGGCCTCTCTTCAGATGCAGACAGCCCTTAAACCGATCCTAAGCCAGTCATGCGATTACCCAGGGGATACCCGGTAGTTCAGCGTTTAAACACTATGCACCGACAGTCACCTGCGGCATCGGTGGCATGGTCACGGTCTGCTCGCTGGCCGGGGCGAGCACTTCGGCTTCGCCGTCGACCACTTGCTTGCCGTCCTGGTTGAAAACGCGGGTGGCGATGCGTACGCGGTTCTTCGGCAGTTTTTCCAGCACTTCCAGTTTCACGGTCAGGGTGTCGCCGAGTTTCACCGGGCGGGTGAACTTGAGTTGCTGGCCGAGGTAGATGGTGCCCGGGCCGGGCAGGTTGCAGGCGATGGCGGCGCTGATCAGCGCGCCGGTGAACATGCCGTGGGCGATGCGCTCCTTGAACATGGTCTCGGCGGCGAAGGCGGCGTCCAGGTGTACCGGGTTGTTGTCGCCGGATACCGCAGCGAACAGTTGCACGTCGCGTTCTTCGACCTGTTTCTCGAAGCTCGCCTGCTGGCCGACTTCGAGGGCTTCGTAGGGGATGTTGGTTACCTGGGTCATGGACACTCCTTGATTGGGCTTCGACCATGGCTCAGCGCCTGCTGCAGCCAATCGATCAGGTGGGCGGTGACCTCGTCGCGATTGCTCTCGTTGAGCAACTCATGACGGGCCTCGGGATAAATCTTCAGTTGCACGTCGCGCACGCCGGCTTCGCGCAGGGCGCCCGCCAGGTCACCCAGGCGCTTGCCGTCGCTGACCGGGTCGCGTGAGCCGCCGATCACCAGCAACGGCAGGTCGGCATCGATCTGCGCCAGGTTCTCGACCGGGGTGATGTATTGCAGGCCATCGAGCAGGTCGCACCACAACTGCGTGGTGCAGACGAAACCGCACAGCGGATCGGTCACGTATTTATCCACTTCCGCTGCATCGCGGCTGAGCCAGTCGAAGGCCGTGCGGTTGGGCTTGAAGGCCTTGTTGAACGAGCCAAAGGACAGGTAATCGATCACCTTGCTGCGCCCCTTGGGACCCAGACGCCAGCGCTCGAAGCCGGCGATCAGCCGCGCGGCCTTGTACAGCGCCACCGGCTGGTAGTTGGAGCCGGAGAGGATGGCGCCCTGCAGGCTGCAACTGTGCCCCAGCAGGTAGGCCATGCCGATGTAGCTGCCCATGCTGTGGCCGAACAGGAAGATCGGCGCCTGGGGGTAGCGTTGGCGGATATGGTGATTGAGCGAGGCCAGGTCGCCGACCACCTTGTCCCAGCCGCCTTCGTCGGCGTAGTGACCGAGCGTGCCCTGAGCGGCGCTCTGGCCGTGGCCGCGCTGGTCCAGCGCATAGAGGTCGAAGCCGGCGGCCACCAGGCTTTCGGCCAGGCGTGCATAGCGCAGACCGTGTTCGGCCATGCCGTGGGACAGCATGACCACCGCACGCGGTGGTTGATCACCGTGCCAGTGGTTGACGTGCAGGTGAAGACCGTCCTGGGTGGCCAGGGGAAAGGCGTTGTGGCGCATGGCGAATCCTTGTGCCGGAAGTTGGCGGCATTGTGCACCTTGGCCATCAACAGGCATAGCTCCCCGGTTTTCTTCGAAGCGGTAAAGATCGGTTACGAATCACTACATTTATTGCGAAATTCAGCCCATCAATGACGCCTTCGAGCTATTTGCGGCTCGGCCCTAAGCTGCTACTTTCCGGGCAGTCAGATCACTTCAGGGGAAGAGGACAAGAACAATGCAGCCTGATTTCTGGAACGACAAACGCGCCCCTGGCGTGCCCAACGATATCGACCTGTCCAGCTACAAGTCGGTGATCGAAGTATTCGAACGCTCGTGCAAGCGCTTTGCCGACCGTCCGGCCTTCAGCAATCTCGGCGTTACGCTGACCTATGCCGAGCTGGACCGTCTCTCCGCGACCTTCGCCGCCTACCTGCAAAAGCACACCGACCTCAAGCCGGGCGATCGTATCGCGGTGCAGATGCCCAACGTGCTGCAGTATCCGATCGCGGTATTCGGCGCCATGCGTGCCGGGCTGATCGTGGTCAACACCAACCCGCTGTACACCGCGCGCGAGATGCGCCACCAGTTCAAGGACGCCGGTGTGCGTGCGCTTGTGTACCTGAACATGTTCGGCAAGCTGGTGCAGGAAGTGCTGCCGGATACCGAGATCGACTACCTGATCGAAGCCAAGATGGGCGACCTGCTGCCGAGCCTCAAGGGGTGGCTGGTCAACACCGTGGTGAAGAAGATCAAGAAGATGGTGCCGGACTACCATCTGCCCCAGGCCATTGCCTTCAAGCAGGTGCTCAAGCAGGGCCATGGCCAGGCGCTGGCGCCGGTCAAGGCCAGCCACGACGACATCGCCGTGCTGCAGTACACCGGCGGCACCACCGGTGTAGCCAAGGGCGCGATGCTCACTCACGGCAACCTGGTGGCCAACATGCTGCAGGTCGATGCCTGCCTGTCGCAGCTCGGCCCGGACGGCACGCCGCTGATGAAGCAGGGCCAGGAGATCATGATCGCGCCGCTGCCGCTATACCACATCTACGCATTCACCGCGAACTGCATGTGCATGATGGTCAACGGCAACCACAACGTACTGATCACCAACCCGCGCGACATCCCCGGCTTCGTCAAGGAGTTGGGCAAGTGGAAGTTCTCCGCGCTGCTGGGCCTGAACACCCTGTTCGTCGCGCTGATGGATAACCCCGAGTTCAAGAACCTCGACTTCTCCAACCTCAAGGTCACCAACTCCGGTGGTACCGCGCTGGTCAAAGCCACCGCCGAGCGCTGGCAGCAGATGACCGGCTGCACCGTGGTCGAAGGCTATGGCCTGACCGAAACCTCGCCGGTGGCCAGTACCAACCCCTACGGTGACAAGGCGCGTCTGGGTACCGTCGGCATTCCGGTGCCGGGCACGGCGTTCAAGGTCATCGACGACGACGGCAACGAACTGCCGACGGGCGAGCGCGGCGAGCTCTGCATCAAGGGGCCGCAGGTAATGAAGGGCTACTGGCAGCGTGAAGAAGCCACCGCCGAAGTGCTCGATGCCGAAGGCTGGTTCAAGACCGGCGACATTGCCGTGATCGATGCCGACGGTTTCGTGCGTATCGTTGATCGCAAGAAGGACATGATCATCGTCTCGGGCTTCAACGTGTACCCCAACGAAATCGAGGATGTGGTCATGGCCCACCCGAAGGTCGCCAGTTGCGCCGCTATCGGTGTGCCGGACGAGAAATCCGGGGAGGTGGTCAAGCTGTTCGTGGTGCCGCGTGACGGCGGTGTCACCGCGGAAGAACTCAAGGCCTACTGCAAGGAAAACTTCACCGGCTACAAGGTGCCTAAGCACATCGTGTTCAAGGACTCGCTGCCGATGACCCCGGTTGGCAAGATCCTGCGTCGCGAGCTGCGCGACATCGCTTGATCCAAAGCCCCTCCCCTGCTCAGGGGAGGGGCTTCCCGCCTCAGCTGCCATCGGGCAGTCCAATTGTTGTGATTTGGTAACTACCTTCGCGTGTTTCATACAACTCAGTGCTGCATCGGTGACAGAGACGAGCTAGGCTCTATGCGCTGCAATATGCGAGCTAGAGGCTTTTTGCGGGTTTGCGAAGATAAAGATTGTTTGTGACTTTGTAGTCTTTTTTGGTCACTTTAACGACTCTGCTGGCCATGGTTGGTGCTGGTCGGCCTCTGGCAAAGCTGCTACTCTCGGCGCGCTTCCGTGCCCTGGGGCCAGCGGAAAAGCGAGCTATACACACAACAAACAACCGCCTTCGCGCGGTGAAGATCAGCTGTTGCTTAGGAGTGGGCTTCCATGACCGAAAACTTCTGGAAGGACAAGTATCCCGTTGGGGTTGCTGCCGAAATCAATCCCGATCAGTACCCGAACATCCTTGCGGTACTGAAAGAGTCCTGCCAACGCTTCGCCGACAAGCCTGCTTTCAGCAACCTGGGCAAGACGCTCACCTACGGCGAGATCTACAAACTCTCCGGTGACTTCGCCGCTTACCTGCAGAAACACACCGACCTCAAGCCCGGCGACCGCATCGCCGTGCAGCTGCCTAACGTGCTGCAGTACCCCGTCGTGGTATTCGGTGCCATGCGCGCCGGCCTGGTGGTGGTCAACACCAACCCGCTGTACACCGCACGAGAGCTGGAGCACCAGTTCAACGACTCCGGCGCCAAGGCGCTGATCTGCCTGGCCAACATGGCCCACCTGGCCGAACAGGTCGTGCCCAAGACCGGCGTCAAGACCGTGATCGTCACCGAAGTTGGCGACATGCTGCCGACCTTCAAGCGCCTGCTGGTCAATGCCGTGATCAAGCACGTGAAGAAGATGGTGCCGGCCTACAACCTGCCCAAGGCGGTCAAACTCAATGACGCCCTGGCCAAGGGCCGTGGCCAGAGTTTCGCCGAGGCCAGCCCGAGCAACGACGACATCGCCGTGCTGCAGTACACCGGCGGCACCACTGGCGTGGCCAAGGGCGCCATGCTCACCCATCGCAACCTGGTGGCCAACATGCTGCAGGTCAAGGAGCTGATGGGCGCCAACCTTAATGAAGGCTGTGAGGTGCTGATCGCACCGCTGCCGCTGTATCACATCTACGCGTTCACCTTTCACTGCATGGCGATGATGCTGATCGGTGGCCACAACGTCCTGCTGACCAACCCGCGCGACCTGCCGGCAGTGGTCAAGGACCTGGCCAAGTACCGCTTCACCGGCTTCGTCGGCCTCAACACTCTGTTCGTGGCCCTGTGCAATAACGAGGATTTCCGCAAGCTGGACTTCTCCAGCCTGAAAGCGACCTTCTCGGGCGGTATGGCCCTGCAGTTGGCCACCGCTGAGCGGTGGAAGGAAGTCACCGGCTGCGCCATCTGCGAAGGCTTCGGCATGACCGAGACCAGCCCGGTGGCTACGGTCAACCCGTTCAGCGCCATCCAACTCGGCACCATCGGCATTCCAGTGCCATCGACGCTGTGCAAGATCGTCAACGATGACGGCCAGGAACTGGCCATCGGCGAAATCGGCGAGCTGTGCGTGAAAGGCCCGCAGGTGATGAAGGGCTATTGGCAGCGCCAGGAAGCCACCGACGAAATCCTCGACGCCGAAGGCTGGTTGAAGACCGGCGATATCGGCCTGATCCAGGAAGATGGTTACCTGCGCATCGTCGACCGCAAGAAGGACATGATTCTGGTGTCCGGCTTCAACGTCTATCCGAACGAACTGGAAGACGTGCTGGCAACTCTGCCGGGCGTACTGCAGTGCGCCGCCATCGGTATCCCGGACGAGAAATCCGGCGAGGCGATCAAGGTGTTCGTGGTGGTCAAACCAGGCGAGAGCGTGACCAAGGAACAGGTGATGGAACACATGCGCGCTAACCTCACCGGCTACAAGGTGCCCAAGGCCGTCGAGTTCCGCGATGTGCTGCCGACCACCAACGTCGGCAAGATCCTGCGTCGCGAATTGCGCGACGAAGAGCTGAAGAAGCTGGGCAAGAAGTGATTCGAGCTTGCTGATGAAAACGCCACCTTCGGGTGGCGTTTTTCATTGCGTCACCTGCCTGTGGGGTGCGCCGAGTGGCCTGGCGGACTGTTCGCTTCGCTCCTGAGTCCGCCCTACGCGCTATAGCCTTCAGCGTACTCGGCTTTGGCTTCCTGCGTCGCTCTACCTCCTGCATCCATGCAGTCGTCGCGAAGCAGTACGCCTTTAAAGGTCGAGGTATTGGTGCAACCTGTCGTCTAGACTCTTGCTCACCAGGACTGTCAAGGACGACGTCTCATGCCCAACTACCGCCGCGTCTGGTGTCCGGGTGGCACCTACTTCTTCACTCACGCCCTGCGTGTTCGCCATGGTAACGATCTGCTTGTCCGCAATATCGACGTCTTGCGCGAGGCCGTGCGTATCGTCCGGCGCAGCCATCCGTTCCAGATCCATGGCTGGGTGGTATTGCCCGACCATCTCCACTGCCTGATCGAGCTTCCGCAGGGCGAGGCTGATTTCGCACTGCGCTGGCGCCTGATCAAGATGCTCTTTTCCCGTGATGTGCCGGCTGAAGAATGGCGCTCGAAGATTCTGCTGCGCCGCCGTGAGCGTGGCATCTGGCAACGTGGTTACTGGGAGCACCTGATTCGTGACGATGAGGATTTCTGCCGCCATCTCGATTACATCCACATCAACCCGCTCAAGCATGGCTTGGTGCAGCGGCTAAGTGACTGGCCCTATTCCACTTTTCACCGAAACGTCGAGAGTGGACGCTATCCCCTGGACTGGGCGGGAGGCCCGGAGACGGATGAAGGGCTTTATGACGATTGATGCGTGCGAGGACGCTGATCGGCGGACTGTTCGCTCCGCTACGAGCGGTCGGCGTCCCGATCCGCCCTACGCGCTGACGCTTCACGCCTTGGCGTCCTTCGCCCCGCGCCAGGCCACCAGTAGCACGCCGCCGACGATGCACAGCGCCGCCAGTAGCATCGACAAGCTGCCCTGTTCGCCGAGCAGGCCTATGGCGATGGCCGCGCCAGTGATCGCCGCTACCGAGCCGATCTGGCTGAGAAATACCGTGCCAGCCAGGTTCTGTAGAACGAAGAACAGCGCATAAACGGCCGCGAACAGCAGCATCTGCAAGACCAGCAGGCCCACGGCCGCAGCGCCTTGCAAACGCGGTGCGAGGTCTACGCCGAACAGGCCCAGTGGCACCAGCAGCAGTGCGCCGCCGAGCAGCATGCCGGGTGCCAGGGACAGCGGGCTGGCCCCTTGTGGCCAGTCGCGGGCACGGTAAATGTTGCCGAGCGCCAGAAACACCGGCACGCAGAGCGCTGCCAGCACCCACAGCAGGGGGCTGTCGCCTGCGTTGAGCTTGCCCAGTGCCAGTAGCAGACTGCCGGCCAGACCGATGCAGATGCCCAGCAGACGAATGCGGCTCAATCCCTCCATGCGCAAGGCCAGGGCCAGCAGGTAGGTGATCAAAGGCGGGAAGGCCAGGCACATCGAGGCGAACCCGGCGCCGACATGGCCGATGGAGCTGAACAGCAAACCATTCGGCACCGCGATGCTGAGCAGCCCCGAGGCCAGGTAGTAACCCAGCAACCTTGGGCTGATGCCGGGGCGCTCGCCGCGTATCCAGGTGAACAGCAACAGCAGCAAGCCGCCGCCCAGCAAGCTCCAGAGCAGGTAGGCCATGGCCGGCCAGCCAACGTTGCCGGCCAGTTTCACCAGGATGCTGGTCAGTCCCATCAGGGCGCCGATGGTCAGCAATAGTGACAAGGCGAGAACGGGACGAAATTGGGAGCCGGGCATGCAGCTGTCTCCTGAGGATGGATGCGTTACGATGCAAACATTCTTTTTGAAAAGTATCTTGATATCAAGATAAGTCGAGGGCGATATGCAAGACCGCGCACAATTGGCTGCCGAGCAATGGCTTCGACAGCGCCCGGATCTGGATGGTTTTTCCATGGCGGTGATTGGCCGTCTGGCTGAGCTGAACCAGATGATCAGCCGCGATCACCTGCTGCCGTTCTTCGCCGAACATGGGCTGCAGGCCGGTGAGTTCGACTTGCTCGCTACTCTGCGTCGCTCGGGTGAGCCCTATGCGTTGATGCCGACAACGTTGTACGAGAGCGCGATGATTTCCTCGGGCGGCATGACCAGTCGTATCGACCGCCTGGAAAAAGCCGGGCTGATCGAGCGGCGCAAGCATCCCTCCGACCGCCGTGGTGTGCTGGTGGCGTTGACGCCGGCTGGGTTCGAACTGATCGACGGCATGCTCGAAGGCCATGTGGCCAACCTGCAGCGCGTGCTTTCAGGATTGACCGCTGACGAGCAGCGCACGTTGCATGAATTGCATGGCAAGTTGTTGGCGGGGTTGGTTGAGCGCGAGGGAGTACGCTGAATGAGCTATCAGATGCGGATCTATATGCACCCCGACGTTGAGTCGGTTCGAGGGGAAAACACCCTGGCGCTCTGGGAGGCTGGGTGGCCGCGGTGGGTCGATGAACTGGCCGAAGCCGGGAAGCTCACGCAGACCCGCTCTGACAACTTCCCCAGCCTGTACAGGGGCTCGGCCAGCGACATACTGCCGAGGCTGCCGGCAAACCGAAGAATGTCCCCGGCGCTTTACTTCACGCCCGAAGTGCTTCAAGAGCGGATTGATGCATGTCCGCCCGATGCTGAGCTAGGCATCGAAATCTGGGATCAGTGTTGACCCAGCCGCTGCTCACATCCGGAGATGTTCCACCAGGAAATCCACGAACACCCGCACCCGCGCCGGCATTGCCGGGCCGCCGATGAATACCGCATGAATCGGCTCCCGGTCGTCGGGGTTGAAGGCTTGCAGCAGCGGCACCAGATCGCCGCGCTGCAGGTCTTCGGCCACGCTGAATTCGCCGATGCGCGCGATGCCGGCGCCGACCCTGGCGAACTGCGCCAGCGCTTCGCCGCTGCTGCATTCGATATTGCCGCAGACCTTGAGCGAGAACGCCTGGCCATCGCGGGTAAAGGGCCAGTTGGGTTCGGCGCGGCGGAAATTAAAGCGCAGGCAGTTGTGCTGCAGCAGGTCTTCCGGCTGCTGCGGCGTGCCATGGCGTTGCAGGTAATCGGGGGAGGCCACCACCACCTGGCCGGTTTCGCCGACCTTGCGGGCGGTCAACGGGCTGTCCGGCAGATGGCCGAAGCGCACGGCCACGTCAGCCTGGCCGCCAAGAATATCGACCACTTCGTCGCCCAGGCTTAGGTCGACAGTGATGTTCGGGTAACGCGCGCTGAACGCCGCCACCAGCGGCACGATGGTCATCCGCCCATGGCCGAGCGCAGCGCTGACGCGCAAGCGCCCCCGTGGCACGCCCTGATCGGCGATGGCTTCTTCGACCTCCGCCATATCGGCAAGGATGCGCCGTGCACCACGCAGGTACGCCTCGCCCTCGGCGGTAAAGGTGATCGCGCGGGTGGTGCGCAGCAGCAGGCGTGTGCCAAGGCGCTGCTCGGTACGCGCGATGATCCGGCTGACCGCCGAAGGTGTCAGCCCCAATGCGCGTGCGGCGGCCGACAGGCTGCCTTCCTCCGCCACGGTGGCGAACACCACCATGTCACCTGATCGGCCGCCTAGGTCCATTTGTGCTCCGTAAGCAAAGGTGTTTGCCAGAAATACCATCTACCGCCGTTAAAGGCTGGATCGTAGCATTCGCGGCATAGATGAGGAGCCTTTCCATGCGTATCAATCCACCACTCGTTGCACTCGCCATCGGTGCCTTCGGCATCGGCGTTACCGAGTTCGCCCCCATGGGCATGTTGCCGGGTATCGCCAGCGATCTCGGCGTTTCCATTCCCGCTGCCGGCCTGCTGGTCAGTGCCTACGCGCTGGGCGTGCTGCTCGGCGCACCGCTGATGACACTGACCACCGGCAAGATTCCCCGGCGCTACCTGCTGATCGGGCTGATGGCCATCTTCACCCTGGGCAACCTCATGTCGGCCCTGGCCACCGACTACTACAGCCTGCTGATCGCCCGCGTAGTGACCTCGCTCAACCACGGCGCCTTCTTCGGCGTCGGCTCCATCGTAGCTGCCAGTGTGGTCGCGCCAGATAAACGCGCGGGGGCGGTGGCAGCGATGTTCATGGGCCTGACCCTGGCGACCATCGGCGGCGTACCGCTGGCTGCCTGGTTCGGTGAGGTGCTCGGCTGGCGCACGGCGTTCTGGGGCATCACCGGGCTCGGTGTGCTGGCGATGGTCTCGCTATGGTTCGCGCTGCCCAACGTGCCGCTGCCGAAAAGCGACGGCGTGCTGGCGGAAATCCGCGTGCTGGGCCGTGGCCCGGTGCTGGCGGCGCTGGCGCTAACCGTAATCGGCTCCAGCGCGATGTTTACCGTGTTCACCTATATCGCGCCGATCCTCAGCAGCGAGACCCAGGCGTCCACCGCCTTCATCACCGCCATGCTGGTGCTGTACGGCATCGGCCTGACGCTGGGCAATGTGTGGGGTGGCAAGGCGGCAGATCGCTCCGTCGACCGCACTCTGATCGTCTCGCTCAGTGCGCTGATCCTGGTCTTGCTGGCCTTCACCGTGCTGATGCGCTGGCCGCTACCGGCTGCCGTGGCCATCCTGATCTGGGGCATCGCCAGCTTCGCCATCGTGCCGCCACTGCAGATGCGTGTGATGGAAGCCGCCAAGGAAGCACCCAACCTGGCCTCGGCGGTGAATATCGGCGCCTTCAACCTCGGTAATGCGATTGGCGCCGCGCTGGGCGGCGCGGTGATCAACGCGGGGTTGGGCTACCCGGCGATCTCCCTGGCCGGTGCAGCGATGGCCGGGCTGGGGTTGCTGATGGTGCTGGGGTTTGCCTGGCGTTCCAGAGGTGCAGCGGCGGTAGCGGTTTAAGAAGAGACACTTGAGACGGGGGGTTTAAATCCCCCCTTCCGGTTTACGCCTTCGCAGCAGGGCTCAAGCGAAAGCTGACACCCATGCGGTTGAAGGCGTTCATGGCTGCGATAGCGGCCGTGAGGTCGACCAGGTCTTTCGAATTGAATGCGGACGATGCCGCGGCATAAGCCTCGTCGGAAACATGCGTTTCGCCGATTAGGGTCACTTCTTCCGTCCAGGCCAGGGCGGAACGTTCCTGCTCGGAAAACAGATGCGCGGCCTCATGCCAGACTGGCACCAGAACGAGCTTATCTACTGACATACCTCCCTTGATCAGATCTCGCGAATGGATATCGATGCAGTGCGCGCATCCATTGATTTGCGATGCCCGCAAGAACACCAGATGGATGAGCTGAGGCGGCAGGTTCGTTCCGGTGGTGACGTAATGGTGCAGCCCTCCCAGCGCTTTTGCTGCACCGGGTGAAGCTTCAAACCAATCAAGACGAGTCATAGAGCAGTACCCTTTGTGGATGTGGGATCAGTAAGGTCTGCCCAATTAAGACAACTAAGAGGATCAAGGTATTGATCCAATTAAGGGCTTAATGAATGATCCACTTTGCGGCGTGGCCGTTGTGGCTTTGATGCGGTGTGGAGTTCAGCGCCCATCGCTCAGTCATTGGCCTAGAGGGGCGTTGTGATGCTCGGGCTTCCGGCTATATGAAAGCCTTGCGCATTGGCTCATGGCTGCTCAGCTCTGTGAACGGAATACGATGGCTCCCACGCTGCGGCGTGGTAACGATCATGAAACGACTGCTTTTGGCCGATTCTGTTGAAAAAGTAGGTTTAG